>NZ_JBGQOG010000022.1:0-60026 GCF_052113705.1 Phaeovulum sp. W22_SRMD_FR3 | reverse complement strand
TTGGCCCAAATACCTCGGGGGAATCGCCAAAGGCGATCGGGGGCAGAGCCCCCGCACCATCAACCCCCACGCGCGCGGGCTGTATGAGGGGCGCTTTGGCCTTCACGCGTGCGGCAACCCAACACCGCCGTTGACGCCCGGATTTCCCCTGCTACTCTCCGCCTCACGTCGGGGGAGTCCCACCTAGGGGACTGAGAGGCTGACAGTGGGGGCAACCCCACGGTGACGCGACCCTTCGAACCTGACCCAGTTGATACTGGCGTAGGAAGCACGCGGTCGATGTCGCCTTTCGAGGCGTCTCTATCTTAAGGGGGCATGCCCCCAGCTCCTGCCTCACGTCACGGGTCATCAACGCAGACCTATGTGAGGCTTTGATGAACCAGATGTCCCCCCTGCCCACCGTCACCACGGGCCCCCTGCCCGCCTCGAGCAAGATCCATCTGCCGGGCACGCTTTTCCCGCAAATCCGGGTACCGATGCGCGAGATCGCCCTGCACCCCACGGCGGGCGAGCCGCCGGTGGTCGTGTATGACGCCTCGGGCGCCTATACCGATCCCGCGGCCAACATCGACATCGCGGCGGGCCTGGCCCCCCTGCGGGCGGAATGGATTGCCGCGCGCGGCGATACTGAGGCCTATACCGGCCGCAGCATCACCCCCGCCGACAATGGCTTTGTCACCGGCGACCGACTGACCCCGGAATTCCCCGCCAAACGGCAGCCGCTGCGCGGCAGGAACGGTGCCGCCCCCACCCAATATGAATATGCCCGCGCCGGGATCATCACCGCCGAGATGGAGTATGTCGCCCTCCGCGAGAATATGGCCCGCACCGCCACCGCCCCCCGCGACGGCGAAGACTTCGGTGCTTCGATCCCCGATCTGGTGACGCCGGAGTTTGTGCGCGACGAAATCGCCCGCGGCCGGGCGATCATCCCGGCCAATATCAACCACCCGGAGCTGGAGCCGATGATCATCGGCCGCAACTTCCTGGTGAAGATCAATGCCAATATGGGCACTTCCGCCGTCACCTCCTCGATGGAGGAAGAGGTCGAGAAGCTGGTCTGGGCGATCCGCTGGGGCGCCGATACGGTGATGGACCTTTCCACCGGCCGCAACATCCACAACACCCGCGAATGGATCATCCGCAATTCCCCGGTCCCCATCGGCACCGTGCCGCTCTATCAGGCGCTGGAAAAGGTGAACGGCATCGCCGAAGACCTGACCTGGGAGATTTTCCGCGACACGCTGATCGAACAGGCCGAACAGGGGGTGGATTACTTCACCATCCATGCGGGCGTGCGCCTCGCCTATGTGCCGCTCACCGCAACCCGGGTCACCGGCATCGTCTCGCGCGGCGGCTCGATCATGGCCAAGTGGTGCCTGCACCATCACCGCGAAAGCTTTCTCTACACGCATTTCGCGGACATCTGCGAAATCATGCGCGCCTATGACGTCTCCTTCTCGCTGGGCGACGGTCTGCGCCCCGGCTCCATTGCCGATGCCAATGACCGCGCGCAATTTGCCGAGCTGGAAACCCTGGGCGAGCTGACGCAGATCGCCTGGGCGCATGGCTGTCAGGTGATGATCGAAGGGCCGGGCCATGTCGCCATGCACAAGATCAAGGCGAATATGGACAAGCAGCTCGCCACCTGCGGCGAGGCGCCGTTTTACACCCTCGGGCCGCTCACCACGGATATCGCGCCGGGCTATGACCATATCACCTCGGCCATCGGCGCCGCGATGATCGGCTGGTTCGGCACGGCCATGCTTTGCTATGTCACCCCCAAGGAGCATCTGGGCCTGCCCGACCGCGATGATGTGAAAACCGGCGTCATCACCTATAAGATCGCCGCCCATGCCGCCGATCTCGCCAAGGGTCACCCCGGCGCGCAGGCCCGCGATGATGCGCTTTCCCGCGCGCGGTTCGAATTCCGCTGGGAGGATCAGTTCAACCTCTCGCTTGATCCCGATACCGCCCGCTCCTTCCACGACGAGACCCTGCCGAAAGAGGCGCATAAAACCGCGCATTTCTGCTCGATGTGCGGGCCGAAATTCTGCTCGATGCGGATCAGCCATGACATCCGCGCCGAGGCGCAAAAGGAAGGCATGGAGGCAATGGCCGCCAAATTCCGCGAACAGGGCGAGATTTACCTGCCCACGGATAAAAAGGACGGCTGAACATGCAGGTCACCGTTCTGGGGGCCGGGGTGGCGGGGCTTTGCGCCGCCACCACCTTCCTTGAGGCGGGGTTTGACGTCACGGTGCAGGACCGTCACGCCGACCCGCGCGGCGCGAGCTGGCTGGCGGGCGGCATGCTCGCCCCCGGCTGCGAGGCGGACGGCGCGCCGCCCGATGTCATCGCCCGGGCGGCGGGCTGCACCGACTGGTGGGCCGCCCGCGTCCCGGGCGTCGAACGCCGCGGCACCATCGCCCTCGCCGCCCCGCGCGACCGCGCCGAGCTCAGCCGTTTCGCCGCCCGCACCACCGGCCACGAAACCCTCACCGCCCCCGATATCGCCGCGCTTGAGCCCGACCTTGCCGGGCGCTTCACCACCGCGCTCTACTATAGAGACGAGGCGCATCTCTGCCCGCGCACCGCACTCGCCGCCCTCACCACCCGCATCCGCGACATGGGCGGCCGCTTTCGCTTTGGCTGCACCGAAACACCCCAGGGCGCGGTGATCGACTGTCGCGGCATCACCGCACAGGACCGTATCCCCAACCTCCGCGCCGTGCGCGGCGAAATGGCGATCCTGCGCAGCCCCGACCTCGCGATCAGCCGCACCATCCGCCTGCTGCACCCCCGTTTTCCACTATATATAGTGGCACGAGGCAGCGGATTATACATGATAGGCGCTTCGATGGTCGAAAGCAGCGACCCGCGCCCGATCACCGCCCGCACGCTGATGGAGCTTCTCTCCGCCGCCTATACCCTGCACCCGGCCTTTGCCGAGGCCTCGGTGATCGAGACCGGCACCGGCCTGCGCCCCGCCTATGCCGACAACCGCCCCCGCGTCACGCGGGCAGGCGACACGCTGCAGATCAACGGCCTCTACCGTCACGGCTTCCTCCTCGCCCCGGCCCTGGCCGCCGAGGCGCTCGCCCTCTTCACCGAATCGAAAGCCACCCCATGCGCATTGACCTGAACGGCCGCCCGGCCGAGACCACGGCCACCACCCTCGCCGAAGCCCTCATTGAACTCGGCTTCGCAGACCGCCCCGTTGCCACCGCCCTCAATGGTGATTTCATCGCCGCCGGGTTTCGCCGCGAAACCCCCCTGCGCGATGGCGACCGGATCGAGGTTCTGACCCCGATGCAGGGGGGCTGACATGCAGTTCTATGGCACCACCCTCCCCTCGCGCCTGATGCTCGGCACCGCAGGCTATCCCTCGCCCGAGGTGCTCACCCAGGCCATCGCCGCCTCCGGCGCGGGCGTCATCACCGTTTCCCTGCGCCGCGAAGGCCCCGGCGGCGCCGGTCTCTGGCCGATCCTGCAATCCAGCGGCGCGCGGCTTTTGCCCAACACCGCCGGATGTCACACGGTCAAAGAAGCCGTCACCACCGCCCATATGGCGCGTGAACTGCTCGGCACGCCCTGGATCAAACTGGAGGTCATCGGCCATGCCGACACGCTCCAGCCCGATCCTTTCGCCCTGGTCGAGGCCGCCCGCATCCTCTCCGAGGATGGCTTTCAGGTCTTCCCCTACACCACCGAAGATCTGATCGTCGGCGAGCATCTCCTCGCCGCCGGCTGCGAGGTTCTCATGCCCTGGGGTGCGCCCATCGGCTCCGGTCAGGGCCTCCGCCACGCCGAGGCCCTCGCCTCCATGCGCGCGCATTTCCCCGGCGTGCCGCTGGTGATCGACGCGGGCCTCGGCGCCCCCTCGCAGGCCGCCCGCGCGATGGAAATGGGCTATGACGCCGTGCTCCTCAACACCGCCGTCGCCAAGGCGGGTGACCCGGTGGCGATGGCCCGCGCCTTCGCGCAAGCGATCGAGGCCGGGCACACCGCCCATATGGCGGGCCTGATGCCGCCCCGCGACATGGCGCAACCCTCCACCCCGCTCCTCGGCATGGCGGTGCTGGCATGACCCCCCTGCCCCGCTTCTACCCCGTCCTGCCCGATGCCGATTGGATCGCCCGCATCGTGCCGCAAGGCGCCCGCCTCGTGCAGCTCCGCTTCAAAGGTGCGGCACACGAGGTCCCCGCCCAGATCCGCGCCGCGCAAGCCACCTGCCGTGCCCATCACGCCACCCTTGTGGTCAATGACCATTGGCAGGAGGCACTGGAGGCGGGCGCCGATTTCATACACCTCGGTCAGGAGGACCTCGACACCGCCGATCTCCCCGCCCTCACCCGCGCGGGCATCCGCCTCGGCCTCTCCACCCATGACCGCGCCGAACTCACGCGGGCACAGGCGCTGAACCCCGCCTATATCGCCCTCGGCCCCGTCTATGCGACGCTGCTGAAAAAGATGAAATGGCAACCGCAGGGCCTCGAGAAACTCACCCGCTGGAAATCCCGCCTCGGCAGCACCCCCCTCGTCGCCATCGGCGGCCTGACTCCCGAGCGTCTGCCCGGTGTGTTCACCGCCGGAGCCGACAGCGCCGCCGTGGTCACCGACCTGATCACCGCCCCCGATCCGGAGGCCCGCGCGCGTCTATGGGTATCCGTTTGCGGGTTCTGATCGCCGCCGGATTCGACGGCACCGGCGCCGCAGGCCTGCTGCGTGACCTCGCCACCGCCCGTGATCACGGGGTGGAAACCCATGCCGTGATCACCGCCGTCACCGCCCAAAGCGACCGCGAAATGCGGGATATTTACCCGCTCCCTTCCCGCTCGCTGGCACAGCAGATCGCCGGAATCGGGCCGCTGGCGGCGATCAAACTCGGGATGCTGAAAACCGCCGAAACAGTCTCTGTTCTGGCTGAAACGCTGCCAAATGCGCCGCTGGTGCTGGATCCGGTGCTGGCCTCCAGCTCGGGCGCGGCCCTCCTCGACCCCGAGGGCATCAAGACCATGCGCGCGCGGCTGTTTCCGCGCACCAGGCTGCTCACCCCGAACCTGCCCGAGGCCGCGCAGCTGACCGGGCGCCCCCTCGCCCGCAGCCCGGAGGAACGCGCCGAACAGGCCGCAATCCTCCTGCAAACGGGTACCTTAGCGGTGCTGCTGAAAGGCGGGCATGATGAGGGGCCGGGGGTAACAGACTGGCTGTTTCGCCGCGAAACCCCACCGCGCGCCTTCTCGGGGCCCCGCGCGCCGCGCGGACGCCGGGGTACGGGCTGCACGCTGGCCACGGCCATCGCCTGTCAATTGGCACAAGGCAAGGATCTGGAAACGGCCGTCGGCGAAGCTGTCCGCTACACGCGGGCCTGGATCGGCTCAGGCGGCTGAGCTGTCTTCATAAATTCCGGGGATCATCTCTTCCCAAAAGGCGAAAATAGCGCGGGAATTCAAGGCAGAGGTCCAGCCGTGGCGGCGGAACTCTTCACGCTCCAGCTCGCCCTCCAGCCGGGTCATGAACAGCCGTTTGTCGGCATCGCGCTGGGTGGGGTTTCGCCGCGAAACCGCCTGCTCCACCGCCGCGAAACGGGCCTTGCGCTGCAGCCGTTCCGCGTCACGGGCCGCCTCCTCCGAGGCGGCGCGCTTGGCGGCCTCCGCGCGGGCGGCGGCCAAGGCCAGTGCTTCTGCCGACGGTGCCGGTGCTTCCACCGCAGCGGGCGCGTTGAAATCCCCTGCCAAAGCCGCGCGCAAATACCCCACCGGGCTTTTCACCCCGTCCTGCCCGGCAACATAGGCGAGCTTTTCCGCCACCGCCGCCTCGCCATGTTCCGCCATCCATTGCCGCGCCAAACGGTCCGAAACCCCCAAAGCCAGCAACCGCTCATAGACCGGGCTGCCGCGCAGCGCCTCGCCATCATCGATGTCGAACATCGCCAGCTGCTTGTTCTCCCGGATCTTGAAGCGGATCTCGGTCACCGTGCGGCCTTTTTTGGCAAATTCCGGCGTGATTTCAATGTTCGAGGTGCGGTTCACCTCATCCACGGCGGGCTTGATGATCTTGGCATTCAGGTGTTTGAACGTCTCGTAATAGGCGCTGTCATCCACCCCCATCAGCCGCCGGAAAGTCTCCAACGGCCACCAGCCGGTCGAACCGGTGCGCACGAAACGGTAGCAGTTTTCATAGAGCGCCAGCCCGTGGCCCGAGCTGAAACGACGCTGAATATTCAGATTGATCAGCGCGAAGACCTTGGGATCATGCAACTTTTCCGCCAAAGCCGGTGAATAGGCATATTCACAGATGCCGCCCCGCAGCTTGGCATAAGAGAGCAGGGACGAGACGCCCCATTCCTGCCGCCCCTTTTCATCGAGCATGTCCCACTCGGCCACCGTCTCGGCGAGACCGCGCAAGGCGTCGCGCAGGGTGGCGGTATCGTTGGAATTATAGCCGATCATCAGGGCGAGGGTGCGGGCGTCGATCTGATGTTTGGGCTGCGAAATCAGCGCGTCATAGGCATTGAGCAACAACACATTCGACAGCTTGCGCTGCAGCAGCGTCAGCTTGCCGGAGACATGGATCGCCGCCACATTCTTTTTGACCGCGCCGCGCTTCAGCGCACCGGTCAACATCTCCTGCGGGATCGGTTCCGCCTGCCGCATTTTGTCATCCTGCCCGCTGCCGGCCTGACGCCGAGTCTCTCTTGGAGGCTGAGAATGTCACAAAAGGCATCCGGCAACAATCCTGTTTGAGGTTCCTAGTTTTTGCGCCGATTCCGGGTTGCCGCCTCCCGTAGATGGGTACCTGAGGGCCATCTACGGCCATTCCTCGGTCTGCGAACCCGATTAATCCTCGTCCCAGGCGCCGAAACCGCGCAAAATCTTCGCTTTGGAGCCGGAAAACACCGCAAAAGACGCCCCCGGATTCGGGTACCCAGCCCCCCGGATTCGGGAACCTCGGCCCCCGGAGAAGGGTACCTATTCCCCCGCAGATGGGTTCCCCTGCCCCTGTTGATGGGTACCAGATGCGCCTTATCGCTTTGATTTAATTCTGGTTTGTCTTCTCAAAGCTCTTAAAGATCTGAAAAGAAGAAAAACCATTGTTGTGCTTTTCACTCTGGAAGAATTCTTCAGGTACCTGCGTTTCGCGGCGAAACCGTACCTCAGGCGAAATCAGGGGCTTTCATTTAGTGGGTTTGCGAATGCCACTCGATGTGCGATATTTTGGCGGATAACAGGCCAAAGGCCGAACATGAGGCGAAACAGGCGAACATGACACGCAAACCCGAGTCTCCGATTCCCCCGCATCTTGGCATGGATCCCGCCCGCGCGGCAGAGCGTTTGGGCGCCCCGGTGGATACCGCCCGCTTTGCCAAAGCCGCTGCCTTCTGTGGCCGCGGCCGTGACGACCTGGCCCGCCGGGGCTATGCGCCCGACGGCACCAAACGTCTGCGCCGCTTTTCGGTCTGGGAAATCACCCGCTACATGATCCCGGTGGCGCCTGCGCATCTGCGCCGCGTCATCAATCAGAACCCGGATCTGCCGCAGGGCGAGGCGGAGGGGGGCACCCGCTGGTACACGCTGGAGGAAGTGCTGGCGCTGCGCGACCATTTCGCGCGCGAAGGGTCCTCCACCAAACAATACCGCCCCTGGCGGCCCGAGGGGCTGCCCGCGAAAGTGGTGGCGGTGGCGAATTTCAAGGGCGGCTCCGGCAAGACCACCACCTGCGCGCATCTGGCAATGGCCGCCGCGCTGGACGGGTACAAGGTGCTCTGCATTGATCTGGACAGCCAGGGCTCGCTCACCTCGCTGTTTGGCGGCAAGATCGAGGATGAGTGGCAGACGGTTTTTCCGCTGATCGCGCAGGATTACGCGCAGGCGGTGCAGGCGGAGAACCTGGTGCGGGCGGCGCAGGGCGTGGCGGCATTGCCGCTGGATGAGACGCTGACCGAAGCGCTGAACGTTTCGCCGCGAAACCTGATCCAGAAAACCCATTGGCCCAATATTGATCTGATCGGCGCGCAGCTGAACCTCTATTGGGCGGAGTTCCAGATTCCGGTCTGGCGGATGGGGCTGCGGACCTGGCCGCTCTGGGATGCGTTGGGGAATTTCTTCAGCGGCTCGGGTGTGCTGGATGAGTATGACATCATCTTCCTCGATACGCCGCCCGCGCTCGGCTATTTGACGATTAATTCACTGTCGGCAGCGGATATTCTGCTGGTGCCGCTTGGCGCGTCTTTCCTGGAGTTTGACTCGACGGGGCGGTTCTTCGACATGCTCTATTCCACCTTTGCCAGCATCGAGGATGGTGAAAATGCCGGGCGCCGTATTGCGGGCCTGCCGGAGGTGAAGTTTGAATGGGATGTGGTCCGCGCCATCATCACCCGCTTTGACGCCAGCCAGCAGACCGATCTGGCCAATGTGATTCAGGCCTATTTCGGCGATTTCATGAATGCCTACCGGCAGGAATTCACCGCGCTGGTGGGGCAGGCGGGCGAACAGGTGAACGGCATCTACGAGGCCGATCCCCGGGATTTCAACCGCGACACCTATTTGCGCGGCCGCGAGGCCTTTGACCGGACCTATGCCGAGTTCAAGGAACTGCTGCTGGGCGCCTGGTGGCGTGATGCGCAGGAAGCGGCCGCAGAGTCGGCTGAATAACAGGAGGAAAGAGCATGGCCAAACGCAGAAGGCTCGACGCCCCCGATCCGATGGATCTTGAAGCGCTGGAGGCTGGTTTCGCGGCGAAACCGGCGATGGGGGCCGCCTTTGCCGCGCCCATCGCGCAGATCGCGGCCGAGACCGCCCAGGCGCGTGACCCTCTGCCGGTGGCGCAGCGGACGGAAGTGGCACGGGATTTCACCGCCGCCGAAGCCTATCGCTGCGCCCAGGAGGAGGGGCGGCTGATCCTTGATCTGCCGCTGGAGCGGATCCAGACCGACCATATCACCCGTGACCGGATGATCGTTTCCGCCGATGATATGGACGAGCTGAAATCCTCGCTGCGGATGAGCGGTCAGCGGCTGCCGATCGAAGTGGTGGCGCTGCCGGATGGCAAATACGGGCTGATCTCCGGCTGGCGCCGGGTGACGGCTTTGCAGGCGCTGCAGCATGAGAATCCGGCTCGATTCAGCCATGTTAGAGCCTTGGTGCGGGTGGATGCGCTGCCGGGCGGTGCCTATGCGGCGATGGTGGAAGAGAACGAAATCCGCGAGCAGCTGACCCCCTATGAGCGGGGCCGGATCGCGGTGGTGGCGGCGGAACGCGGGGCTTTTGCCAGCGCCGATCAGGCGGTGGATGTGATCTTTGCGACGGCGTCAAAGGCCAAGCGGTCCAAGATCCGTTCCTTTGCGGTGGTGCATGAAGAGCTGGGCGGGACGCTGAATTTCCCGACCGATCTCTCTGAGCGCAACGGGCTGCGGCTGGCGGCGGCGCTGCGGCTGGGCTTTGGGGCCAAGCTTCGGGCGGCGCTGAACGAAGGGCAGGGGGTGGATCCGCTGACCGAGATGCTGGTGATGGAGCCGGTGTTGAGCGAAGCCGAAGCGGTGACGCGCGAGCCCGCGCGGGGCGGCCGTCCGAAGGCGAAAGCGAAGGCGGCACCGGCGCAGGAACGGGTCGCATTGGCGAATGGCATCACCATGGAGCGGGTGGCGCATGAGGATGGTTATTCGATCCGGCTGCGCGGCAAAGTGGTGGATGCGGGCCTGTTGGAAGTGGTGATGGCTGAGATCACCCGCCTGCTGGAGCCGATTTGAGGTTTCGCAGCGAAACCAGCCGCAGGGCATCGAAAAACCCCGGAGATTCCGGGGTTTTCTATATATATCAATTAGATAACCGTTCAGTCGCGGAAGGCGAGGGCGAAAACCTCGGGCAGCGCGAATTCGGCGAGCACCCGGGCACGGCCGGTGGGAGACATCTTGCGGGCGGTCTTTTCCACGATGCGCTGCAACTCTTCCGGCGGATGTTTCGCCGCGAAATCGCGGAAATAGAACCGCAGGAAGACGAAGCAGATCACATCCTCCAGCGACTGCACCAGCGGATCCCGTTTCAGGCCCTCCTTGCGCAGCATGCGGGCGACGGCTTCCTGCTCTTCGGTGGTAAAGCCCGCCTCGGCCATGATGCCCATCACCCGTTCGCCATGCCGGCGGCCCTGATCGCGGCGCCAGGTCAGATAGCCTTCGCGCCCCTCGGGATAGGCGCTGCGGGGCAGCAGCCAGCGTTCGATATGCTGGCCGCGGGCGGCAATTTGCAGGGCGGGCCCGGCTTCGGGGAAGAGATGGGCCAGTTCCGCGCTCATCCGCTCGCCATAGAGCAGGGCGGCGGGGCGGCCGTCTTCCAGCGTCGGGTCGGCGGCATTGGCGCTGTCGATGGCGGCCAAGGCCCGGGTCAGGCGCGGATCGGTCATGGGAGCCTCCTCAGGTTGCGTGCAATGTTCCACATTCGCGCGAAAGGGTGCAAGGGGCGGCGGCCATCGGGGCGCCAAATGGGTCTGAGGGTGAGGCGCGGGCGAGGAGGGGATGATGCACGACTGGGTGGAATTTGGCGGGGCCGCAGTGGCGTTTTTGGCCCTGCATGCGGTGCCGTCTCTGTCGGGACTTAAGGCGGCGTTGCGCCGCATTCTGGGGCGTCGCGGCTATGGCGCGGTTTTTGGGCTGGGGTCGCTGGCGCTGTTCTACTGGCTGCTGATGGCGGCGGGGCGGGCGCCCTTTGTGGAGATATGGGCGCCGCAGCCCTGGATGCGCTGGCTGGTCAATCTGGCGATGCCATTCGTCTCTGTTCTGGCGGTTTCGGGCATTTATGCGCCCAATCCCTTTGCCTTTGAGGGGCGCAGCACGGGCTTTGATCCGGCGCGGCCGGGGATTGTGGCGATCACCCGCCAGCCTTTGCTGGTGGCGCTGGCGATCTGGGGCGCGATGCATCTTTTGGTGAATGCGGATGTCGCGCATGTGGCTCAATTCGGTGGAATAGTGACGTTTTCGTTGCTGGGCATAGGCCCGATGGAGGCGCGGCGGCGGGCGGTGGCACCGGCGGTCTGGGATGCGCAGGTGGCGGGGACGCGGATCCTGCCCTTTGCTGCCGGGCGCTGGCCGCGGGGCTGGCCGCTGTGGCGGATCGGGGCGGGGCTGATGCTCTGGGTGGTGCTGTGGCATCTGCATCCGATCGTCATCGGGGTTTCGCCCGCGCCGTGAGCGGCGGGCCGCCGGATGTATGCTCGACTCTTTCCGGGGGCGGGCCGATTGTGTAGCCCTGTCGCTCCAGACCAGAATCAAGAGGCCGAAGATGACCCCGAAACTTGACCCCGTCCGCCGGATCCCCGCCCTGATTGCCGCCGAGATCGGCGCGCGGCCCGAGCAGGTGGTGGCGGCGGTCGAGCTGCTGGACGGCGGCGCCACCGTGCCGTTTGTGGCGCGCTACCGCAAAGAGGTGACGGGTGGCCTTGATGACACCCAGTTGCGCAATCTGGCCGAGCGGCTGGCCTATCTGCGCGAGCTGGAGGCGCGGCGGGCGGTGATCCTGGGTTCGATCAAGGATCAGGGCAAGCTGACCGAGGATCTGGAGGCGAAGGTTTCCGGGGCGCTGACCAAGGCCGAGCTGGAGGATATCTATCTGCCCTATAAGCCGAAACGGCGCACAAGGGCGATGATCGCGCGGGAGAACGGCCTCGGGCCGCTGGCCGAGGCGATCCTGGCCGACCGGACGCAGGTGCCGGCGAAGCTGGCCGAGGCCTATGTGACCGAGGCGGTGGCGGATGTGAAAGCGGCGCTGGAGGGGGCGCGGGACATTGTGGCCGAGGGGCTGGCCGAGAATGCCGACCTTCTGGCGCGGGCGCGGCAGCATCTGCGCGCCAATGCCTTTGTCGCGGCGAAAGTGGTCGAGGGGAAAGAGGCCGAAGGCGCGAAGTTTTCCGATTACTTCGACCATGCGGAGGCATTTGGCAAAATCGCCGGACACCGGGCCCTGGCGATTTTCCGCGGCCGGAACGAGGGGTTCCTGACGCTGGATCTGGCGGCGGAGGCAGAGCCTTTGGAGGCGATGGCGCGGGGCGTGTTGGGCGCGCAGGGGCAGGCCCCGGGGAATCTCTGGCTGGCGGAGGTGGCGGGCTGGTGCTGGCGGGTGAAACTGCGCAGCTCGCTCTCCATCGATCTGCTGGGCGAGTTGCGCGAGCGGGCCGAGGCGGAGGCCATTCATGTTTTTGCCCGCAATCTCAAAGACTTGCTGCTTGCCGCACCGGCGGGCGGGCGGGCGACGCTCGGGCTTGATCCGGGCATCCGCACCGGCTGCAAAGTGGCGGTGATTGATGGCACCGGCAAGGTGCTGGACACGGCGACGATCTATCCGTTCCAGCCGAAAAACGATCTGCGCGGGGCGCAGGCGGTGCTGGGGGCGTTGATTCAAAAGCATAAAGTGGACCTGATCGCCATTGGCAACGGCACCGCGAGCCGCGAGAGCGAGAAGCTGGTGGCGGATTTGCTGGCGATGATGCCCGCGACGGTGAAAAAGCCGACCAAGGTGATCGTTTCGGAGGCGGGGGCCTCGGTCTATTCCGCCTCGGCGCTGGCGGCGGCGGAATTCCCGGACCTCGATGTCTCGATCCGGGGGGCGGTGTCGATTGCGCGGCGGCTGCAGGACCCGTTGGCCGAGCTGGTGAAGATCGAGCCGAAGTCGATTGGCGTCGGGCAATATCAGCATGATGTGGACCAGTACCGGCTGAGCCGCTCGCTGGATGGGGTGGTTGAGGATGCGGTGAACGCGGTGGGCGTGGATCTGAACACCGCCTCGGCACCGCTTTTGGCGCGGGTGGCGGGGATTGGCGCCGGGCTCGCCGATGCGATCGTGGCGCACCGCGATGCGAACGGTGCCTTTGCCACCCGGAAAGATCTGCTGAAGGTCGCGCGGCTGGGGCCGAAAGCCTTTGAGCAATGCGCGGGTTTTCTGCGGATCCGCGATGGTAAGGAGCCGCTGGATGGCTCTTCCGTGCACCCGGAGGCCTATGAGGTGGCGCGGCGGATCGTGAAGGCCTGTGGCCGCGATCTGCGCAGCGTGATGGCCGATCCGAGCGTGGTGCGGCGGCTGGAGCCGCGCGATTTCGTCGATGAACGCTTCGGCCTGCCGACGGTGAAGGACATCCTGGCCGAGTTGGAGAAGCCGGGACGCGACCCGCGGCCGGAGTTCAAGACCGCGACCTTTGCCGAGGGGGTTGAGGACATCAAGGACCTGAAACCGGGGATGCTGCTGGAAGGAACCGTGACGAACGTGGCGGCTTTCGGGGCTTTTGTGGACATTGGCGTGCATCAGGACGGGCTGGTGCATGTGAGCCAGCTGGCCGACCGTTTCGTCAAGGATCCGCATGAGGTGGTGAAAGCCGGCGATGTGGTGAAGGTGCGGGTGGTCGAGGTGGACGCGCCGCGCAAGCGGATCGGGCTGTCCATGCGCTCGGATGCGGCGGCGGTGCAGGCCGAGCGGGCGCAGATGGAGGGGCCGAAGGGCAAGTTCGTCGGGAGCAAGCCCGGGCAGGGCCGCAAGCCTGCGCCGAAGGGCGGCAGCTATTCCGCCGCCCCGCAGGGCAAGGCGAGCGACACCGGCAGCTTTGGCGCCGCGCTGATGGATGCGTTCAAGAAACGCTGAAAACCGCCAGCACAGAGACTGTTTTGACCCGGAATCCGGGTCAGAACTTGACGTTGGTCAGCGTGTTGCGCGTGCTCGCCTCGGTCTCGGCCGGGGAGAGATTCGGGTCCACATGCGAGGGGTAATAGGGCGGGATCAGCGGGCTGACCGGCTGAAACCGCACCGCCCGCTCGGGCAGCGGCGTGGTGATCGAGGTGGCCTGGGCATTGTCGGCGGCAAGCGCCGCCGCCATGCTGACGCCGAGCTGGACGGAATGGCTGCTCGCGGCGGAGATCTCGGCCACGGGGACAGGCTCGGGCTCGGAGGGCATCGCAAAAGCGGGCAGGGCCGCCGACAGGGTGCCGGCGGCTTTGGCAGCGGAAGGCGCCGTCGCAACCGAGCCGCTGCCCGAACTGATGGCGGGCAGATGGCTGACTGCTGAGGCGTCAGAGATCGGTTGGATCGCGGACATGGCAGCAACTTTCGTCAGATGAATATCTGACCTGAGTCTATACCACGAATTTGACCCAATTTTCCTGTGAAACTGAAGACTTGGTTAAGGGGGCGCAGGGCCCCCAAACCGTTTGCGTGCGCCGCCCCCTCTGCTGTGTCAGCCGATGGGGCGGCGTTTCTTCATGGGCGGGTGCGGCTCAGGCGGCCCGGTCCGACCAGCTGCCCGCCCGGCTGGCGCCCGCCGCGCCGATGCTGAAATGCTGCACCATCTCGGCCAGCACCTCGGCTTGACCGCGCAGCGATTGGCTGGCGGCCGAGGTTTCCTCGAACATCGCGGCGTTTTGCTGAGTGTTCTGATCGAGCTGGTTCACCGCGATGTTGATCTCGGCCAGACCGGCGCTCTGCTCGGTGGAGGAGGCGGCGATTTCGTTGACCGAGCCAAAGATCTGCCGGACGTAGTCTTCGATCGAGCCGATGGCCTGACCGGCTTCGCCCACCAGATTGACGCCGCGGCGGATCTGGGCGGAGGAGGAGGAGATCAGATCGGCGATTTCCCGGGCCGCATCCGAGGAGCGTTGCGCCAGCGCGCGGACCTCGGAGGCAACAACCGCAAAGCCGCGCCCGGCTTCGCCCGCCCGCGCCGCCTCGACGCCTGCGTTCAGCGCCAAGAGGTTGGTCTGGAAGGCGATTTCGTCGATCACACTGGTGATTTTCGAGATCTTGTCCGAGCTTTCGGCGATGGCGCCCATCGCATCCACAGCCTGCCGCACGACCTGGCCCGAGCTTTCGGCGCGGTCGCGGGCCTCGCTCACCAGCTTGCGGGCCTGACCGGCGACTTCGGAGGCGGAGGTGACCGAGGAGGTCAGCTCATCCAGCGCGGCGGCGGTTTCCTCCAGCGTGGCGGCCTGCTGTTCGGTGCGGCGCGACAGATCGTCGGAGGCCGAAGAAATCTCGGCCACTTCGGAATTGATCGCCGTGGCGCTTTCAACGACCGCGCGCAGCGCCTCAAGCAATTTGCCGATGGCCTGATTGAAATTGGCGCGGAGCCCTTCGTATTCGTCGGCAAAGCGCTCGTTCAGCGAGACGGTCAGATCGCCGTCCGACAGCGCATTCAGGGCGGAAGAGAGACCTTCCACGACACGTTTTTGTGCCGCTTCCGTGGCGCTGCGGGCCTGTTCAACGGCCCGTTCCGCGGTGCGGCGGGCGGTGACATCGGCGGCGAGCAGCACATAGCTTTGCACCTTGCCCGAGCGGTCGGTGATCGCGCTGAAGCCGCCGTCGATCAGCAAGGGATCGGCACCCGGGCGGGTCAGGGTCAGTGTGCCATGCACCGGCTCATTCGCCTTCAGGCGGGCGAAGACGGGTTTGCCTGCGGCCGATTCGTGCTGGAACCGAGCCGAAAAGTCCTGATCGGCGACCTGGTCTGGCGTCATGCCCAGCAGCTTGCAGAAGGTGGCATTGGCCAGCTCCAGCTTGCCCTCGGGCGAGAATTCGGCGCGCAGCTGATCGTGGTCGATGGCGGTGATGATCGCGGCATTGCGCTGCTCGGCCGTGACATCCTTCCATTCGACGACAAAGCCGTCATGCTCGCCCTTCTGGTTGTAGACAGCGCTGACCTCGATGGTCAGGTTGGTGCGGCCAAAGCGCAGACCGGTGAGGAAGGGCAGGTTTTTCGGGTCCGACAGCCGGGCGCGGGCGCGCTCGATCCCGTCGTGGAAGATGTCCATGTTCGAGCCGACGACCTTTTTCGGGTCGTAATGGGGCACCCGGGCCTTGATCGCTGCGGCGTGGTGATCGAGGATCTCGCGCGCGGCGGGGTTGGTGTAGAGAATGTTGAAGTCGCGGTCGGCGAGCATCAGCGAGGCCGAGGTGCCCTCGACGGCCGAGGCCTTGAAGGCGGCTTCGCGGGCATATTCGGCCGAACGGGCGAGCGTGTCGCGGAGGTTTTCCAGCGCGCGGGCCAGATCGCCGATTTCGTCGCGGCGGTGGGTCGCGCCAAAGCTGGTGGCAAAATCACCGCGCTGCAGGCGGTCGGTCAGCGCGGTCAGCTGCGCGACGGGGCGGGCGATGCGGCGGCTCATGCCAAAGGCAGAGAGGGCAAGCACCAGCACCAACCCGATCAGGGTCAGCCCGGCATTGACGGCGGTGTCATGCGCATGCGCCGCGATCAGCGGCTCGGGTGTCCAGGAGGTGGCGAGATAGCCCAGCGTCGGGCCGTTCCCCTCCGGCGTTTCAAGATGGACGGGCAGGGCGCCATTGCGGCCATCGGCGCTGAGGACCGCGGCGTTGCTGCTGCGCGCCTGATCGATGAGGGGCTGCAACAGTGCCGTGTCGGCGGTGGCGCCGAGGGTCAGGAACGGCGTGCCGTCGAGGCGGGTGATATAGGCTGCGGTCACCAGACCGTCGGAGTGATCCAGCGTGCTTTGCAGCAGCTGCCGGGCCATGTCGGGCGCGTCACTGCTCAGGCTCTGCGCGGCGATATAGCCCAGAACCGGGTTGAAATCTTCGATCTGGTTGCTGAGATGCGCCTGGGTCAGTTTCAGCTCGGAGCGGATGTCCAGAGCACCAAGGGTGAGGCAGAGCAAGACCAGGCCGACACAAGACACGAGGGTCGCGCGCCAGTACAGGGACTTGGCATTGAAGCGGAGGGCGGGCTTGGACATTGGATGTCTCCTGAAACGGGGGTGCCGCGACATGCGGAATACTGGTTAACGGGGTCAGATCGCAAAAAGCGGCGCTCCGGCCGGGGCCGGGGCGCCGCGGGATTACCAGGCTTCGTTGAAGAAGGCGTCTTCGAGGGCGGCCTTTTCGGCGGCAGCCTGCGCGAGGGCGGGATCAAGCCCGCCGCCGCCGCTGGCAGCCGCGCCGCCAAAGCCGCCGCCCAGAGTCCGGGCGATGGCCGTGAGATCAATCACCGGCACGCAGGGGCGACGGTCGCCCTCTTGCAGCAGGATCGTGTCGAGCGCCTCCATCGTGCGGGGGATGCCATGCGCCCCCTTGCCACGCGAGAACAGGCTGGCGCGGCGGATGGAATGCAACTCATTCACCGCGAAACCGACGGTGACCTGCCCCATCCGCACCAGAAGCACGGCGGCGCGGGTGGTGTCGCGGCTGGGTTCGGCCCACATCAGCCGGGCCAGTGAATAGATCGGCACCACGCGGTTGCGGTGGTTGATGGCGCAGAGAAAGCCATCGCCGCCGGGATTGGCATGATGCGCCGCCTCGGGCAGGCCGATGACCTCGGAGACCGCATCGACGAGGGTGGCGAATTGCAGCCCGCAATTGGCCAGCAGGTAATGCTGCGGCGCGCCGTCTTCGACGCTCTGGGCCGGGCCTTCGGTGGCGGAAATTTTCGCGGCGGTGGCGGATTTCAGCGCGGCACCGATGGGTTTGGTCAGGCTGGCCAGCTGCAGGAAATCCGGCTCGGCGCGGCAGGCTTCGGCATCGAGCACCAGCACCCGCTCATTGGCCTTGTTCACATAGATGCCGCGGTAGAGATCCCCGCGCGAGATCAGGCCGGGCGGCATTGAGAGGATGTCGTTTTCATCCTGACGGGCGATGTCGACCACCTCGTCGATGCGCAGCGCGAGGAGGCCGTCATCGGGAAAACGCAGGATGATGGCGGCGGCCCGGCGGGGCCGAGGCGGCGGATGACCGATGCCAAAGGCCGAAACAGTGTCGATCAGCGGCACTTCCTGGCCGTGATAGTGCAAGATCCCCTCGCAATCGCCGACCATCAGCGGGCTGGAGATGATCGGGCTTTCGGGGACGGTGGCGTCCACCTCATGCGCGGGCACCGAGAGGCAGATGCCGCCCGAGCGGAACACCACATTCGGGCGCACGATGCGGCCCGCCAGGGCGGAATTGTCATGGTTGGCGGCGCCGACATGCGGCACCCCCGGCAGCGCCAGAATGGCGGAAGGGTCGATCACATTGACCAGTTGCCCGGCCAGCATGAAGGTGCCGGTGACGAGGAGGTTGCCGCCCATGCTGGCATGGCGCAGCGGGCGCAGGTCCTGCGGACGGATGGTGGCAATGTCAGAGACACCATCCGCCATCAGCCCCACCAGCTGCTCCTCATGCCAGAGGATCACCACCAGCGGGTTGCCCTCGCCGCAGGGCTCCTGGCCACAGTAGCGGGCCACATCCACCACCGGGATCGCCTCGGCGCGCAGTTCAATCGCGCCGCGCAGACAATCCGACGGGGTGGCCAGCGCCGAGAGTTCCGCCGGGCAGGGCACCACTTCGCGGATCGCGGCGGCGGGCAGGGCGACCAGCGCCCGCCCGAGCCGCATGATGCCGAAGATCAGACTTTTCGGCGCCTCGCCCGCCGCCACAATGCCTGTGGCGGTGGTCAGGAGCGAGGGCGAGGGCGGCGGGGTGTGGATCATCGGCGGGCTCCTTGGCAAGACGCGGGCGTTCAGGCGGCCTTGCTTTTGGTGGTGACGCGGGCCGCTTCGGCCAACTCATTGATCAGGGTGACGACATTCTCGGACACATCGCGCTGGGTATCGGCGGAATGCGAGATCCGCTCGATCGAGCTGCCGGTCATCGTCACGCTTTGCACGATGCGCTGGAAGGCGGCGCGGGCCAGTTGCGAGCGCTCGGTCCCCTGGGTCACGCGCGAAACGGATTCCGAAATCAGCTTGGTGATCTCCTGCGCCGCCCCGGACGAGCGTTCGGCCAGTTTGCGCACCTCATCGGCCACCACCGAGAAGCCGACGCCATGTTCCCCGGCGCGGGCCGCCTCAATCGCGGCGTTGAAGGCGAGAAGGTTGGTCTGATTGGCGATTTCGGCAATAACCTTGACGATTTCCGAGATCTCGGCCGAGGACCGCTGGATCAGGTCAATCGCCTCGATGGCGTTGTTCAGCGCCTCGGCACCTTCATTGGCATTGGCTTCGGTCTGATTGGCCTGGCCGAGCGCGGTCGAGGTCGAGCCGGTGATATCGGCGATCGAGCCCGAGAGCAGGCTGACGGTTTCGATCATTGCGCCTGCCTTGGCGCGGATGGCATTTTCCAGATTGACCTGTTCAGTGACATCCTGGGCGTATTTCACCACGCGGATCGGCTGGCCCTTGGTGTCGAAGATCGGCGAATAGGTGGCCTGAATATAGACATCGCGGCCGAATTTGCCGATGCGGTGATAGCGCCCGGTGCGGAATTCGCCCTTGTTCAGCGCCAGCCAGAAATCGCGGTATTCCTGCGATTTGATATGCTCATCCGAGCAGAACATCGAATGGTGCTGATTGAGGATCTCGCGCTCGGAATAGCCCATGACGCGCAGGAAATTCTCATTCACCGCCACCACGCGCCCGTCGAGATCAAATTCGATGACGGCCTGCCCCCGGCTGATCGCGGCGACACGGCTTTCAAACTCGGTGTTGCGCAGCTTGTCGGCGGTGATGTCGGTGGCATATTTGACCACTTTCACCGGCTTGCCGGAGATGTCGAAGATCGGGTTGTAGGTGGCGTTCAGCCAGACCTCGCGGCCGCCGCGGGCAAGGCGCAGATATTCGCCATGTTCAAACTCGCCCCGGGCCAGACGATGCCAGAAGGCACGGTATTCATGCGAATTGGCATGGGCCGGTTCGCAGAACATGCTGTGGTGATGGCCCTGAACGTCTTTCAGCGCATAGCCGAAGGTTTCGAGGAAATTCTCGTTGGCGGTGAGCACATTGCCGTCGAGGTCAAACTCGATCACCGCCTGGCTGCGGCTGATGGCGTTGACCTTGCTCTCAAACTCCGCCGCGCGCAGTTTGTCGGCGGTGATGTCGGTGGCGAATTTGACGAATTTGATCGGCGTGCCATCCGGGCTGAGCACCGAATTATAGGTGGCGTTGATCCATTTTTCGACCCCACCCCGGCCCAGACGCCTGAACTCGCCCGAGATGAATTCACCCCGGCGCAGGCGATCCCAGAACTCGGCATAGTCGGATGAATTGGTGTATTGGGCGTCGCAGAACATCCGGTGATGGTGGCCCACCACCTCTTCCAGCGTGTAGCCGGTGAGTTTCAGGAAATTCTCGTTGGCGGTCAGCACATTGCCTTTGAGGTCAAATTCGATCACCGCCTGGCTGCGCAGGGCGGAATTCACCAAAGCATTGGCGGTGGCCTGTTGCTCATGCAGGGCGGTGACATCGCGGCCCACGATCATGACGATCGGACCCTGCTCGGGGTCGGCAAAGGCCTGTTTGCGGGCCGACATATAGATGATTTTGCCGTCCTGCGCGATCAGCTCAAGCATGGTGTCTTCGGGATGGCCGTTCAGCACCCGGCGCCAGATCAGATCGCGCTGCGTGCCGCGTGCGGGCGTGCGCAGCGTGGAAAAATTCAGGCCCAGCAGGTCGCTTTCGGCATAATGCAGCGCCTCGCAGAAGGCGGTGTTGGCGGAGATGATCTCGCCTTCCGGGGTCAGCTCAACCTTCAGCGCGCCGTCCGACATCGCCTCGGCACGGTTCAGCACCGCGCGGGCCCGGGCGACGTAATCCGAGACGTTCAGGCCCTGCATGCGCAGACCGCCCTGACCGTCGGTGTAGAAAATGGCCTCAAGCACGATGTTCTTCGAGCCCGCACCGATCATATCCAGCCGCAGTACCTGCTCTTCGCCGACCAGTGCGGCGTTCCACAGCGAATCGAGCCGGCTCGGGTCATCGCGGCACATGGTGCAGATCAGGTCGCGCGATTTGCCGATCAGCTGTTCGGCCGTGTATCCCAGCGCCTGTTCGGCCGCCTTGTTGACGCTTTCGATCATGCCGGCCTGCGAAAAGCCGATTTCGATCATCGCATGCGGCCGGATGTCTGCGGCGGTCTCGGGCGCCGTCTGCGCGGTGGCGGGTTTCGCTTTGCGCGCTTTGGCGGTGCCGGGCTCAACCATGGCGGGCAGGTCCGATTCGGGGGTCGACGGCAGGGTGTGTTCGGATTCGTCGGTCATGGAAGTTCTCCGCAAGCAGGGGCTGTCCGGACCGAATCGCATTAACCCTGTCCGGGCTGACGCAAGAAATACGGGCGGGCGCTGAACGGGCCGTTAACGGCGGCAAAATTCAGGCGCGATTGTGGCGCCGCGCCGCGATGTTGCGGGGTTTTCATCAAGCCCGCGGTTTACCGCGGGGCGCCGGGCGCCTTTGCTGCGCGCAACCGGTTGCCCGCCGGGGGCGCCGCGGTGGCGGCCCGGGGCGGGTGCTGTCATCCGAAGCTGAAAGGACATTCCATGGCTGCCCGCCCCACCATTGCCGATCTGCGCGCCCTGAAGGGCAAGCGCCAACTGTCGATGCTCTATGTCGAGACGCCGGAGGAGGCGCGGGCGGCGGCGGCGGCGGGTATCGACATGCTGTCGATCATCGACCCGCTCTGGACGCCCGCGATGCGGGAGGCGGCGGGGCGGTGTTTCGTGCAGGTCGGGCTCTTGTATGGCACGCTCTGCACCTATGAGGAGTATCTGCGCGCGGCTCATCGGGCGATGCAGACCGGCGGCGATTGCGTCTATTGCGCGGCCAGTCTGAGCATCGTCAAAGGTCTGGCCGATGAGGGAATTCCGGTGGTGGGGCATGTCGGCCTCGTGCCGTCCAAGGCCACCTGGACCGGGGGATTCAAGGCGGTGGGCAAGACCGCTGAGAGCGCCGAGGCGGTCTGGCGCGCGGTGCAGGCGCTGGAGGCGGCGGGGGCCTTTGCCGCCGAACTGGAGGTGGTGCCGGACCGCGTCGCGGCCGAGATCACCCGGCGCACCGGTCTCATTCTTCTGGGGATGGGCGCGGGGGCAGGGGCCGATGCGCAATATCTCTTTGCCGAGGATGTCTTGGGCTGCACCCGGGGGCACCGGCCGCGCCACGCCAAACGCTACCGCGATTTTGCCGCCGAATATGCCAGGTTGCAGGCGGAACGCATCGCCGCCTTTGCCGAATTTCGTACCGATGTCGCCTCGGGTGCCTATCCCGCCCCCGAACATGTGGTGCCAATCCCGGATGCGGAGTTTGAGGCGTTTCTGGCCCGGCTCGACCGTTAGCGCTGACGCTTCGGGGTTGCAGGCCGGAGCGAGCGGGCTAGAAAGGGGGAAAGGGGCCAACCGGCCCGGTCGCAACGGAGGGTTTGCCCGTGACCTCAAGCAGCATTGGCCTGATCGGCCTGGGAACCATGGGCGCGATGCTCGCGCTGAACATCGCGGAAAAGGGGTTCCCGATCGCGGTCTGGAACCGCACCACCGCGGTGACGCGCGATTTTCACGCGCAGGCGGGCGACCTCGCGCCGATGATCACCCCGACCGAGTCGCTGGAGGCTCTGGTGGCGGCCATGACCCCGCCGCGGGCGATCATCCTGATGGTGCCGGCAGGCCCGGCGGTGGATGAGCAGATCGCGGCGCTGCGGCCGCTGCTGGGCAAGGATGATCTGATCATCGACGCGGGCAATGCCAATTTCCACGACACCAACCGCCGCGCCGAAGCCGCCGCTGCCAAGGGCGAGCTGTTCCTCGGCATCGGGGTCTCGGGCGGCGAAGAGGGCGCGCGGCATGGCCCCTCGATCATGGGTGGCGGGCCGAAACCGGCCTGGGACCGGGTCTCGGAAGTGCTGGAAGCGATTTCGGCGAAATATCAGGGCCTGCCCTGCGCCACCTGGATGGGCGAGGCCGGGGCCGGGCATTTCGTCAAGGCCGTGCATAATGGCATCGAATATGCCGACATGCAGATGATCGCCGAAATCTACGGCATCCTGCGCGACGGCATGGGCCTGGCCGCGCCCGAGATCGCCACGCAATTCGCGGACTGGAATGAGGGCGTGCTGCGCTCCTATCTGGTCGAAATCTCCGGCCAGGTGTCGGCGGCCACCGATCCGAAAACCGGCAAGCCGATGATCGACATGATCCTTGATCGCGCGGGGCAGAAGGGCACCGGCCGCTGGACGGTGATCGAGGCGCAGCATCTGGCCTCGGCGATCCCGGCGATCGAAGCGGCGGTGACCGCGCGCAACCTCTCCTCGCGTCTCGAGGCCCGCCGCGCGGGCGAGGCGATCTTTGGCGCCGCCCCGACGCGCCTGCCCGCTGATGCGCTCAGCCGCGCCGATCTGGAGGCCGCGCTGATCGCGGGCAAAATCCTGTGCTATGCGCAGGGCTTTGATCTCCTCAGCGCCGCGTCGGAGGCTTTCGCCTGGAACCTGCCGCTGCCCGCCGTGGCCGAGGTCTGGCGCGAGGGCTGCATCATCCGCTCGGACATGCTGAACGATATGGCGGCGGCGCTGACCGCGCATCCGGGGCAAAACCTGATGTTCGCCCCCCGCTTCACCGACTATCTCAAGGCCGGCCATGATGCCCTGCGCCGGGTGGTGGCACGCGCCGCCGAAGCCGGTCTGCCGGTGCCCGCCCTCGCCTCGGGTCTGGCCTATTTCGACATGATGCGCACCGGCCGCTCCACCGCCAACATGATCCAGGCGCAACGCGACTTCTTCGGCGCGCATGGGTTCGAGCGGGTGGACACCGGCGAGGCCGGTCAACACGGCCCCTGGGGCAGCCACGGCTAAACAAAAAGGCCCGGGATAAACACCCCGGGCCTTATCATTTCTTCTTGGCGAAAATTCCTTCGGGGGTCCGGGGGCAGACAGCCCCCGGCGCCGGAATATCTCAGGCCGCCAAAGCCTTCTCGATCATCGCATAGAGCTTCTCGGTGTCGATGTTGAAGTTGCGGATGCCTTCCGCCAGCTTCTCGGTCGCCATCGGATCTTCGTTCATCGCCCAGCGGAACTCGGCCTCGCCCATCGGGATCGGCGCCATGCCGGTGGCCTTGTCTGCCGAGAGGAGCCGCGGCAGATCGCCCGAGGCTTCGTGCAGTTCCGTCAAAAGGTTCGGGCTGATCGTGAGCCGGTCACAGCCCGCCAAAGCCTCGATCTGGCCGGTGTTGCGGAAGCTCGCACCCATGACCACGGTGTTGATGCCGTTCGATTTGTAATAATCATAGATGCGGCGCACCGAGGCCACGCCCGGATCGGTTTCCGGCGTGTAGGTCTGGCCGGTGGCCTTGCCGTACCAATCGGTGATCCGGCCGACGAAGGGCGAGATCAGGAAGGCTCCGGCATTGGCGCAGGCCACCGCTTGCGCCAGCGAGAAGATCAGCGTCAGGTTGCATTCGATGCCTTCGGCTTCCAGCACGCGGGCGGCCTCGATGCCTTCCCAGGTGGCGGCGAGTTTGATCAGCACGCGGGATTTGTCGATGCCACGCTCGGCATAGGCGGCGATCAGCGCGCGGGCCTTGGCAATCGAGGCTTCGGTGTCAAAGGACAGACGCGCATCGACCTCGGTCGAGACCTTGCCCGGCACGAGGCCGGCCAATTCGGCGCCGACGGTGACGGTCAGATCATCGGCGATCACGCGGACCGCATTGTCCTTGCCTTTGCCGGCGGCCACCGCACGGGCGAAGTGATCGGCGAAGGCGGCGCTTTGCACGGCTTTCAGCACGATCGAGGGGTTGGTGGTGCAATCTTGCGGCTTCAGCGTGCGCACGGCGTCAATATCGCCGGTGTCGGCCACAACGACGGACAGGTCGCGCAGCTGGTCGAGTTTATTGGTCATGACGGGGCCCCCTCTGGCAATTTCGGCGGGGGCACGAGACCCCCGTTCGGCTGGTTCCGGGAATAGTCCTCCTGTCCGACAGTGTCACGACAAAACCGCGTTTTTGCGCCAAAAACCGCCTGTGACGATGAAAAAAGGGCGGTTCACACCGCCCGTTTTCCTATTCGGCCACATGCAGCGTTTTATGCGGCGGTGGCGGCAACCGCCCCTCAACCCCGCTGACGCGCCGCTCCAGCGCTGCGATATCGGCGGCGAGAACCTCCGGCGGCGGCGCCTCGGGTTCCGCCTCTTTCGGGCCGATGAATCGCGAGAAAAGCCGGGCGAGCAGGCCCGAGAGGTCATCCATGATCAGGAAGAACGAGGGGACCACCACGAGGCTGAGCACGGTCGAGACGATGATGCCGCCGATCACCGCCGTCGCCATCGGCGCGCGGAAACTGCCGCCTTCGCCCACCCCCATTGCCGAGGGCAGCATGCCCGCCGACATGGCGATCGAGGTCATCACGATGGGGCGGGCGCGTTTGTGTCCGGCCTCGAGCACCGCCTTGAACCGCTCCATCCCCTGCGCGCGCATCTCGATGGCGAAATCGATCAGCAGGATGGCGTTTTTGGTGACGATCCCCATCAGCATCAGGATGCCGATCAGCACCGGCATCGACACCGCCGAATTGGTGACGATCAGCGCCGCCGCGACGCCGCCGATGGCGAGAGGCAGCGAGAAGAGGATGGTGAAGGGCTGAATGACCGAGCGGAACAGCAGGATCAGCACCGAGAGGACCAGCATCAGCCCCATCAGCATGGCATTGCCAAAGCTCTGCACCATTTCCGCCTGCACCTCGGCATCGCCGGATTCGGTGACGCGGACGGAGGGGGGCAGCTCGGTCGCTTCGGTGATTTCCTTGAACCGCGCGGTGGCGGTGCCAAGGGCCACCCCCACGGGCAGGTTGGCACCGATGGTGGCGCGCCGCTCGCGGTTGAGGCGGTTGACCATGCTCGGGCCTTCGGAAATCGTGATGTCGGCCACGGCGTTCAGCGGCACGGTGCCGCCGCTCGCGGTGAGCACCTTCAGCGCGCCGAGGCGGCCGATGTCGCCGCGCGCATCATCGGTCAACCGCACCCGCACCGGGATCAGCCGGTCGCCGATGCTGAGTTTGGCCAGCGCCGCATCGCCATCCCCCAAAGTCGCCACCCGCAGCGTTTGCGCGATCTGCGCGGTGGTGATGCCAAGTCGGGCCGCCACATCGGCGCGCGGCGTCACCTGCACCTCGGGGCGCGGCAGCGCGCCTTCGGAGGCCACGGCGGCGAGCAACGGTTCGGCGCGCAAGGCGCCCTCGAGCCGGGCGACGGCGGTGTTCAGATCGGCCTCATTGCTGGAGAGGATCGAGAAGGACATGTCCCGCTCGCCCCGGTCGTTCAGCTTGAAGGCGCGCAGATCGGGGATCGGGGCCAGACGGTCAAAGATTTCGGCCTCGATCTCGCTTTGCGGCCGGGTGCGGCCCTCGGTTTCGGGCGCGGGGATGTAGCGGCCGAGGAGCGGCAGTTTCTGACCAATCTCGGAGAATTTGCGCAAGAGCGAATGGTCGAGTTTGTCCAGGATGACCGTCACCGAGGCGCGGCGCACGTCGAGATCGCCGGTGGGCGAGGAGCCGCCGAGCACGAAGACATCCTTGACGCCCGCCACCTCCCTGATCTGGGCATACATGGCCTGGGTGGTGGCATCGGTCTGCGCCAGAGTGGTGCCGGGCGGCAGCTCGACGCTGATCGGGATGCGGCTGACATCCTCGGGCGGGATGAAGCTGCCGGGAATGCGGACCATGAAAAAGACCGAGATCGCCAGCACGCCAATGGCCCCGAGCAGGGTGACATAGCGCCAGCGCAGGGTGGTGCCGACAAAGCGCAGATAGTTGCGCATGACAAAGCCGTCGCCCTGATGCTCGGCCTCGCCATCCTTGTCGCGCATCAGATAGGCGGCCATCATTGGCGTGATCAATCGCGCGACGATGAGCGAGAAGAGAACGGCAATCGCGACGGTCAGGCCGAATTGCCGGAAATACTGCCCCGGAATCCCCGGCATGAAGCTGACGGGCACGAAAACCGCGACGATGGTGAAGGTGGTGGCGATGACGGCAAGGCCGATCTCATCCGCCGCATCGATCGCGGCGCGGTAGGGGGATTTGCCCATCTTGATGTGGCGGGCGATGTTCTCGACCTCGACAATCGCGTCATCGACGAGGATGCCGGTGGCGAGCGTGATGGCGAGGAAAGAGACGAGGTTGAGCGAGAAGCCCAGCAGATCCATCACATAGAAGGTGGGGATCGCCGAAAGCGGCAGCGCCATCGCGGAAATCAGCGTGGCCCGCCAGTTGCGCAGGAAGAGGAGCACGACGAGCACGGCCAGCGCCGCCCCCTCGATCAGCGTGTCGAGCGCCGCCTGATAGTTGCCATAGGTGTAATAGACCGTGTCATCGACGGGGGTGATCGCCACTTCGGGGTGCTGCTGGCGCAGGCCAGACAGTGTCTCATCCACCACTTTTGCCACGGAAACCTCGGACGCCCCCTTGGCGCGGAAGACCGAGAAGGTCACCACCTGTTCGCCGTTGAAGCGCGAGAAGCTGCGCAACTCCTCATGCGTGTCGCTGACCTGACCGAGGTCGCCCAGCCGCACGAAGCGCCCCGAGGGCAGCGCGATGGTGGTGGCCGCGAGGCGCGCGGCGGTGTCGGCATCGCCAAGCGTGCGGATCGCCTGCTCGCCGCTGCCAAGCTCGGCGCGGCCGGCGCCCAGGTCGGTGTTGGTCAGGCCGATCTGAGACGAGACGGCGGCGGCGGTGGTGCCGTAGCTGTCGAGTTTGACGGGATCGAGTTCGATGCGGATCTCGCGGTCGGCGCCGCCGTAGCGGTCGACGCGGCCGATGCCGGGGCGGCCCTGCAGCGCGCGGGTGATCGTGTCATCGACATACCAGCTGAGCTCTTCGATGGAGAGGGCGGGGGCAGAGACCGCGAAGGTCATGATCGCCTGGCCCTCGACATCAATGCGGGTGACAATGGGCGCCTCAATATCGCCGGGCAGATCGCCGCGGATACGGTCGATGGCGTCTTTGGTGTCCTGCACCGCCTTGTCGGTCGGCACCTCCATGCGGAATTCAATCGCGGTGGTCGAGACGCCGTCGGTGACGGTGGAGGTGACGTTCTTGACCCCGGTGATGCCCGCCACGGCATCCTCGATCTCTTTGGTCACTTGTGTCTCTAACTCGGCCGGGGCGGCACCCGATTGGGCGACGGTGACGGCGACGATGGGCACGTCGATGTTCGGAAACCGGGTGATCGGCAGCGTGTTGAAACTCTGCCAGCCGAGCACGGTCAGCATGAAGAAGATCAGGATCGGCGCGATGGGATTGCGGATGGACCAGGCGGAAAAGTTCATCGCATGTCCCCTCAGTTGCTCGGCGGCGCGTCTTGCGCCTCGACCGGGGTGATGCGGTCACCGTCGCGCACGAAGGCGGCGGCGCGGGCGACCACCTTATCCCCCTGAAACAGTCCCGAAACCACCTCAATCCGGGCACCGTCGCGGATGCCGGTCACCACTTTGGTGCGGGTGACCTTGCCATCGGAGACGCGCATCACCGTGGCGCCGCCGTCCGAGGCGCCCACCGCCGTCACCGGCACCGCGAGGGCCTCGCGCTCGGCCACCAGAATGGTTGCGTCGAGGAACATGCCGGTCACCACAGTGCCGTTCACCGCGCCGTCGGGCGCGTCGATGCTGATGCGCGCGCGGCCCATCCGGCTCGTGGCATCAATCAGCGGCTCGACCAGCCGCACCGTGCCGGTGAGGCTGTCGCCCCCCACGGCGGTCATCTCGACCTTCTGGCCGGGGGCGAGTTTCATCACATCCTGCTCGGCCAGTTCGGCGCGCAGTTCCAGCGCATCATCGCGGATCAGCACGAACATCGGCGCGCCCGAGGTGCTTGCAATACCGCCCAATTGTGCATTGCGAGAGACGATTTTGCCCGCAACCGTCGCCCGGATCTCGGTCCGGGCAAGTTGCAGCTCAATATCGGCAATCTGCGCCTCCACCAGCGCCTGCTGCGCCTTGGCCGCGATCAGCCCCTGCTCGGCGGCGGTGACCCGCGCGGCGGCGGCGGCGGCGTTGGAGGTGGCGGTTTCGGCATTGGCCTGCGACACCGCGCCTTGCGTGCGCAGCGCGCTGGTGCGGGCGGTCACCCGGTTCGCCTCATCGGCGCTGGCCTGCGCCTCGATCACCGAGGCCTGCGATTGCGCGATGGCGGCGGCGGCGCTGGCACGGCTGGCGGTCAGCTGGCTTTTCTGCAGCTCCAGCGCGGAGGCGGAGAGACGGGCGAGCACCTGCCCCGCGGTCACCTGATCGCCGACATCGGCCAGCAGCGCTTCGATCTGCTGCCCCTGAATTTGTGGCTGCACCTGCACCTCTTCCACCGCCGCGACGAAGCCGGAGGCGCGCACGGTGTCGCGCAGCAGCTGGCGGGTGACCGGTGTCACCACAATGGCGGGCAGAGTTGGGGCGGTCTGGGCGGGGGTGGCCTGAGCGGGGGCAGCCTGAACAGGCGCTGTCTGCGCGGGCGGGGTCGCAGGTGTCTCGGCCCGCGCCGCCGCAACGGGCAGCATCCCCAACGCGATCAGGGCCGCGAAGTCAGTCCAGCGGGGCAGGGTCATTCGGCAATTCCTTACTCAATACCAGAATTTCGTTCAAAATGCAGTCAATGGTGCGCAGGACCAGCGCCTGCAGCGCCGCCTGTGCCTTCGGGTCACCGGGCATCATCATCATGCAGCCCTTGAAGAGCATGATGATCAGCGTTCCGTGTGCGGTGAATTGCGCGGCGGCCACGGCGGGCGTTACCCCGGCAATCTTGGCAAAAATCTGCGCCAGATAGTCGATGATCTGATGATCCATCTGCCGCACCAGCGCCGCCACGTCGGGTTTGCGGACGGCCGCGGCGGTGATCTCGGCCCAGAGCGCGCCTTCCTGGTCGCATTGCTCTTCTTGCATGTGGCGCCGGATGGTCTGGCGCAGGGCGGCGACCGTGTCCGGGGCCTGCAGGATCATCGCGAATTCCGCCGACAGCTCCTGCATGTCGATGGCGATCATCTGCGCGATGATGTCAGCCTTGGAGGGGAAGTAGCGGTAGAAATTCCCGACGCTCATCCCCACCGCGCGCGCCAGATCCTGCATCGAGGCACCGTCAAAGCCCTTTTCGGCAAAGGCCTGCCGCACGGCATGCAGGATCTCGGCGCTGCGCGAATCCGGAACGGAGCTTTCTGGCCGCAAGGGCCCGGCGCCGTCCGTTTCCGGCTCGGATGAGGGGGCGGCAGAGTCGTAGGACATCACGGGCCTCGGGATGAATGAACGCTCATTCACATAGCATTCTTTCGGCATGGGTCAAGAGGGAGGCGCTTTTGCGGGCTTCATCCGGCGCCCGCGCTGACATAGGTTGGGCGCAACGCGAGGAGGATCAGAGATGGGGTGGATGGGTGTTGAGGTGACGGGGCCGGATTTTACCGCACGGCCCGTGCATCGGCAGTGGCTCTTGGGGCAGGCGTTGGACCTGTTCCGGTTTTTTGGCCGCGCGACCGATCCGTCGGGGGGCTTTTACACGCTGGATGCCGGGGGACAGCCGCGGGCGGAGGGGCTGCGGCAGATCCATGAGACGACGCGGATGGTGCATTGTCAGGCGATCGGGCTGCAACTGGGCCTGCCGGGGGCGGCGGAGATGGTCGATCACGGCATGCACTATCTTTGGGCGCGGCACCGCGATGCCGCGCGCGGCGGCTATCATTGGGGGGTGCAGGGCGATGCGGTGGCCGATGGCCGCAAACAGGCCTATGGGCATGCGTTTGTCCTGCTCGCCGCCTCCTCGGCGAAGGTGGTGGGGCATCCGGATGCCGACCGCCTGCTGGCAGATGTGAGCACGGTGATCCGGGAGCGTTTCTGGGATGAGGCGGCGGGGGCGAGCCGCGAGGAATTTGACGCGGATTGGCATGAGGTGCCGGGCTATCGCGGGCAAAACGCCAATATGCATCTGACCGAGGCGCTGATGGCGGCCTATGAGGCGACGGGCGCGGCCGAGTATCTGACGATGGCCGAGCGGATTGCCGCGCTGATCATTCAGCGCCACGCGCAGGCGCAGGGCTGGCGGGTGGCCGAGCATTTCCATGCCGACTGGACGCTTGACCGCGATTATGCGGGCGATCCGATGTTCCGCCCGGCGGGCACCACGCCCGGCCATGCGCTGGAATGGGCGCGTCTCCTCATCCAATTGTGGCATTTGGGCGGACATAGGCTCGATTGGCTGCGCCCGGCGGCGGAAGCCTTGTTTCGCCGCACGGTGGAAATTGGCTGGGACAGGACGCAGGGCGGGTTCTATTACACGCTGGATTGGGCGGATGTGCCCGCGCAGCGTGACCGCTACTGGTGGCCCTGTGCCGAAGGGATCGGCGCGGCTTCGGTGCTGCGCGCCTCGGGCGGGGCGGCGGAGTTTGAGGAATGGTACCGTCGCATCTGGGGCTTTACCGCGCAGCATCTGATCGATCCGGCGGGGGGCTGGCACCCGGAACTCGGGGCCGAGGATCTGCGCCCGGTCAGCCGGGTGTTTCAGGGCAAGCCCGACATCTATCACGCGCTGCAGGCCTGTCTGATCCCGCTGGTGCCGCCGACGGGCAGCCTGACGCGGGGGCTGCGCGAAGGTCTGGTTCTCTGAGGTCCAGCGCCGAGGCTGTGTGGCCCCGGCGCAAGGATCATTCGGCGGCGGCTTCGGCCTGCATCGGGGCCGTAATCGTCTCGAACACGGCCCGCCAGGTCGGGTCTTGCAGCAGGGCGGCGATGCGCTGGCGGTGCCAGGCGACCGCCTCGGCCTGCAGGCGGGCGAGGTCGGCATCGGCCAGCAGCGTGTCGAGGGCCGCGCGGGTTTGCGGCACATGGCGCAGAATGCGGTCATCGCGCTCTTGCACATAATTGCGGCTTTGCCAGTCATTCAGACCCTGTTCCGGCGCAATTCCCGCAGAAGCGAGCCGCACGAGATAGCTCTCGGCCGAGCGCAGCGGATATTGGTTCAGCGTCACCAAAGCATAACCCGCCGTTTCGCGTGAGGCGCGCCAGACATTGTCGGCCTGCTCTTCGGCGGGCCAGCAGAGGCCGGAGCCATTCACCCAGCGCAGGTCATCGATCTCGGCCGGATCCAGCTCCATCGGGCGGTTGACGCCAAGCTTGCCCGCCGGGGCCGAGCTGTGCACCATGCTGCGCAGCGTCCAGGCCTGCACCTGCGGATCGACCGGCAGATCGCCGTTTTCCGCGCGCAGCCCGTGGGCATTGTCCTCATCCCGCGCGACCTTGCCGACGACACCCGGGGCGCAGTCGAAAAAGCCTTCGGTGATCAGCCCGTCGTGATACTGCGCGGTGCCCGCATTGCCATGCACCCGGGTCAGGAGAGAGACGACATTGGGGTCGTTCATCTCGCGCAGCATGTCGGCGATGGTGCCGGATCCTGCATGAACAGTGACGAATTCGTCGACTTCCAGCGGCAACACCCAATCGGCGGATTCCACCAAAGGATGCCCGGCGGCGAGGTTCAGGGTCTGGCGCAGGGATTTCGGTTTCGCCGCGCCCTCGCCCTCGGCCTCCAGCCGGGTGACCAGCCCGTGACGCGCGAGCTGGGCCAGCATCGCCTCGGTCGGGTCATCGCAGGCGGGGGCATAGATCAGGAAATGCGTGACGCCGATGGCCTGATGATGCGCGATCCATTCGAGAAGGAAGGCACCCTCATTGCGCAGGCTGGTGATGATCAGCACTTCGTCATTGCTCTGCGGCTCGGCCAGAGGCGCGAGACGGCCGAGGAAATGCGCGGCGCGCGCCTCATTCGCCTCATACATCCGCTGGTTCAGCGCGCCGAGCGCGAAAACATCGCCATCGGCCCGGCGCACCAGATCGACATGGCCCGCCCGCATGAGTGCCGGGGCGCTGGGCGCTTTCGGGACTTTGCCGGTTTTCACTTTGGGGGCGGCAACGGCCACCGGGGCGGCGGGATCGCGCGCCACCGGGGCATCCTTGACCTGATGCGACATCGGGTCCTGCGCCAGCTTGGCGCGCAGATCGGCGAATTGTTCGCGCGCGCGCAATTCGGCGATTTTCGCGCGGTGCCAGTTGACGGCGCCCGCGTGCAGATCGCTCAGGCCGGGATGCGTCAGCTCCAGCACCTGGCGGACCGAGCGCATCCGGTCGAGCCATTGCTGGATGCTCGGGTCCTGCTCATCGTTGCGGTTGTGGATGTTCCAGTAGGACAGGCCCTGATCGCGGCTGACATGGTTGGTGCGGCCACGGTCGCGTTTCACCAGAAAGCCGTCGAGCGAGCGGACGGCATAATGGTTCAGCGTGCAGAGCTGATAGCCCCAGGTGTCGAGCGAGACGCGCCAGCCATTGTTCATGTAATGATCGCCGAACTGCTTGCCGGAGCCCGCGATCCAATGCGGCATCTCTTCGCGCCGCGCGCCGCCCGGACGGTGGACGCCGAGCTGGGTGAAGGTGGAGGGCTGACGGACCAGCGTCTTGAACCCCCAGCAATTATGCGGCTTGCGCACAAATTCCGGCGCACAATGGTGGAACTGCGCCGGGACCGGCTCATCCACAAACTCGAGCACGCCGCCGCAGCCAAAGAGCCGCCAGGTCATCGAGATCAGCTCGGGGTTGCCGGAAACGGCGAGGAGATCCTCAAGCCGCCCCTGACCGACGTGGATCGAGATATATTCATCGACGTCAAAGACCATATAGGCATCGGCCTCGGTCACCAGGGGATGCGCGCTGGCGAGTTTCAGGGCCACCCATTGCGGCCGCTCTCCCGCCGCCATATCGGCGGGGTTGTCGACGCGGGTGACGATGCCGTTCTGGCTGAGGCAATTCAGGATCTCATCAGTGCCGTCGTCGCAATTGTTTGTATAAACAAGGAAATTCGTGAAGCCGAGCGACATGTGATAGGCCACCCAATCGATGATATAGGGGCCTTCGTTCTTCATCGTGGTCACGGCAGTGACGCGGCGCAGGGGGGCGGGTTCCACACGCGGCAGATCGGTCACCGCAACGGCGGGGGTGGGAACGGTCTCGGTCTCGCCGCCCTTGTCGCGCAGGAGGGCGGCGGCCTTCTCCTCGTCGGAGATCTTGCGGGTCTTGTTGCCGCCGTCGCGGTAGGCGTCACCCGCCCCCAGCGCGATGGCGGGGTATTGCTTGCCGGCAATCGCCTCGCGGAAGGCGCGGGCATGGGGATGGTCGCGGTCGGGGTTCGGGCAATCGCGCAGCGGTGTTTCGCAGGGGTCGATGCCGTGGCGGATCAGGAGCTTGCCCAAGAGACCCTCGGGATGCGGCAGGCCGTGATAGGCTTCGGCCACATGTTTGCGCATGCGGCGGCCGTAGAGATGCACGGAAAAGGTATTTTCGGTCAGGTAAAGCGCGGTATCGACCTTTTTCTTCACCATCTTGCGGCGGTCGCGGAACGAGAACGGATAGAGCCCGTCTCGCGGCAGGGCAAAGCGCGCCTCGCCCGTTTGATGCAGGAAATAGGTGATCGCATGCGGACCCCAGACGCCCCAGGGCTGATCGCCCGCATGGACAGGCTCGCCCGCGGCCTTTTTCGCCTCCAGCTCCGCCTCATATTCCGGGCCGTACCAGCGCGGGATGGCGAATTCGTCGCGGGTATAGTCGAGCAGCGCGGCCAGCGTGGCGCTGTCTTTCGGCAGGCCAAGGACGCCGCCGTTGATGTGATGGCCGCTTTCCCAGCCATAAAAATGCCCGTTCGGCGTGGTGAAGGGGCGCATGCAATAGGCGTCGGTGTCCGCCCAGATCATGTTGTCGGTCTTTTCCAGCAGCTTGTAGCGGAAGAGATCGGAATGCAGCGCCGGACTGCCGGTGCGCTCATGCGTCAGAAAGCCGGTTTCGGGCAGGATCTCGCCCGCGTCGCGCAGCTCAACCCCGTCTGGCACGCCGCCGATGGGTTCATAGCTGTAGAGGATGGTCGGGTGACCGGCATCGACAAAGGATTTGACGCAGAGCTTCTCGAGAAAACTCAGCGAGCCACGCATCCACAACAAACCGATCTCATGCATCGTCAAAACCCTGTCATGCCCGATATGGGGCGGAAAATAGCACTGTCTTTGGCGCGGAGGCTAGCAGCCCGGTTTGGCGAAACCAAGGCAGAGCCGGGACTTATCCCCCGAGCGGGGCGTTTTCTGGTGCCGGTGATGCGGCGGTGCTCTGATTGCTGCTCAGGCGGGCACGGCGGGCCGCGCGCTGGGCGCTGCGCTGCGCCTGACGGCGGGCGGCGATTTTGGCATCGCGCAACGCCCGGCGTGCGGCTTTCAGCTTGGCATGCGGCGTCTCGGCCAGAAGGCGGTCGGCCAGGCGCAGGCCCAGCCCGAAATGCCCGCGCTTTTCGGCATTGCCGAGGAGTCCGGTGAGCCAGGGCACCGACTGCCGCCGCGCGCGGTGCAGTTGATGAAAGGCCGCCGGGGTCAATTTGCCCTCGATCGCCGGGATGATCACCGGCTTCAGAATGTTCATCCGCATCAGCGCTGGCGGGAGTTTATGCCCCGAATGCCGCATCGGCAGCAGGGTGACATTCGGCCCCGTCATCCGCGCGACATGGGCGGAATCGGTCGGCTCCATCGGGTCATAGAGGATATAGGCCCGCCCGGCGGCGCGGAGCCCCTCGGCGGCATCGGCATAGCGCCCGGTCCAGTCGGTCTGGCTGCGGGCATAGCGGTAGCGTTTCTCGAAGGGCGCGATCTCGGCGCTGAGCGAGCTTTGCGGCGCGAAGGCCACGACGGTGCAGCCCGGTGCCAGCCCGGCAAAGGTGGCGGCACCATAGCCCCCCATCGAGGCGCCGTAGAAGGTCACGGCGGGGAATTGCGCAAAGAACCCCGCATCGCGCAATTCCTCAAGCAGGTCGAAAAGGTCATCCTGACGGAACCAGTCGCTCTGCTTGACCATGACGCCCAGCACGTCCCAGCCCTGCGCGGCCAGAAAATCCTGCCCCCAGGGCATGCGGTTGCCGGGGGTTTTCGCCGAGATCAGATTGTCAAAGGTGACGACAAGCCGCCGCCCCGCGCCCGGCAGATAGGCCAGCACATGATTGGTCAGCTCCTGACAAAATCCCCCGCGGCTGTCGGCGAGCTGGCGCAGATGGGCAAAGGCGTCAAATTCGGGCATCGGCATCTCGGGATTCTGCATCTGCACAGGCTAGCGGCAGCGGCGGGACTTGGGAAGGCCCGGAGGCCCGCGTTCAGGAGATCCACGTCGACAAGAGGGCCCGGCAATGCTACCCAAATCGCAAGAGACCGCCGCATTCGCGTGACAGAGTCTCGCCCGGGCGACAGGAGAATGCGTGATGTCAGAAGAGGCTGCCTCGGATGAGGGAGACCGCGGGGCGCAAGAGGCTCTGGCCGCTGCGCCGGTACTGAGGGCCGCGCTGGGGCCGCAGGCAGATACGGAAGAGGATGCGGAGGGGCAGGCCGACGATACCCCCGCCGATCCGACGCTGGTCCCGGTGGTGTCGCCGGAAGCGGATCGGGAAGCCTGGCGGCGCGAATTGGCCGAGATCGGGGAAGAGAACGGCTTTTACCGCGAGTTGGGGGCCGATCACACAGCGCTTTATGTGCAGTCCAGCGACACATTGGTGGTGACCTTCGAGAACCTCGATCATGTGTTTTCGCATGGCACCACGCGCTTGCCCTGGGGGTTTCACTTCATCCAGTCGCATGGCTGGTCGATCCTTGGCATGATGGCGCATGACTGGACCTGGTACCGCGATGAGGCGGTTTTCGACTTTTTCGACGAATTGCGCGACGAGGGCTTTTTTGCCCAGTTCAAGCGGGTGATCTTTTACGGCGCCTCTATGGGCGGCTATGCGGCGGCGGCGTTTTCGGCGGCGGCCCCCGGCGCAACGGTGATCCTGATCAGCCCGCAGGCGACGCTCGATCCGGCGGTGACGCCTTGGGAGACGCGCTACGCCAAGGCGCGACACCGCGATTTCAACAGCCGCTATGGCTTTGGCCCGGCCTCGCTGGCCAGTGCGGCGCAGGTCTATCTGATGTGGGATCCGCTGGCGCGGCTGGATGACCGGCACGCCGCCTTGTTCGCGGAGCCGGGCATCATCCGGCTGAAATGCCGCCTGATGGGACACCGCATCGCCTCGGCGATGCAGGGGATGGGGATTTTGAAAAAGGTGGTGGAGGGCGCCATCGAGGGCCGGTTGACCGATCTCGAATTTTATCAGCTCCTGCGGGCGCGGCGCAGCTATTCGCGTTACCTGCGCGAGTTGCTGGCGCGGGTTGAGGCACGCGGCAAGACCTATCTGGTGGCGCTGCTGTGTTCGCATTACCTCGCCACCCGGCGGGGGCCGAAATTCCGCAAGGCCCTGCGCGCGGCGACGGCAAAGCTGGAGGCTGAGGGGCGGCGCCTGCCCGGTGGCTGAGCTGTTCTCGTGGGCCTATCGGCGCTGCAAGACACGAAAAAGCGCCGGAATCTTTCCCGGCGCTTTGCGTTTCAGGGGCTGTCTGCCTCAGGCGGCGTCGCGGCCGCTTTGGCCCAGTTCGACCGATTCCGCCTGCAGATCAATCGTGAAGTGATTGATGATCTGGTTCAGGCGTTCGGCCTCTTTGGTCAGGTCCTGGCTGGCGGCATTGGTCTCTTCCACCATCGCGGCGTTTTGCTGGGTGGTCTGGTCGAGCTGGCCAACGGCGAGGTTGATCTCGGAAATGCCGGTCGATTGTTCGCGCGCCGAAGCGGCAATGGTCGAGACATTGTCCGAAATGTTGGTGACCGATTTCACGATCACCGCCAGCGATTGCCCCACCTGATGCACGAGATCGACGCCCCGGCCGACCTGACGGCTGGAATCGGTGATCAGCCCGTTGATCTCGCGCGCGGCCTCGGAAGAGCGCTGGGCGAGGGCGCGGACTTCCGACGCCACCACCGCAAAGCCGCGGCCCGCTTCGCCCGCCCGTGCCGCCTCAACGCCCGCGTTCAGCGCGAGGAGGTTGGTCTGGAAGGCGATATCGTCGATCACATCAATGATTTTCGAGATCTTGCTCGAGCTTTGCTCGATCTCGCCCATCGCGGCCACGGCATCATTCACCACCGAATTGCTCTTTTCGGCGCTTTGACGTGCCTGCAGCACCACGCGGTCGGCCTCATCGGCGCTTTGCGCGGCCGAGCCCACCGAAGCGGTCAGCTCGGTCAGGGCCGCGGCGGATTCCTCCAGCGTGGCGGCCGTCTGTTCGGTGCGGCGGGCCAGATTTTCGGCCGCCGAAGAGATGTTGTCCGAACCGGCATGGATGGTCATCGCGCTGTCGCTGATGTCGCGGATGGCGCTGTTCAACCCGGTCACCGCCTCGTTGAAATCGAGGCGCAGCTGCTCATATCCCTCCGGGAAGGCTTCGGTGATGCGGGCGCGCAGATCGCCCACCGCGAGCGCGCGCAGGCCATCGGCCAGCGCGGTGACCACCCGCGATTGCGCGGCCTGATGCGCGGCCCGTTCGGCATCCGCCGCGGCGCGCAGCCGTTCGCGCTCGGCGGCTTCGGCGGCCTCGCGTTCATGCTCGGCCCGTTCCTGTGCCGCCACGCGGGCCATCTCGGCCTGTTCGCGCGCGCGCTCCTCTTCGGCCTGCCGTTTGGCGGCGGCCTCACGTTCCTGCCGCGCGGTGGCCTCCTCCGCCTCCAGACGCTGCTTTTCGATGATGCCATCGCGGAAGACGCGCAGGGCAGAGACCAGCTGACCGATCTCGCCGCTGGGACGGCCCAGTTTCTCGACCACGTCCAGATCCCCATTCGCCAGACGCGAGGTGGCATTGGTGGCGGCGCGCAGGGGCCGCACGATCAGCCACCAGACGGCGAGCAGCGCGACCGCAAACACCGCGGCGCTGATGGTGCTGACGATGTTCATCGCCGATTGCGATTTGGTGATCTCACCGAGGATGTCGCGGCTGTTGCTGCCGATGACGCTCAGCTGCATCGTTGCGATTTGCCCGGCGGCCTGCGCGATCTGATTGACCTGTGTTGCCGCCGTGCGCGCATTGTCCGCCGCGGTCACCTGCGCCTGCAGCTGCGCGCGGCGCTTGGCGACGATGCCCTCTTTCGGATCGATGAAGCTGCGCAGCCCGGAGAGACGGTTGATCATTTCCGGATCTTTGTCTTCGGAGGCCAGCCGTTCCATCGTTTGCGAGGCCCCCGACAGGCGGTCCTGCACCATCATCAGCGTCGAGTCGTCATTGGCGAGGGCTGCCTCCAGCGCGCTTGAATAAAAAGCGCGGACAGCGGTGTTGAGATCGGCAGTGTGGCGGATCTGGCTGACATGCTCATCCAGCAAACGACCCACGGTGGCCTTGTTCTCGGAGGTGGTGGCGCTGCTCGACATCACCAGATCCATGGTGATCGCCTGTTCGGCGGTGCTGAGCTGACGGTTGAGCGCGCTGACCGATGCCAGCACTTCATCCCGGCGGACAAGCGCGCGCACGCGGCCACCCTCCAGAACCTCGCTCAGCAGTTTGATGTTTTTCTCCAGCGGGTCCGCCAGCGACGCGGTGGTGCCCAGTTCGCGCATTTTCGCGGGCATGCGTTCCAGCCGGGCGATGGATTTCTTGCCCTGCTCGTTCAGCGTCGTCACCAGAGTCGTGTCGGTCGCGCTGGACAGCGCCACGGCGACACCCGAGATCATGTTCAGTTCCGCCTCGGCCTTGAGCACGATCTGCAGCGCGCCAAAATCGAGTTTCGAGAGTTTGGTGACGCCATCCCCCACCGATTTCATCGCCGCTTCGCCCGCGATCATCGCATCAAAGAAGCTGGTGTCGGCCTGCTCGGCCAGCATGTTCCCGACCGAATAGGCGACGTTGTTCAGTTCAAGCTCGGCATTGCGGATCACTTCGGCATTGGTGAATTCCGAGCGGCGCGCGGTATCCAGCGCATCCAGCGCCTGGCTCACCCATTCCAGCAACGGCGCCATGCTGGCCCGCTCCACATCCCCCAACTGGTCGATGCGGCCCTTGAGGCCGGTCAGATTGGCCTGCAGCGAATCGCGTGCCGCGTCGAGCGAGGTGGTGTCTTCGGCCAGAAGCACCTCGGTCAGACTGTTGCGCAAAAGGCTGGTGGCGTCAGAGATGTCGCTGCTGCTTTGCAGTGCCGGCAGCTTTTGTGCCGTCATGTCGGTCATATCGGTGGCGACTTTGGTGAACACCAGATGGCTGGTGACCACGGCTGTGCCGGTCAGGGCGGCCATGGCCAGCAAAATGACCACGATCTTTGCGGTGATGCTGCCAAAGATTTTGGCGAAGAGATTGCGCATGAATGTGCCTGTGCTTTTCATCATTGCTCGGATAGCGCCCCGGTCGGGACACCGTGCCCCGTAGGGCGCTCGGGTCAGCTTGCGTCGGCGGGCAGTGCGATGATTTGCCCCGTCGGGTCGATCTTGGTGAAATACACCGCGTCCAGCCCCTGATTGTCCCCGGCGCCAAAGGTCAGGGTGAGATCGTCGATCTTGACCTCCTTCAGGGCTGCCATCGCATCGAGGAATTTCTGCCGGGTCACGTCTTTGCCCACCGTGTCGAGGATGCTCAGGGCGAGGCGGCCGGACAGATAGCCCTCGAAACTGGTGTGGTCGGGCACGGCCTTGGGATCAAAGGCGTGCAGCGCAGCCTGATAGGCCGCCACCGAGGCGCGGCTGGTGTCATCGGGCGACGGCACCGCCTGGGTCATGATCAGGCCTGCGCCTTTGGCGCCCAGCGTTTTCGCCACCTGATCGGCGCCGAAAGAGACGTTGACGAAGGCGGGGGCGAAATTCAGCTTGGCGGCGGTTTCGAGGAAGGTGGCCACCGGTTTCGCCGTTGCCACCAGAACCACCGCCTGCGGCCGTTTGCGGCGAATGTCGATCAGCGCGGCTTTCACCGCTGTGGTGTTGCGGGTGTAGACGCCTGCGGCCACCACCTCAATTTCACGTTTGGCGAGTGCGGCTTTCAGCGCGGCGAGACCCGCGCGGCCGAAGCCGTCGTCCTGATAGAGAATCGCGATTTTGCGGTATTTGCGCTGATCGACCAGCAGCGCGGCCCAGGCCTCGCCCTCATCCATATAGCCGGGGCGCAGGTTGAGCACGTTGGAGGCGTCGGCCGCACGCAGGAACGAGGCGCCGGTGAAAGGGGCAATGACCGGCATTCCATGTTCTACGGTCATCGGGGCCATCGCCGCGGCGGTCGGCGTGCCGACATTGCCGATCAGCGCGAGAGCCGAATCAGCTGCGATCACGTCGCGCAGCGCGGTCAGGGCGCGGGGCGGCTCATAGCCGTCGTCATGCGATTCCAGCGAAACCTGCCGCCCCTGGATGCCGCCCTTGGCATTGGCTTCGGCAAAAGCCGCCTCGATCCCCAGTTTGACACCCGCCCCCATGTCGCCATTCGGGCCGGAGAGCACTGCAATCTGCGCAAAGGTCACGCGATCGGCGGTGACCGCCTTGGTGGATTGCGCAAAGGAATGGCCGGTCAGGGCGATGCCGGATGCGAGGCCCAGAATACTGGCGCGGAAAAGGCGTCTTGGGTCGAACATGTGAATCTCCTAGCGATCGCTTTGGAGCCATCTGTCCGCAAAACCTTTAAAAATGCGTATTGGATATGTCGGATACAGGATATTTCTTACGCATAACCCGTCAAATTGAAACGGCCGCCCCATCCTTCGCAGGGGCGAAGGGGGACGGCCGGAGAGCTGTGAAACCGCGGTCAGGCTTCGTAATAGCTGTTGTAGCGATAGCTGTTGCCCGATTTCGGCTGGTGGTTCAGCACGGTCTGCAGCTCAACTCCCGGGCGGATGACTTCGCTGAGGGTTTGCACCGAAGAGCGCAGATCGCTCTGGCCGGTCATGCCGAAGCGCACGACCATCACCACCGCATCGCCAAAGCCCGCCAGATAGCGGGTGTCGACCACCGGCAGCACTGGCGGCGTATCAATCACCACGATGTCAAAGCTTTGCCGGGCGACCCGCACCAGCTGTGCGAAGATGTCGGAGCCGAGCAGCTGGTCGGTTTCCTTATGTGCGCGGCCGGCACCCGGGATCAGCGACACCGCGGTCAGCGGATCGCGCAGCACGAGGGTTTCGCTCATCGCTTCGCTGTGCGGATCGCTGAGATAATCGATCAGCCCCTTGGCGGGCGACAGGCCCGTCAGCTTGTGCACCGTGGGTTTGCGCAGATCGGCGTCGATGATGATGACGCTGCGGTCCGACAGGCTGAAGGCGCGTGCCAGCGCCAGCGCGGTGGTGCTTTTGCCCTCGGCCGGGATCGAGGAGGTCACCACGACGGTTTGCCCCAGAACATGCCCCGCCTCATCCCGCTCGCGCGGGACTTTGCGCAATTCGATCTCCAGCGAGGCCCGCAGGCGCCGGATCGCCTCGGCATAGGGCGAGAGCGGTGCCGTCACCACGTTGTCGGCAATCGACAGTTCGGTCTCGGGCTTGAGCGCCAGAAGCGGCACGGCGGTGGCCACGCGGGCGCGCAGGATGTCGCGCAGCTGGCTTTCCGACGTGATGCCGCCGACGAAATAATCGTTCAGGAAGGCCAGACCCACCCCGAGACCCAGACCGCCGACCAGCGCCATCACCAGCACCAGTTTCTTGTTCGGGAACGAGGCAGCATTCGGCGGCAGGGCGGGGGAAACCACCCGCGCATCGGCCAGCTGCACCGCCGCCTGGGTCTCCAGCTCGCGCATGCGCGACAGGAGTTCCTGATATTGGTTGCGGGCGACACTGCCTTCTTGCTGCAACTGGTAGAGCTCGGTCACGAATTGCGACGAGATCTGACCGGTCAGCAGGGTGTCGCGGATCTGGCTGCGCAGATCGCGGGCATTGCCGTCGAGTGCCGAGGCCTGGCCGGTGACCGAGGCGATGGCGGCCTGCGCCTGCGCCTCTTGCTGATCCTGCAGCTTGGCCAGCGCCGTGCGCAGGTCTACCTCGTCGGCCGAGCCGCTGGCGGTACCGGCCAGACGCTTTTCCAGACTGTCGCGCTGCGATTGCAGCTCTGCCAGGCCCTGATCGCCCAGGCTCTGCGCGAGCGAGGCCCAGTCCTGCCGCTCCATCGCGCTGCGCGATTCTGCGGCTTTCACTTCGGCGCTCAGCTTTTCGGATTCAAGGCTTTCCAGCGATTTGCGCATTTCTGCAATGTCGGTGCGGCCGCTGTCTTTCTCGATCCGCTCCAGATTGCGGTCGATATAGGTGTCGATCGCATCTTCGGAATTGGAGAGCGCCTCTTTGGCCGCGGTGATCTGGGTTTGCAGCTTGTCGCGCGCGCCGAGGGTGCCGGCGATCTTGGAATCCACCTGCGCCTGAATATAGGCGGCGGTCAGCGCATTGGCCAACTCCGCCGCGCGGGTGGGCGACTGCGAGGCGACAGAGGCGGCGATCAGATAGGTCAGGCCGCGGCGGCGCACGGTGATGGCATTGCTGAAGCGGCCCAGCACGCCCTGCAGCACGGCATCGCCGTTGGTGTCATTGGCGGTTTCAAAGCCAAGCGCCTGCCGGATCTTGTCGGTCGTCGACAGCTTCGGGCCGAATTCCGGATCGCTGATCAGATTGGCATCGCGGACCACGGCCAGCGCGACGGTGGGCGATTTGAGGATCTCGACCTCGCTCTCGACCTTGGCGTTGTCTGTCGAGGCCGAACTGTTCTGGTTGTCGGCAAAGACCAATGATTTCTGCGCCGTGTCGACCATGACCAGAGCGGTCGCGGTGTACACCGGCTTAACAATGGCGAGATAGCCGATGGCCAATGCAAGCATCAAGGCGGTCGTCATCAAAATGAGACTGATCTGGCGCCGGAAGAGCGAAAGAATTGAGCGAAGGTCTAGGGTGTCAGTGTCCATGGGGCGCCTGGCTGCCTTTTTGATCCGAACGGAGCTTTGATAGACTAAAATATGCCTTTGACTACCAGTCCGGCGCTGGTGGTGCCACTTTAAAATGCGGCGACTGCACAGTGCGGCCTGGCTGCGCTGCAATAACATGGGGCATTTGCCCGGGAATGAGGCGCGCAGCGGACAGGGGGCCGCCAAAGCAGGCGCCTGTATCAAGATTAAGGCGCCAATCGCGCAGCACCGGTGAGGTCACAGGCATGTGACCATGCACCACAAGACGCTGACCGAGACCGTCGGGGGCGGCCAGATTGTCATCGGCAAAGCCGCGCGACCACATCAGCGTGCGTGGGCGCTGTTCGGTCAGGCCCAGATCGGGCTCGGGTCCGGCGTGACAGAAGTAATATTCCGGGGTCTGCACGAAATGGGGCAGCTGCGACAGGAAGGCGCGGTGATCTTCGGGCAGGTGCACATCGAGGCGCATCCGCATCTGGCGGGACGGCAGCCCGTAGCCCAGACGCTCGTCGGCGGCGAGGCCATAGGAGGCCAGGGTCTCGGCGCCGCCATGCTGCAGCCAGGCCGCATCGGGTGTCGGATTGTCGAGATAGCGCAGGGCCATGTCTTCGTGGTTGCCGCGCAGAACGATGCGGCGCAGGCCGCGGGGTGCGGGCGCCAGCAGATGATCGATCAACGCGGCGCTGTCGGGGCCCCGGTCGATCAGATCCCCGAGCAAGATCACCACCGCATCGGTAACCGCAGGGGCGCCGGGTGCCGCCTCCATGGCCATATCGGCGAGGATCATCTGCTCCAGCTGCCGGTAAAGCCGGGCTTCGCCGTGAATGTCGCCGACGGCGTAGATCCGGGCGGGCGTGCTGTCCAGAAGAATGCCCCGGGCCAGCGCTGCGGGGGCCTTTGGCCGGGCAAAACGCTGCAGGGCCGAGGACAGCAGCTTCATTCGGTGCGGCCGCCGGGCAGGGACAGCCCGCGTTGCGCGGTGTCATCCCCGGCGGCATCCTCGCTGTTGATGCGGCGTTGCGGCACGTCGCGGCGCGAGATGCCGAGCGCCAGCATGGCCAGCAGCAGGAAGATATTGGCCTGCATTTCAAGGCTGAAATCCACCAGAGAATGCAGCGCGGCGAGGACAAATCCCGCGAAAGCGGCGATGGGCAGCGCCACATCATGTTTGCGCCGCCGCAGGAGCCGTGCCAGGCGCCACAGGATTCTGGCGCCCGCAATCATCGGCAGCGTGCCAAAGACAAGGCCAAGCTCGACCCAGAGCATCAGATAGCTGGAATGTGTGTAATCCCAGAACACGGCGCTTGAGACCGGCGCCTGATGATAAAGCTCATAGGCGGCGGGAAACGCGTCGAGGCCAAAGCCGGTGAGCGGCCGTTGGGCGATCATCTGAAGAACCTGCGCATAGAGCGACAACCGGTATTCGGCTGCGGCCTCGACGAACAGGGCGCGGTTCAGCGTGGCTTCGCCGATGGTGAACAGGGCGATGATGAACAGCGCAACGATCCCGGCGCCGATGCCAAGCCGGCGCAGACCGTTTCCGGCCAGTGGCTTGCGCCGCTTCGGGCGGGATGCGGCCTGCGGCAGGCTTTCGGCGCGCGGCGACAGGAACCACACCAGAAACATGCCCAGCATGCAGACAGCAAGACCCATCCGCGATTGCGTCGAAAACACGGTGATCAGCACCAGCGCAAGGCTGACCCAGAGCGTTGCCAGGGTCAGGCTCTCGGGCGAGGTGAGGCGCACGCCGTCGGGGTGGCGCATGCGGGGCCGCCGCGCCAGCTCCATGATCAGCGCCATGCCGAGAACGGCCCCCATACCAAGGAAAGTCGCATAGGAATTGCGGTTGATGAAGGTGCCCGTCGCCGAGCCGATATAGGCGGATTTTGTGCCCCAGAAATAGGTATCCCCCATGAATTTCAGCGCAACAATCCCCCAAAGCGCATGGATCACCACGCCGAAATACAGGGCCCAGCCAATGGCCCGGGCGCGCTCCAGCCGGCCCGAAACCTCCAGCATCAGCATGAAGAACACCACCGAGCTGAAGATCCGCAGCAGGGCGATCAGCGTCGAACGGGGCGCAAGGCTGAGCGTGGCAGGATCGAGGACACCCCTGAGCGGTTGTGCCTGCAGGAAGCCGGGCAGATAGGCCGCGATCGGCAGGATCTGGAACAGGCCCCAGCCGAGCACGACGAGCACCGGCGTCACCAAGGGCAAAAAGCGCCACATGCGCAGGGGCTTGTCACCGCTCAGCCAGGTCATCGCGATCAGCGCGATGCCACCCGCGCCAAAGAGGATCATCGCCCAAAGCATCCAGGCCGCTGCCCGGTTGCTGCCCACGGGCAGCGGGGCCAGCAAGACAATGGCGGTCAGCAGTACCGCCAGAATGCCGTGCGCGCGCCGCAAGGGCCGGTTTGCCGGCGCCGAGCCTTTGTGCAGGCCATTCAAGGCGGGCTGCACGGCGAAGCTGATCGGCGATGCTCCTGTGGCGCCATCCGCCCGCGGGAGAGGAGAGGATGCGGGCGGCGCGGAGGCGGCAGAGGCAGAGGCGTCAGGTTTGTTCATTGGATCATCGGCCCTGTTTTCTTGACCTCATTGAGAAAGGCACGCTGGGCGACATCGGTCGCCTGCGACACCGCATCGGTAATCGCGGGCCGGAGGTTGGGGAGGCGGTTATAGGCGGTCGCCACCATCTTGCGCGTGTCGGGCGCTGCGAGCAGCACCTTGACGTCTTCGGTGAAGCTCGCCGTGATCGGGGGCGTGACGCTTTGCGGCGTATTGGCCAGGATTGCAAAGCGCCGCTCGCTGATCCAGCCCTCTGCCGGGGAGGCGCGCTGCGACAGGACATAGGCGCGCTCAAATTCCGCCGTTTGGTTCCGGGCGGCGGCAATCAGCGCGGTCACCGCCCAGGCCTGGCCGGAGGTGGGCGTGTCGGCCAGCGTTGTCGCCGCGTAGCCTGCGCAATCCTGATAGATTTTCTCCTGGAGAGAGGCGGGAAACAGCGACAGATAAATGCTGGGCAGCAGCGTGCTGCAATCGTCCAGCAGGGCCTTGCGGCTGCGGCCGCTGCCGGGCAGCGCCGGTGGCGCCGATTGCATTTGTTGCAGCTGCGCGCTTGGTTGCTTGCGGTCGAACAACACCAATGCATAGTCCGGCCCGAAAACCTGTGCCGCCCCAAAGGCCAGCACGAAGAGACCGATGCCCCCGATGGTCGCGGGGAGAAGAGCTGTCTTGGAACGCAAGGGGGTCTCCTGACTCGGGTCGTTTCGGCTGTGCTTTAGCGGGGTCTCGTGCAAAAGGTCCAGTCAAACCTAGGGCGTTTCAAGGGAGATCCTCCTAAATAATCGGCACAAACACCTACTGTGGCGTGAAGTTTTTGCGATTTCTGCAAAATTTTGCCAAAGCTGCAGCCGTTTGGCGACAGCGGCCATGTCCGGCGGTTGCCGCGGTGCCGGGGCGGTTGTGCGCGGGGGCAGGTGCGGCGGGCCGTGTCCGGTCATGGCCTCCCTCCGGCGGCTCAGCTACTTTGGCGAAGCCGGACGCTGCCGACGGATCCGGGACAGGCCGCATGGCATTGCGTATCCCCCGCCCGCCCTCACGTCGCGTCGCGCAAAGTGATTCACCGGGATGGCGATCTGTGGTGGCCGGAGCCGGGGTTTTCTTCGCCGCAAGCGCCCGGGCCCGCGATAGGGGCGCTGCAGCACCGGGTGATTCGCAGGGGCTGATCGCAACTATGTTCATGTTTGCAACAAATTAGGGCAGAAAGAAAACAAAGCGGCGCCGAAATTTTCCCAAGAGTACAGGCATTTAGGACAGGGGCGATTGTGCAGGCGCAGAAAAGTTAATTTGACAATACTTTCTGCCGTTTTGGTGCTTCTGGTGGCATGCGTTTTCTGCTAGTTTGAAAAAAATTGGTATCAGAGGTGTTCACATGTCCATTAAAAATCTGGTTTTGGCGACGGCAATGTCGGCAGCAATCGCGGTGCCGGGCGCAGTCTTCGCTCAAGCGGCGCCCACGGGTCCGGCTCTGGATATCGCGTCGCTGGTGGCAACCTGCTCCGCGTCGGATTGCACGGCAGTTATCGCAGCTGCGGTCGCTCGTGCAAAGCGTCTGGGCTTCACCGCCGCGCAGATCAACACGGCGCTGGGTGCTGTTTCCGCAGACCTGATCGCGGCTGCCGCCGTCAATCCGGCGCTTTCGTCGGTGGTGAGCGCCAGCCTGAGCGGTATCGCCGGCGCGTCGACCGATGCCGCCCAGCGTGCCTCGCTGCAGACCGCGGCAAACACGGTCGCCAATGGCGGCGCAGGCAGCATTGATGCCGGCACTGCAACGGCCGCCAGCAGCAGCTGAGTTACGGTTCAGAATTGCGCAAAGGGGCTGCTCGAAAGAGTGGCCCCTTTTCCGTTTGCTGAGCCGGTTTCTGTCTGGCGGCGGTGACCCTGGCGGGGCCGGAGCACAGGGCGCGTCAGCCTTCCTGCCGCGCCAGTGCCTTGGGCCCCGCTTGTCACCGTGCCGGATCAGCCTGATTGATCGGCCTCAGGACGCATCTCCCGCAGGGTATGGTCTTAGGTGCTGCATTCACGCACGCCCATCCTGATCAGATCCCGGCCCGAGAATTTCGTGAAACCAACGGTAATCATCCGCCCTTCGCGCAAGAACCAGCTGCGAATGGGCTCGGGATAATAGCTGGCCATCTGCTTTGACGAGCGCTCAAACTCGGCCGAGGGCAGTCCAATGCCATACATGGCCGAACTCGGCCCGTGAAAACCCAAGACCGCGGCACGCGTGACGCAGGTATTGGGCAGGCCCAGATACATCGTGCAGGAAGACCAGCAGCCACCGGCAATCTCGACACGCGCCCCCTGCGCGCGCAGGCGGTTGATCTCGGCCACCCGCTCGGCAACGCTGCCGCCGGGATCTTTTGAGACCCGAAAGACACCCTTCCCGGCGCGCTGAAGCTGCGCGGCCGAGGCCAGATCGGGCGTGACCATCCCCATGGCCAGTATCCCGGCCGCCAAAGCCAGGTTCATCAATAGCATATGGACGCCGCGCGCTGCCCTCCACAGGCGCGGTCCACGGTGCGAAAACCGTGTCATTTTGAATATTCCTTGAACAGGAGTGTGCCGCGCTTTTCTGCGCGGATGCCGCAAAGCCCCCACGACCTTGCTCCGATCAAAGAACCATTTCCGCGTAAAGAAAGCCTTTAGGTCTGGCGGAGACGCCGCAGATGCCCCCTATTTCCCGCGGCGATTTAGTTCAAAAGCCACCAGATGACGGCGGCCACCACCACGGCTCTGCCCCGGCGCGGTCTGGCCCTGCGTGTGGGGAGAGATCCTCTCTTGCGGCAACAGTTGTGGATTGCGAAATGGCGCGGCCGTGGTCAAAAGGGGGCAGGCGACGCCGCTGTGCCACCTTGGCATGCTCGCCCGGACTGGCCGTTTTGCCCGGCAATGCCGATGGGCTGGCCAAACCTCTGGCGCGCGGATCGCCCCTGTTGGGGGCCGCGGCCGGTGTGGCAATCGAGGCGCAGGGTGACGCCCTGGAGAACAGGGCGCGGCGGAGAAGGGGACGGCGGAATGATGAAGGTCAATCTCTCAGAGAGCATGTTCGGGACAGAGCCGTTTGTGCTCTTTGAACATCCGCGGATGTCCGCCGTGGCGTTCCGCTATCCCAGCGGCATCGCCGGGCTGCGGCTGATCACGCCGCGGGTTTCGCTGGTGGCGCTGCCGTTCCGGGGCCAGCAGATCTGGGAACCCGTTGTCGACGGGCTGGACATCGGCATGCAGGGCATGACCCGGCAACCGGTGCCGTCAGAGCGGCTGTTGGACGGGTTCGGCGCGTTCTTCTTTCACTGCGGGCTGACCGGCACCTCGGCGCCCGGCCCCGAGGATGACCATGCGCTGCATGGTGAATTGCCGATGGCGCCGATGCAGCAGGCCTGGCTGGAGATTGACCTTGCGGGTGACGCGCCGCAGATCACGCTGCGGTCGGCCACCTTGTTCCAGCGGGCCTATAAAGCGCATTACCGCGCCGAACCCTATGTGACGCTGACCGCCGGAGCGCCGGTTTTCGAGGTGGGGATGCGCGTCACCAATCTGGGCGGCGCGCCGATGCCCTTCATGTATCTCGCGCATCCGAATTTTCGCCCCGTTGATGGCGGACGTCTGGTCTATTCCGCGCCCTACACCCCCGAGGCGGTGCGGGTGCGGGCCGAGGTCCCCTCGCATCTGACGGTGAAGCCAGAGTTCAGCAGCCTGTTGAAAGAGATGCAGGAAGATCCGTCGGCGCATCACCTGCTGGAGGCGGGGCGCAGCTACGATCCCGAGGTGGTGTTCCAGATCGATTACCGCGCCGACAGCGCCGGTTGGGCGCATTCGATGCAGGTGCATCCGGATGGCAGCGCGGATTGGTTCGCGCACCGGCCCGAGCAATGCCCGAAGGCGCTGCGCTGGATCTCGCGCTCGCCGGATCTGCAGGCGCTGGCGATGGCCGAGCCGACCACCTCGGGCCAGCGCGGCTATCGTGCCGAGGCGGCAGCGGGCACGGTGCCGCTGCTGGACCCGGGGGCGACATGGGTGGCGAGCTTCCGCATGGGCCGGTTGGATGCGGCGGAGACCGCAGCGCAGCAGATGGCGGTGGATCAGATTTGCGGGCGCGGAGCCTGAGCGGCCCTGCGCGCCGGATCACGGACATGTTGCAGCGTGGAATTTTCATTGATGGCGGGGCGCATCCTCTTTAATCCGGGGCGGAATGGTGAAACCATCGCCGCCGGACGAACGGGGGCGGTGACGCCATCCGGTAGCCGCGCGCATGCGGCGGGCCCTGAGTGAGAGACGGAGCACGAGAATGACCCAGACGATGACTTTTGCCCTCAACCGGTCGGTTTCACCGGTATCGGAGGCGGATCGCGCCCAAGTGTTGGCTGATCCGGGTTTCGGGCGGGTCTTCACCGATCACATGGTCACGATCACCTGGACCAAGGAACTCGGCTGGCATGACGCGCAGGTGCGCGCCCGCGCGCCGTTCCAGATTGATCCGGCCTGTGCCGTGCTGCATTACGCGCAAGAAATCTTTGAAGGCATGAAGGCCTACCGGACCGAAAGCGATGACGGGGCCAAAGGTCTCGCGCTGTTCCGCCCCTATGAAAACGCCGCGCGTTTCAACAGCTCGGCCGAGCGGATGGCGATGCCCACCCTGCCCGAGGCCGATTTCGTGGCGGCGGTTGAGGCTTTGGTCGAGATCGACAAGGAATGGATCCCGCAGGGCGAAGGCAGCCTCTATCTGCGCCCCTTCATGTTCGCGGATGAGGCGTTTCTGGGCGTGCGCCCGGCGCATAAATACATCTTCTGCGTCATCGCTTCGCCGGTGGGGGCCTATTTCAAGGGCGGCGCCAAACCGGTGAAGGTTTGGGTTTCCAGCGACTATACCCGTGCGGCGCAGGGCGGGACCGGGGCTGCAAAATGCGGCGGCAACTATGCCGCCAGCCTGATCGCTCAGGCCGAGGCCAGCCGTCAGGACTGCGATCAGGTGCTGTTCCTCGATGCGGCCGAGCATAAATGGATCGAAGAGCTGGGCGGCATGAACATCTTTTTCGTGCTGGATGACGGCAGCCTGATGACGCCGCCGCTGGGCACGATCCTGCCGGGGATCACCCGCAAGTCGATCATGCAGCTGGCCCGGGACGAGGGCATCACCGTGACCGAGCGGAAATACAGCTTTGATGAGTTTGAGGCCGATGCCCGCTCGGGCCGCGTGCGCGAGGTCTTCGTCTGTGGCACGGCGGCGGTGATCGCCTCTGTCGGCGAGATGCGGCATGCGGGCGGCGCCTTTGCGATCGGTAATGGCGAGACCGGCGCGCTGACCGAAAGCCTGCGCAACCGGCTGGTCGGTCTGCAAAAGGGCAAGGGCAGCGATCCGCATGGCTGGCGCCACACGCTCGGCTGAATGCCGGAACCACTGAGAAATTTGACCCGTCGCAAGCAATTGCGGCGGGTTTTTTCTCATCTGCGGCACCAGCCCGCGGGTGGACTGATTTGTGTCGATATGCAGGTGGCTCTCGGGCGAGGGGCGACCTATGTTATGTGTAAGTCACGGGTATTTGGCGCAGCGCGTGGCGGTCTTGGCGCGAAGCAGAATAGGGCGGCGGTATGTTTTGGGCAGAAACCCATCTGGCGGTGGTCACCGGTACCTTTCTGGTGCTGATTGCCGCCGTGCTGATCCTGCAGCAGCGCCGCTCGCCGCAATCTTCGGTCGCCTGGCTGATGTTTCTGGTGATGCTGCCCTGGGTCGGCGTGCCGCTGTTTCTGGCGCTGGGGTTTCGCAAGCAGCGCTCAAGCTATGCCAAGATCCGCTATGATACCTTGCCTGTTGGCGCTGTTGCGGAGACCGCGCCGCCCTTGGCCGATCTTTTCGCGCGCTTTGGTCTGCCGGAGGCGCAGGCGGGGCATGAATTCACCCTGCTCTCCGACGGAACCGAGGCGCATCAGGCGCTGATGGAACTCGTGGGCCGGGCGGAGGCCCGGATTGACGCGCTGTTTTACATCGTGGCCGATGATGCGGTGGGGCGGCAGTTTGTTGAGGCGCTGACCGAGCGGGCGCGGGCAGGGGTGGCGGTACGCCTGATCCTCGACCGTCTGGGCAGCCTGCGGCACCCGGTCCGGGCGCTGCGCGATCTGAAAAAGGCGGGCGGGCAGGTGCATTACTTCTCGCCCTTTCTGCAATGGCCGGCGCGGGGGCATTTCAACCTGCGCAACCACCGCAAGATGGTGATTGCGGATGGCGCGGCGGTGTTTGCGGGCGGCCGCAACATCGGCGCCGACTATCTCGGCCCCGAGGCGGACCCGGCGCGCTGGAATGACCTGTCGTTCCTGCTGCGCGGCCCGGCGGTGCAATGCTTTGAGGATGTGTTCCTGTCGGATTGGCAGGTGCTGGATCCGCAGCCGCTCGCCGCGCCCTTGCCTTGCGCGCCGCAGGGGCCGGGGGGCGCGGTGGCGCAGCTGGTGCCTTCGGGCCCCGACAGCCGCGAGGATGCGCTGCATGACGCGCTGGTGCATGCGATCCACCGGGCCGAGACGCGGGTCTGGATCGCCACACCTTATTTCCTGCCGACCGAGATGCTGACCAATGCCCTGGCCACCGCCGCGCGGCGCGGGGTGGATGTGCGGCTGATGCTGCCCGACCGCTCCAATCAGCGGGTCGCGGATATCGCCCGCGGCGCATATCTGCGCGAGATGGGCCGGGTGGGCTGTCAGGTGCTGCGCTATCAGGGCGGGATGCTGCATGCCAAGATGGGGATATTGGACGATACGGCCTATCTCGGCTCGGCGAATTTCGATGTGCGCTCGATGCTGCTGAACTTTGAGGCGACGTTGTTTCTGTATGATCCCGCCTCGGTGTCCGGCTTGGTGCAATGGTTCACCACGCAAGAGGCGCGTTGCACGCAGGGCATTGCGCGCGCCGGACTGGTGCGGCGGTTGGGCGAAGGGGTGTTTCGTTTGGGGGCGCCGATCCTGTGATGACATCGATATTGCCCCCGCGCGCGCCCGGCACGTTGCGTTTTGTGAGCTACAATGTGCACAAGGCGGTCGGAACCGACCGCCGGGCCGATCCGGCGCGGATCTTGCGGGTGATTGCCGCGCTGGCGGCGGATGTGGTGATTTTGCAAGAGGCCGACCGCCGACTCGGATCGCGCCCCACGGCGCTGCCGCGCGGGCTGATCGCCGAGATCACCGGGCTGGTGCCGATTGCGGCGGGGCAAAGCGGGGTGAGTCTCGGCTGGCACGGCAATGCGATTCTGACCCGGACCGACATGCATCTCACGGGGCTTGAGCGGCTGGATCTGCCGGGGCTTGAGCCGCGCGGTGCGCTGATCGCCGATCTCGCGGCACCCGAGGGGGCGCTGCGGGTCTGTGGCCTGCATCTGGGATTGTTGCGCCCCTCGCGCCGCTCGCAACTGAGTGCGCTGACGGCGGCATTGAACCGGCATGCGCCGCCGCCGACGGTGATTGGCGGTGATTTCAACGAATGGTCGACCGAGGTGGGGCTGGGGCGGCTGGCCCGCGGCTTCACGCTGCTGACGCCGGGGAAATCCTTTCACGCCCGCCGCCCGATCGCGCATCTTGACCGTTTTGCGCATGATGCCGGGGTCTCGCTGCTGGAGGCGGGGGTGGCCGAGGGCGGGCAGGCGCGCGTCGCCTCGGATCATCTGCCGATCTGGATGGATGTGCGCCTCGCCACCACATGAAAACGGCCCGCCGTGGGGCGGGCCGTTGGGTCTTGGCGTCAGGTCACGGGCCGCTCAGTTCGAGGCCATCCGCAACAGATCGGTGATCCGGCGCACGCTGGCGCGACGGTTGCGGGCCTCTGCACCCTCGGTTTGCACCTTCAGATATTCCTCGCCATAGCCCTGAACCACGAGGTTCTCGGCGGGGACGTCGAAATATTCGGTCAGGGCGAGTGCCACCGATTCCGCGCGGCGGTCCGACAGGGCGAGGTTGAAGGCATCATTGCCAACGGCGTCAGTATGGCCTTCCACGAGGAAGATTTCACGCGGGTTGGCGGCGATGCGTTGTTGCAGGGCGCGGCCAAGATCCGCCAGCGAGCGTGCCTGATCCGGCGTGATCGCGGACGAACCGGTGGCGAAGGTGATGTCATTCACCGCGATCGCCGGGGCGAGTGCCCGAACCGCCGAGATCTGACGGACCTGCGCCAGGGTAAAGCGACGGCTGCCCTGCGTTTCGCGTGCCAAAGCCTCCTCCAGCGCGCCGTGGTCGTCATATTCGGCGTTCAGATCGGCTTTCGGCAGTTGCGACACCTCGACCGGATCGGCGCCTTTGGAATCGTCGACCAGCACGTAGCGGGTGCCATCGGCCTCAATCCGCGTCCGCTGCACGATGCGGCGCTGGGCGTCATACACCGTGACGATCTGCGCGCCGTCCTGTTTGGTGGCCACGGTGCGGGTCGAGCCATCGGCAAAGGTCTCGGTGCGGATGGTTGAGCCCGGCTGGCGCAGCAGCGCATTGTCATCTTTCAGCACGCTGTAGCTGCCATCGGGATTCTGCACCACGGCGCGGTCGCCCGAATTGGCGGCAACCTTGCTGCCATTGTTCAGGATGGCGCCCACGGCGAGGGCGCCGAGGCCGACGATCGCGGCTTTTTCCAGATCCGAGAGGCCTTTCTTCTTCGCGGGGGCGGCTTCGGTCGTGCTGGCGGCACCCGAGACGCTGGTGGCAAAATCCTCGGCCGAGGTGCGGGCATTGTCTTCCGTCACCACTTCTTCGGTCACGGTTGAGCCTTCGGCAGCGGCGGGTGCCGCGCCAGCGTCACCGCTGGTACCGGCAGCGCCATCTGCCTCTGCCGCGAGGGCGGAGTTCTCGACGGCGGCGCCGGATTCAGCGGCATCCGGTGCACCCAAAGCTGCGGCCAATGCGGCTGCCGCGGCGGCAGCGACCCCCGGATCTTCTGCGGATTCCGCAGCCGGAGCCGTGGTTTCTGCGTTGGAACCCGATTGCACATCGGCCTCGGCCCCCGTCGTCGCGTCAGCTGCGGCCGGGGCTTCCGGTGCGGGCGAACCCTCGGGTGCCTCGCTTGCCTCGGGTGCAGTGTCACCGGCGGCCGGGGCCTGTGCCGGATCGGCTTGGGCGTCAGTTTGCGGTGCCGCGTCGGGCGCCGCAGTGGCCGGAGCTTCCGCAGGGGCTGCTTCAGTGGGGGCCGCGTTTTCGGCGGGGGCTTCCGCAGGCGCGGCGGCTTCAGGGGCTTCCGCGGGGGCTGCCTCAGGCTCGGCAGGTGCCGCCTCGGGGGCCGCTTCGGGCGCTGCGGGGGGCACAACGGCCTCCGGCATCTCTGCTTCAGGCGCGGCCGCGTCAGCGGGGGCCTCTGCGTCGGGGGCAGCATCCTGTGCCGGGGCATCCGGTGCGGCGGCTTCGGGCGCCTCAGCGTTTGGTGCTGCCGCCTCCGGGGGTGTGTCGGCGGGTGCGGCGCTCTCTGGCGCAGGATCCGTTGCGGGTTCGGTTGCGGGGGCTGCGTCAGCCGCCGGGTCCGTTGCCGCCGCGGGCGGCGTCGCCTCAGCGTCGCCGGCGCCACAGGTGGCGCGGGCGTCTGCTTCGCTGCTGCCTGCGGCAATGGCGTCGCTCACGCAAATCTCGGCCTCGACCGCCGCTTTCGTTGCCTGCTGCGCGGGCAGCACGGTGGGGATCAGTGCGGCCAGACCGGCCACAAGGGCGGTGGTGGTTCTCAGAGTTCTCATCATGCTCTCCCTGCAAGCGGTTTGCCTGCTAATCGGTCAGTTAACCCGCACGGGCCGTGTCGGGTTCCATCACCGGCGGATGTGCTCTGTTTTGCATACGAAAGATCGAATAATTGTATGCAATCTGACCCGCGCCTGCGCTGCAGCCTGCTTTGATGAGGAAACTGATGCCGACCCCTGAACCGACTCCTGAACCGACCCCTGAACGGATGCCTGATGCCGGGGGCTTTCGCCGCTTCGATTTGGACGAGATGTCCGCCAAAGACCGGTACAAACTCCTGATCGGCAGCGTGGTGCCGCGGCCGATTGCCTGGATCACCACGGTGGATCCGCAGGGGCGGGTGAATGCAGCACCTTTCAGCTTTTTCAACGTCCTGTCCTCAGACCCGGCCATCGTCGGCATCGGGATCGAGAATCACGCTGACGGCAGCCCCAAGGACACCGGGCGCAACATCCGCGACATCGGAGAGTTCACGGTGAACATTGCGGGGACGGCCAATCTGGAGGCGATGAACGTGACGGCAGTTGCCTTTGGGCCCGAGGTGGATGAGCTGCAGGCCGCCGGGCTGACCGCGCTGCCGGGGCACCGGGTGAAAAGCCCCTTTATCGCGCAAGCGCCGGTGGCGCTGGAATGTCTGCGCCACATCACGCTGGAGATCAGCCCGACGCGGGCCATCGTGCTGGGGCGGGTGGTGGCGATGCATCTGCGCTCGGACATCGTGAATGAGCGGCTGCATGTTGATCCGGTGGCACTGGACGCGCTGGGCCGGATGGGGGGTGCGGGCTACTGCCGTACGGGCGACGTTTTCGATCTGCCGACGCCCTCGCTGGCCGAATGGCAGGGGCGCGGCTGAAACGGCGGCTGTGGCGGTGGACGCTTCCGGCGCAGGCTCATCAGGATGTGACGGTGCGCAGCAACATAACGGCTTGTCTCGCGTCTGGCCTGCTGTAATCTCGCGCCCGTAACCGGGAGCCAGCCTGGACATGCCGGTGGTGACACCGCGCGACCCCGGCGGGGATTGCCCCGCCCCTGTGTCCTGATGTCCGCAGCAGCCAGACCCATCGGCCTCGCAAGGACCATCATGACAGAGATACTGACCCCGCCGACGATTGAGCGGCTGCGCCACGAATTGCGCCGCCGGGAGCTGACGGTGACGGAGGTTCACCGGCTCACGCCCCATATGCTGCGGGTGACATTGAGCGGCCCGGATCTGGCCGATTTCGTCAGCGCCGCGCCGGATGACCACGTGAAGCTTTTTCTGGCGACCGATGGCGGTGAGCCGGAAAAGCGCGATTACACGCCGCGCCGCTTTGACAGGGCAAAGCAGGCGTTGACGCTGGATTTCGCGCTGCATGAGGCCGGGCCTGCAACCGAATGGGCGTTGCAGGCGGTGCCGGGCGGCCGGTTGACCGTTGCCGGGCCGCGCGGCTCGCAGCGGATCAGCGGGCCGATTGCCGAATGGCTGCTGATCGGGGATGAGACGGCTTTGCCCGCGATTGGCCGCCGGATCGAAGAGATGGCGGCGGGCACGAAGGTGACGGCGCTGATCGCCGTGCCCGGCGCGGCAGATGAGCAGGTCTTTGAGACGAAAGCGGCGCTGAGCTGCCATTGGCTGCACCGCCCGGTGGCGGCTGCGGCAGAGGCGGCGCCTTTCCTGGCGGCGCTGGCGCGGCTTGCGATCGCGCCCGGCACTTTCGTCTGGATTGCGGCAGAGGCTTCGGTTGCGCGCGCGGTCCGCAGCTACCTGCTGGAGGAGCGGGGGCACCCGCTGCCCTGGCTGAAGGCGGCGGGCTATTGGCGCCAGGGTCAGGCCGATGCACATGAAAAGATTGAGTGAAGAGGCCCGAAGCCGGGGGTGGCAAAGGGCCCGGCAGCAGTGAAAAGGCCCGGCACCGCAGGGTGCCGGGCCTTTCGCGCGTCAGCGGATGGCGCGCTCGGCCCGCAGGCCTTTGTAAATGGCGTAACACATCACCAACAGCACCACCGTGAACGGCAGCCCGGTCGAGATGACCATGGATTGCAGCGACTGCAGCCCCCCGGCCGAGAGCAGGAGCACAATCGCCACCGCCCCCTCAAACACGCACCAGAACACCCGCTGCGGCACCGGCGCATCCACCTTGCCGCCCGCGGTGATCGTGTCGATCACCAGCGAACCGGAATCCGAGGAGGTGACGAAGAACACGATCACCAGCACGATCCCGATCACCGAGGTGATCCCGGCCAGCGGCAGCGCATCCAGCATCAGGAACAGCTGGCGCGGCAGTTCCGCCTCTTGCGCGGCGGCATAGCCGTCCTGCACCACCTGCTGAATCGCCGCGCCACCAAAGACGCTCATCCACAGCACACAGACGAGGCTGGGGATCAGCAGAACGCAGGTGATGAATTCGCGCACCGTGCGGCCGCGGCTGACGCGGGCGATGAACATGCCGACGAAGGGAGACCAGCTGATCCACCAGGCCCAATAGAACGAGGTCCAGCCCTGGCTGAAGTTCACATCCTCACGCGCAAAGGGATTGGCCAGCGCGGGCAGGTATTCGGCATAGGCCACCAGCGAAGAGCCGAAGGTGGTCAGAATGGCCAATGTCGGCCCCACGAACAGCACGAAGGCCAGCAGCAGGAACGCCAGCCCCATGTTGATCTCGGACAGGATTTTCACCCCGCCATCAAGACCGCGCAGCACCGAGACCAGCGCGATCGAGGTGATGATGGTGATCAGCAGCACTTCGGTGGTCTCCCCGATGGGAATCCCGAACAGCTGGTTCAGGCCCGCATTCGCCTGCGTCGCCCCGAAGCCGAGCGAGGTTGCCAGACCAAAGAGCGTGGCAAAGACCGCCAGGATGTCGATGATATGGCCCGGCCAGCCCCAGATCCGCTCGCCCAGGATCGGGTAAAAGGCCGAGCGCACGGTGAGGGGCAAGCCCTTGTTGTAGCTGAACAGCGCCAGGGCCAGCCCGACCACCGCATAGATCGCCCAAGGGTGCAGACCCCAGTGGAAGATCGTGGCCGCCATGCCCAGACGGGCCGCCTCGGCCTCATTGCCCGCCATGCCGCCGAGCGGTGCCCAATCGGTGCGGATGCCGTTTTCGCCGAGTGTGACGCCACCCAGCGAGGTTGAGAAATGCGTCAAGGGTTCGGAAACGCCGTAGAACATCAGGCCGATGCCCATGCCCGCGGCAAAGAGCATCGAGAACCAGGCGACATAGTTGTAATCCGGTGTCGCCTCTGCGCCGCCGAGGCGGACATTGCCGAGGGGCGTTACGATCAGCATCAGGCAAAACAGCACAAAGATGTTCGCCGCGCCGAGAAAGAACCAGTCGAAGCTGTGGGTGACGGTGGAAAACAGCCAGCTGAAGACCGCTCCCGCCTGTTCCGGCAATGCCAGCGTGTAAAAAACAAACGCAATGATACTCAGACCCGAAATCTGAAAAACCGGGTTGTGGATGTCAAAACCAAAAGGGCCGAGGCTGCCTTCCAGATTGTCTTGGCCGATGGTGTAATCCGTGTCGATCACGTCCGCCGCACCGTCCGGGGTTGGAATCCCCGGAGTTGTCACATCTGTCATCAGATGTCCTCCGTGTTGCTTCCAGTGCAGTAAAGCTAGCGCGTCATGGCCGGGGGGACCACCAATCGGGACGATTTTTCTGCTAAAAGTTGTGCTGCGGCCCGTCACGGCCCCCCCTGTACGGCGCCGCGACCGCCTGCTTCACCCGACGAGCGCCTCCGCCAAGGGGGGGGGCGGCGCCTTTGCCGCGGCCAGAACCAGCCGGGCCCCGGGCGCCGCCGCAAGGCCGGTCCTCGTGCCGCATCGGCGCCCGAGGGGAGAGAGGCGGGCGGCGTGCTGCGCCGCAGCGGCATCGCTGTACCACCCAACACCCACGGTCTCTGGATCGCCCGTTTCCGACGGGGCGATTCCCGGCCGCGGCGAGGGCGATTCCCCGATTCCGCGCCTTCGATCCCGCCGATTCCCCGGCAAATGACCACTACAGCTGGGGTAACCACCCCCTCAAAAGCCGCATCTGGTGTCCTCGCCGGGGCGAAGCACCGATTTTCTTTCGCGCGACAAATGGGCGGCGCTGACCCCGGCCATGCTGTGGCAGGACCAAGGAAAACAGGGGATTTTGCCGCGCTCTCTGCCGCGGCCGGGGTCGCATTTTGGGGCCGGGCCGCGCGGGAGGAGGCGCCATTTCGCATTTCTGTCAGAATTCTTGAAAAAGGGCCTTGCGGAGGTTTGAGTGTGGCCGTAGAACCCCCCTCACCGAAGCGGCACAGACTGC
>NZ_JBGQOG010000021.1:0-78823 GCF_052113705.1 Phaeovulum sp. W22_SRMD_FR3 | reverse complement strand
CATCACTGGTCATGGACGCGCTGATGATGGCGGTCTGGCGGCGCGGCAAGGCCGATGCGCTGTTGCACCACTCGGATAGTCATACGATCAATGCCAGTTCTCGGATGGTTTGACTCAAACACCGATCGACCATTCGCTGGGTTGGTGCCGCAGGGCTTTCTGGTGTGATCTGACCCTCACTCCGATCGATCCAACACGTGTCTTTCCCTAGACCTGTCGATCATCCGGGAACGTCCTGCGGCGAGGCTTTGCCTCGAAGGTGCTGCCGTGACCCAAGAAGGGCATGACCATCCGGTCCCATGACTGTCCTGTCCCTGCATCCTTCGGAGCACAAAACAGACAGGCCGCCCAGGAAAGGATAGTCGGATGGCAGCACACCCAGCAGAAACTCACGTCATCGGCGGCGTCGACACGCACAAGGATTTGCATGTCGCGGCTGTCGTTGATCATCGTGACCGTGTTCTCGGCACCGAGAGCTTCCCGACAACGCGGCATGGTTATCGCTTGATGCTGGCGTGGATGAGGTCCTTCGGCGATCTTCGACGTGTTGGGGTTGAGTGCTCGGGAAGTTACGGCGCCGGGCTGCTGCGCTACCTGCAAGCCGCGGGTGTCGAGGTGCTGGAAGTGACCGCGCCAGACAAACTCGACCGCCGCCGACGCGGCAAGAACGACGACTATGACGCGGAAAGCGCGGCTCATGCAGCATTCGCGGAGCGCCACACGGTCACACCGCGCAGCCGGGACGGAATGGTCGAAAGTCTTCGGGTTCTGAGGGTTTGCCGCAAGACGGCTGTTCAAGCGCGCCGAATTGCGCTGCAAATGATCCAGATGACGATCGTCTGCGCGCCCGACAAGATCCGGGAGCCGTTGCGATCCATGACGCGGATGCAGCTGATCCGCACACTTGCCGCGTGGCGCCCCGATCTCACGGCATATCGCCAGGTCGAGGAGGCCTACCGGATCTCGCTCAAGTCCCTCGCGCGGCGCTATCTCGAATTGCATGACGAGGTCTCCGACCTGGACGACATGATCGGTGCCATCGTCAAGGATCTGGCCCCGGAGCTGCTGGCCCAAACCGCGATCGGTTTGAACAGCGCGGCGCAGTTGCTGCTCACGGCTGGGGACAACCCGGACCGGCTAGAATCCGAGGCTAGCTTCGCGGCATTGTGCGGCGTCAGCCCGGTCCCGGCCTCATCAGGAAAGACGGTGCGGCACAGGTTGAATAGGGGAGGCGATCGCGCGGCCAACAGCGCCATCCACATCATCGCCATCGGGCGCCTGAGACTGGACCCACGTTCGCAGGACTACGTCGCCAAACGCATCGCTGCGGGCCATTCCAAGCTGGAGGCCATTCGCTGCCTCAAACGCTATATTGCCCGCGAAGTCTTCGGCATCATCATGAGGCGGCATCGGGAGATCAACCAAAGCCAGATCGCCGCTTGACTCTTAGAAGGGCGTCCAGGGATCGCAATACACTAGCGAGCAGTTTCAACGGCTTCTGGCCGATCGAGCCATCGTGGCGCCATCGGTTCGAGCCCGATGGCGAGGGGCATCACCTGCTCAATGAGTAGGGCCGGAAACGTCTGGGACAATTCCGCGATGGAAAGCTTCTTCTCGTCGCTGAAGACCGAACGCACGGCCCGCAAGGTCTACCGCACCCGAGACGAAGCTCGTGCTGACGTGTTCGACTACATCGAGCGCTTCTACAACCCTCGGCGCAGGCATTCAAAACTGGGCTACCTCAGCCCGATGGAGTTCGAGGCCCGCGCTATGCTAGCTTAACCTGCTGTCCACGAAACCGGCAGCAGCTCATGGCGTAGACACTACAACGACGACAGACCACACAGCGCCATCGGATACAACGTCCCGAGCGCATTGCACTTTCCCGATGACGTAGCCAGCCCGTCATCGTGACCAAAGCCCGAAAACTCCAGCTTCGGGCGGTCCAGAGCTGGTAGGCAGAGCAGCGGTTGAGCAGACTCTACATCAGACTGAGGGATCTCGCGGGGGGCAGGTCACCCGTTCTGCAACGAATTTGTGTAACAGTGCCCCACGGGTTTCATCTGTACAGCTATCTTTCTTGCGGATTTTTCGCGAACCCATGACAAGCAATCCACGCAGCTGCTGCCGGGACAAGCACTGATCCAGCGCATTCTCCAAAGATCTCGAACTTATCCCGGCAGTCTTTTGCCGTGCCCGCTTCCGCAAATGCATGAGTGCAAATGCATGAGTATTGTGGAATACTTATGAGGAGAAGGTAAACCACGACGTCGCAGAGGCCTATTGGTTAGTCAAGAGCCGCGCTGACAGATCGCGCGGCTGAGGAGCAGTGGGCAGGACCCGGGTGTAGCCCTTTCGGTGCGCAGATCCAGTTGCTGGCGATGTGCCAATGTGGAAATATCGTTCCCAAGACTAGCCTAAACCTGTCTTGATCTTGATGTCTTAGGCCTTAAGGTAGATTCCGCTGAAGCTAGGGTTTGTAATATGTCAGATACTTTTCAGGCTCACGTGCAATACGACGACTACACCGGCAGTGTTGCTGCTGATCGTGCAGACGAATTGCGCTTCGTTGATTTCTTGAAATCCAAGTGCCTTTGCGAAAGTGGGGAAGTGCTCGCCGGCATTCGTCTGGGGTTCTCGGGTAACCATGGCCGTGCCGTGGATAGGGTTTGCGTAGTGGCTTACCTGATATCCGGTGAGGATGATGATCTGATGGCTCCGAGTAAAGTTCGGGCGGTTGAGGTGGATATCTCCACCGCTGACCTGTTTTCGTTTTTCAAGCGGCTGGATGTAGTGATGACCAAAAGGGGGATGGATCTTAGCCAAGCTGTTGTCGAAGGCTGACACTATCGGTGGTGGAAAAGACGTAGATTGGTCTTGGCCAAGTTGCAACGCGAACTGCAGGCGCTGGCTGGCAATAGACCTCAGCACTATCTTCCTTCCAATCCTTTGTCGCTGTACATCAAATGCGCCTGCGGCCGAGCACCAAAGATCCACGCCGCGAATTTGCCAGATGTTGCGCGCAACGGCGATCTGCTGGACCGAGACGCGATTGACCGGATGGGCTGCGCGCGCTTAGATGGAAGGCGCGCCGTGCGAAATGGCGGACGGCCGCGTGGTGAACCTCTTAGGACCGCCTATACCGGAGCGGCGTGACGGCCGCCGAAAGGCCGGCCTGGCCCCAGATGCGCAGGGCTGCAGCTTTCCCGAAGCGGGTGGCGGGCCCATCGGTCATGCAGGAGATCGCGGTAATGCTTGGACGGATGCCGGAGCATGTCGTCGGGAAGAGCTGCGATACGACAATTCCATTGTCAAAGGGACTTCATTTGGTAGGCTGAACTCCGCTGGTCAATCTGGGGCACCGGGTTTGGGGCCCGGAGTGATCAGGGTTGTGATGATCGAAAGGCGCGGGCAATAGAACTGGTAGACGGCATCCTTCACCAGATCTACGAGGCAGCGGCCGAGCCCGAAGGTTGGTCGCAGGTTGCCGATGCACTCGCGGGACTGGTGGATGGGGCGAGTGTCCACATGTTTCTGGTGTCGAGATCATCCGGTCATGCCCATGTGAACCTTTTCGTGCGCGGCGATCCGGACTTCGCGCAGGTCTATCTCGACGAATATGCCCATGACGATTTCCGGGTGCCGAGGGTCATGGCGCGCGCTGCGGGCAGGCTGTGCTCTGAGCGGGTCTATGTCTCAGCCGCTGAGGCGCGGGAGAGCAGGATTCATCAGGAACTCCTGCCGCGCTTCGGGATCCATGACATCCATGGTTGCAACCTGAGTTTCGGCGAGAATGTCGGCTGGTTCGGCATCGCCTCGTCACGGCCAGACCGGGGCATCGAGCTTCCGGCCGTCAAGCTGCTGGAGACACTGGCACCTCATTTGCTGCGTGCGTTCAGGCTCGGCGCCGCGCGGGCGGGACTTGACAGGGCTGACCCTTCCCGGGCAGAGGCCATCGATCTTTTCGCATCAGCCGTCTTCGTGTTGGACGGCAACCGGCTCGTGGAATTGAACCGCTCTGCCAGGCAATTGCTGGGCGAGGGCTGGTTCCGGCTTTCGCCCGATGGCTGGCTGACTTGCGCTGATCCGCATGAAAATCTGCGTCTCGCAGCCTTTCAGCGCTCCGGGGACGTTGATCCCGAAGCAACGGCCCTCTATCTGCGGCACGTCGACAGCAATGCACTCTACGCCCTGCGGCGCTGGACCTCTGGCGGGAGGCGGATCGGACCGCGCCGCAGTATCCTGACGATCACACAGCTGACCATCACCCCGCCCGACCTAGAGCAGGTCGCCGCCTTTTGCTCGCCGTTCGGGATCACCCCGGCAGAGAGCAAGGTGGTCCACGCAATCCTGTCGTGCCTGCCACTTTCGGCCTTTGCCCACAGCACGGGAACCAGCCTCTATACGGTTCAGGATCAGCTGAAATCGGCCATGCTCAAAATGGGCATGCCTTCGCAGAAACTGGTCTTTGCAGCTTTCGAAAGATACCGGACACTGCACGTTTAATCCCCCAAACGGGGGATGTGCCAGCATGGCGGGCCGGGCTAGAGTAGAGGAGCGTGCAACTCTGGAAGGCCCCCATGCGAAGCTTCAAGGCCGAATTTACAGCGGCGTTCCTGACACTCTCCGCCTGCGTGACCACCTCGGGTGGGCCAAGTGCCTCACAATCCGCGATGGCTGCCCGGACAACCGTCTATCTCGGTGCAATCACCGAAAAATGTGGAAACCTCGACCTCGCGCAGGCCCAGGCCACCACCTTTGGCGGCAGCTGGCCAGCACGAGGGACGATTGTCCCGCCGCTTTTCGAGGGCGACAGAGATACCGATTTTGGCAACACGATCAACTGGCAGGTCTGGCGCGGTTTTCACCGCGGCAGTGATTTTGGCTATCTCAGCGAGCTTGTGCGCAGCGACGGGCCGGTCTTTGCCTGCGAGGCGCGTCCGACTCTGGGGCTGCGTCCTGAGAAGTTGCGCGCCGAGATCATGCGGATGTTCCCCCCCGTTGCCGTCGCCAGCAGCTCCGGCCGGACGAAAAATGGCGAGGTCCGCCATCGCAGCTTCCTGCTGTATTCCGGTCAGCGCCCGGCGGTCATCGAGATTTCCGGCACTGAGTCGTCCCTGCCTATGTCTGGCTTCCGCATGTGGATGGAGATTCCCCCTAACTCTGACGGCAAGGGAGCGGCGCAGGTCCTGCGCGAAATCGCAGCTGCGATGCCGCCTGGAGAACGTACGGCAGTGCAAGCACTTGCGCAGGACCTGCAGCAGCGGATGCGCGCCGACCTGTCGCGGGACCTTGCCTCCGAAGCTGCGGAGTCGAAGCGGCTGCAGGCCGATCTGCGCGCCCGGGTCGAGTCTGACCGGCAGGCGCGCGACACGACGACAGGGCAGATGATTGCCCAAGGGGTGTCGCAGGGCATCTCCGGCTTCCAGCGGCAGGAGGAGGGCTTTGCGCAGACCCACAGGGACAAGACCGGCCCTTCTCCCGTGGCGGCGGGCAGCGGAGCGGGCGAACCCGGTTCGGGGGATGTACTCACCCTTTGCGCGATTGGCTACATCTATCCCCCTGAGCGCTACAAGAACTCCATGCCGCCGGTCGAGTGGCGGTGCGATTCTCCGACCCGGTCTGAGGCGGAGGCAATCATGGCAAAGCGGGTGGCGGAGCGCGACAATGCACCAAAGCCGAGAAGCCGCGTACCGACCAGCGTGCCCGTCCGCGAGCAGCCAAACGTCGATCCCTGCCGCAATGCTGAGCCCGGATTATGCACGACGGAGAAATAGCAGGGTTTCGGCATCCGATGCGCAGAAGGTCCAGCACGGCAGGTTTCGGAAAAGGCCCCCGAGGGCTTCAATCATGTGAGGGTCCGACATTGGAAATGGCCGGGCCTCTGCCGCGAAAGGAACGAGGGGAAAAAGCAGAAATAGAAGTTCACGCAAATGGCTGCATTTAGAAGAGCGAAGAGATTCTAAAATGAACTGTCTTCATCACCTGACCTTGGTCCTGATGGTTAACAATTTGCAATACTCGCACATCAAGTCGCGCATATTGATACATCCGCCCTGGACTTTACTGCACCCAGCCCTGGCAGCAATTTCGGGGACCTTGCGCTGCGGAGATGGCTCGGCTTCGGCCGACGAAGCAGCGCCGAATTGGGCGGCCCGAGCCTTCTGAGCCTGCGAGATGCAGCGCCGCATGATGCCGCAATGAGGCGAGCCCCACCTGACGCCCACGCCGTCGGACCGACCTGATCGGCCCATTGCCGCCGGTCGAGAGCGTTTCCGCGCTGCGGTGCGGCTTCCCCGAAGCGGCCGTTCATTGCCTGGCGCAGCAAAATCCGGGGGCGAATGTCGCTGATGCGGACCTTGCTGCCATTCGCTGCACTTGCAGCGTAGATCGCGAGCAGCGGCAGCAAAGCGCAGGGAGCCGACGTTCCCGGTCGAGCTGATGCGCATCGCTCCACGGGCGCGCCCGACCCAATACTGCCGTCCAGCCTTTGTGTTGTGCTGCGGAGCAGCGTCGCCAAAGCAGCCTTAGGAGGTGGCTAACCAAGCGGTTTCCACGCCACCGCGCAGGCCTGTAAACGGCATCCGCATCGGCTTCCGGCGCGACGCGCGCATCCATTGTCAGTTGGTCGCAAACTACGCCACTCGTGCGCCGACACCGTCCGACATTAGGGGCGCGGTTCAACATCGCGACGAGTAGGTTGCTGACCCTCTTCATTTCCGCTTCACCCAATCGCAGCCAGATATGGGTGCTGGTGGTCGAAGAGGTTTCCGAGCGCGGCGTTCGAGCAGAGGATTAGCATCGACCTTCCTGTCAACGCGCAGTTCCTGTCATCCCGGCTGTTCGTGAATAATGACGCCACAGCGGGCATAGCCGCTTACAACTGCTCGGGGGGCTGTGCAAAGCCCGATTTTTGACCGGCCGATGGCTCTATGCGTCTGTTGGCACCGACGAACTTCCAAGCGTAATATGCGACGAAAGCGCACATTCCGACGATCCCGGCGAGGTGGCCGAAGAAGGTCGGGGTTTCTCCTTCGAAGTCCCAGAACTCCAACGACGGCTGCAGAAGTAACTTTGCCACGACGTTCAGCTTGTACAGGCCGTATACCCCATAAGCAGCAATCGCTGCGGCCAGACAACGCACGGTTATCATTGTCCAGCGACGATCGAGGTTGATGCCCAGCCTGCCGCTCACATACCCCATCAGCATCGTCCAGTGCAGGCCGAGATGAGCCCCCGCGATCATCAACGCCAGATAGCCGACGAGATTGTGGATCTGCCGAGCGGTGAAGGTGCTGGTCAGAGGCAAGAAGGCGAAGACTTCGCGCGAGATCAGAAGGCTTGTCACCAGCAGGGTCAGCATGGTGACCAGCAGCGACAGGTTGATCACCCGCGTGATCAGGGTGCGGGGTGCGCGGGTGCGCCGCGGGATCGTGCCATACCAGCGCCGGTTGAAGATGTTGTGGCTGACGAGCAACGCGAACATTGCCGTGCCGATCAACTCATGCGCCAGGTTCCCCAGCCAGCCGTAGGCCAAAGCCACCAGCAGCAGGCAGACGGCCGCAAGGTCGAGGATCAGGCGCAGGGAAAACGGGACGTTCACGGCATGTAGTCCTGCATGCGGCCCCAGGTGAACATGAAGTCGTTCTCGGCAGCACCCTGATGGCAGGACACGCAGCGGTCAGCGAGGGCTTCTCGGCGGACGGTCCTGTCGGTGCCGAACTGCTGAAAATGCCAGTCGCCAGCTCGATCTTCCTCGGCGAAGTCGAGACCCCAGCCTTCGCCCTTTTCCATCACGAAATAGCTGACGAGGGCACCGTCATTGTAGATTTCCAGCACTAGAACGGTGCCTGGCGGCAGCGGCTGGCCGGATTTCGCAATCGCGATGGTTTCCAGCAGGGCATAGGCGAGCTCGCCACCTGAGCCACGACGGTAATCCCCATACATCACCATCTCGTCGAAGTTGGCGGGGAAGGTCGCGCGGTTTGTCTGGGCCATCGTCGACGTGCTGAAAAGACCTGCGATACAGAAGACAACAACGGTCAGGGGTCGAAAACTGAGGATCATGTCGGTGTCCTTTCGAACCGGGATTGCACTTGCGGATTGGGGACGAGCCACACGGATCGAACCCGACAGAACGCGCCGAGGCGCTGCGGGTGAAGAAGTGTCAGGAAGGAAGGGCCTTCCTGACACAAGCTCGATCATGCCAGTTTGCTAGTGAAGAACGGGCCGACTTTCGCCATCGCCGTATCCACGCCCGCGCCGTCGTAAAGGTCCATGTGCGTCGCACCGTTGACGATGAACAACTCCTTGTCAGTCGCGGCGGCCTTGGAATGCAGTTCTTCGCTGTGCCACAGCGAGCCCGCCTCGCTGCCCGCCACGACCAGCAGCGGTTGGGTCAGCAGCGTCTCGATCCGGTCGAAGCCGGTGAAGGCGACCAAATAGCTGACGCTTGTCAGAAGCAGTCGGTTCGGCGCGTTCGGGTGTTGACCGCGCGGCGTCAGATAGTAATCCGCCGCTTCCTGCAGATCGCGGGGCGCCGTGGTGTCACCGACGGCCGGAACGTAGTTGCCGTAGGTCGGGGCCGCGCCCGCCGCTTCGGCCGTGCGGAGCTGTCCCACATAGTCAAGCGTCGCGATCTGGTCGGCCTCGGACGCCTTGCCATCCCAACCCTTGCGCGTCGCGGCCCCCACATCTACCGCACTGACGGTCGCAACCGCCTTGATGCGGCGTTCTGTCGTTGAGGCCTTGATGGCAGCACCACTGCCCGCACAGATGCCCAATGCGCCGATCCGGTCGGCATCGACGAAGGCCAGCGAGGTCAGATAGTCCACGGCGCTGTAGATATCGCCCACCCGACGCATCGGATCATCGAGGTAACGCGGCATACCACCGCTGGCACCCTGATGGGAGGCGTCAAAGGCGAGCGTCACAAAGCCTTCTGCGGCCAGCCTTGCGGCATAAAGCCCCGCCGTCTGCTCCTTGACCCCGCCACCGGGGTGGATGCTGACGATGGCTGGGTACTTTCGGCTGCCGTCAAAGCCGGGCGGGTAGTAAATGTTCCCCGCCATGGTGATGCCGTTGTTGTTGAACTCCACACCTTGCATGTCGATCTCTCCTGAGGCTGTGTTGCCCGATTGGGCGTAAGTGGCCATGGGCAGCAGGTATGCGGCCCCCACTGCCGATCCGGAGAGCAGCAGCTGTCGTCTGCTGATGCGGCCCGCCGAGGTTGCCTGAACTGCTTCAATGTCTGTTGCCGTCATTTGCGTCTCTCCTGCTGATCTCGTCCTGTGCAGAAGAGGTAGGGAATTGCGGTCTAGCGGATTAGACGGCATTATTGGCATGGACCTAGAAAAGGGATTTATGAATGCGGCGGGACAACCTGAACGATTTTCTCGCCTTCATCGCCGTTGCCCGCGAGCAGAGCTTCACCAAGGCTGCCGCCAAGCTCGGCGTGTCGCAGTCGGCGCTCAGCTATACAGTGCGCACGCTGGAAGGCCGCCTGGGTGTACGTCTCCTGTCCCGCACCACCCGCAGCGTTTCGCTGACCGAAGCGGGCGAGCGGCTGTTCCACAGCATCGGACCGCGCTTTGACGAGATCGAGGCGGAAATTACCGCCGTCAGTGAATGGCGCGACAAGCCCGCAGGCACCATCCGCTTCACCACGGTCGAACATGCCGCAGAAGCAATTTTGTGGCCCAGGCTCGCGCCGGTTCTGGTCAATTATCCCGACATCAAGGTCGAGATCATCAGTGACTACGCTCGCGCCGATATTGTCGCCGACCGTTTCGATGCCGGGGTGAGGCTTGGCGAGCATGTGGACAAGGACATGATCTCGATGCGGCTCAGCCCGGACTTTCCCCTGATCCTTGCTGCATCACCTGCCTATTTCGAGGGCCGCGCAAGACCCGAGACCCCCGAGGATCTGACCAGCCACGCCTGCATCAATCTGCGCTTGCCGACGCATGGCGGCACCTTCACCTGGACCCTGCGCAAAGGTGACCGCGAGGTGAATGTGCGCACAGAAGGTCGGGCGACCTTCAACACGTTCGCGCTGATGCGCAGCGCGGCGCTGCAAGGCTTCGGGATCGGCTGCTTTGCCGGTGACATCGTGAAGGACGATATCCACGCCGGGCGCCTTGTGGCGGTGCTGGAGGACTGGAGCCCGCCGATACCCGGTTATCACCTCTACTATCCCAGCCGTCGCCAACATTCTCCAGCCTTCGCGCTGGCGCTGGAGGCGCTTCGGTATCGGGGATAATTCCACGGCCAGCGGCAGAATTCAGAAGCGCAATTTCTAAGGGCATCAAAATTATGCCGGATAGTCTCAGCACCTGGCGGGCATTACCTTCCGATCAACAGAAATGGAGATCGACATGAGCGTTTGGTTCATCACTGGTGCGGGTCGCGGAATGGGCCTGCACATCGCAAAGGCAGCCTTGGCCGCAGGGCATCAGGTCGTGGCCACCGGTCGCAACACGGCAAAGGTGGCTGAGGCCTTCGGACCGTCCGAGAATCTGCTGGTCGTCAAGCTTGACGTCACCAGCCCCGACGACGCCATTGCTGCCGCCGAAGCCACCATCGAGCGGTTCGGCCGCATTGACGTATTGGTCAATAACGCCGCCAGCTTCTTTGCAGGTTATTTTGAAGAGCTTTCTTCGCGACAGATGGACCTGCAACTGGCCACAAGTCTCGTCGGTCCGATGAACGTCACCCGCGCCTTTCTGCCTGCAATGCGACGCCAGGGCGAGGGCAAAATCATCTCCATCTCGTCAACTGCAGGACTGGTTGGCTACGAGTTTTGCACCGCCTATTCCGCGTCAAAATTCGGCCTCGACGGCTGGATGGAGGCTTTGCAGACCGAGATCGATCCCTTCGGCATCCAGACCATGATCGTGAGCCCAGGATTCTTCCGCACCGAATTGCTGACCACCGAATCTACGCAATATGCGGAACTGACTTTCGCCGACTATGCTGCACGCCGCGCCCAGCAGGAAGCGTTCTGGACCGGCGCCAACGGCACGCAGGGCGGCGATCCGGCCAAGCTGGCACAAGCCCTGATCACTCTGGACCGCGAAGCCGCCTTGCCACGCAGGTTCCTTGCCGGTGCCGACGCGATTGCCACCGCCGAACAGAAGATCGCGACATTGCAGAAAGAAATCGATGCCTATCGTGTCTTGTCGAGTTCGCTGGCAATTGAGGGATGATCGCTTAGACGTGGCCCTTGATCCCTCTTAGGCACCGTCCATCAAAGTCTAGTCCCGGCAGTCATGGACCGCGAACGTCGGCCTCTCGTCCCTCGATGCGGATTCCACTGTGACTTCGCTGCGGTTCGCTCGAACGGCTGCTCCCATGAGTTGCTGCGCCTGCCAAGCCGCACTGCCGTCAGGCGGCTTTCCGCCCTTATCGACCGCGATGGCCTGATTGGCATGACCGGTTGCGCCTGGGCCTGAGAGCTTCTCTTTTTTTGTCGCTGGCGGCATGTTGCAGCACCAATGTCACTCCCCGCACCGGGCAATCAACCGCTGAAAATGGCGCGCAATGAGCCAGGCCGGAAATGCCCCCAGACAAAGCCCGAACCCCAAAGCGGCGATCGGTGTCAGGACCGGAACACCCCACCACGACAGGATCAGCGAGCCAAAAAATATGTTGATCGCGCTGGCACCTGCACCAAGGGGGTAAAGCGCCACGGTCAGTCGCCAGACCGGAGGAAGCCGGATCATCTGCGCCGGACCAGCCAATGCACGCCGAGCAGCGCGATTGCGAGGGCCAGCGCCGCCAATGCGAAGGAGGTCTCAACCGTCGCAGATTGTGCCTGCGGTATCGGCCGCTGGAACTCAGCCGCGGCGGCGCTTCCCGCGTGCAGCAGCGTCATCAGAAAAATCATGTAACGCATCTCAGCGCTCCTCGGTCAGGTTGCGGTAAATGGCGGGCAAGGCCAGAGGCAGGCGTGTGGGAGCCGGCATCAGCGTAAAGCCCGCGCGGCCAAAGATGCGGGCGAACCAATCCTGCCCCTCGGCATCGATCACCACGCCGTGCACCGACTGCCCCAGCGCCCGCGCCTCCGCCACCGCTCTGCGGCTGTCTTCGATGCCATATTGCCCTTCATAATGGTCCAGATCATTGGGTTTGCCATCGGTCAGCACCAGAAGCAGCCGATGCGCCGTCTGCTCGGGCGCCAGTTGCGCCGAGACATGGCGCAGGGCCGCCCCCAGCCGGGTATAATGACCGGGGCGCAGGCTGTGGATGGCGTGCGAAACCACTGGTGACATCGGCTGATCAAAGCCTTTGCAGCGGGTCAGGAACACCCGGTCGCGGCGCAGCGAACTGAACCCCCAGATCGCCAGCCGGTCCCCCAAAGCGTCGATGCCGCCCGCCAATGCCCCCAGCGCCTGCCGCGCCACCTCGATCACCTGCAAATCACCCAGATGGCTTTCAGTCGAGCGTGAGCAATCCATCAGGATCGCCACCGAGAGGTCGCGGTGATTTTGCCGCCGCGCGCGAAAGATCCGGTCGCTGCCCTGCCCCCTTGCCCGCTGATCCACCTGCGCCTCGATCAGCGCCGCGAGGTCCAGCTCGTCGCCCTCGAGCTGGCGCGAGGACCATCGCCGGGCCTGCCGCAGCGCCTCAAATTGCCGCCGGACCCGCTTTTGCAACGCAAGATCCGCCGCGGTATCAGGAGCGGGATCGCACAGCGGCGGCGCCTCCAACACCCGGCAGTGATCGGGCTGATAACTTTCGCTACGGTGGTTCCATTCGGGATAGGTAAAGACACCGGCCAGCCGCTCATGCTCGGCATCCTGCGGTGCCAGATCCAGATGCAGCCGCAGCCGGGTGGCAATCTTGCGGTCATGTTTGGTGAGGGTGATCTGGTTCTGATCCTCCGCCGCCTTTTGGGCGGTTTCCGGGTCATCATCATCGGTGCTGCGGTTGAGGTTCATGCTCTCCACCCAGCTCAGGATCGCCTCAAAGCGGTGAATGATAAAGCTGTCCTTGCGGTTGCTTTGCTCCTGCAACTGCCGCTGCGCCTTTTTGTGCAGGCGGCCGGGCAACATCGGCGCCTGGGGGGCCTCGGCATCCGGTTCCGCTGCCGCCCCGGCAGGCTGCACCGGGGTCAGCCGCAGCCAGAGTGGCAGATCCGGCATCGGTCGGTAGCCCCGCGGGGCGGTCAGGGTTCCGGCCTCATGGTCCCGCAAAAGATGCTGCGCGGCATCAGAAAGCGGCGCAGGACCGCCAAGCACCCAGGCCACGATTTCGGCCACCGCAGCCTCGGCAGGATGCAAGAGCGCGGGGCCGAAGTGGAGGCGGGGGTCGGAACGCGGCGGCAGCGCCTGTCGCAATGCGCGGTAGGGCCCGTGCAGCCCCGGGCAAAGGCCGCGCAGCTTATGCGTCGCCGCCTGCATCGCGGCACATTGCGCCAGATCGGCCACGAGCGGATCTGTGGCGCGCGGCAGAGGTTCGGCCAATGCCGCCAATGCGGTCAGCCACAGATAGGCGGCGCGGTTCAGCGCGGTCTCGGGAAACACATCCAGCGCGGTCGGTAGCCGCAAATGCCGACCGTCAAATGCGGCGCAATACTGCTGTTCCTCCAGCGCGCCCAATTGCCGCCGCAGGCTGCGGCGGTGGCGGGTCACCTCGGGCGGCGCGGCAGCAATCTCGACCGCCGCCGAACCACCAAGGGCACGGAACAGCACCACCAGACTGGGCCGCAAATCGGCCAGCGCCACCGCCGCCGCCGAATGGCCAGTGGGCGGGGCCAAATGCTGCGCCCAGCCGTGCCAGAGATTGCCCACCGTCTCTTCCGGCTCCATCAGATCAAGCGCACGGATCATCGCTGCCCCCTATCCGTAGACCACAGAGATCAGATCGCGCAAAGCCTGCACCACCTCCGGTTCATCGGTCAGCGGCTCGATCACCGCCGCCTGCAGCGCGCGCTCCAGCGGCATGCCGCCCGCAATCAGCGTGGCGGTATAGATCAGAAGGCGGGTCGAAACGCCCTCCTCCAGATCCATCCCGGCCAGCGCGCGGATATGTCCCGCCAGCCGCACCAAAGGTGCCACCCGCGCGGGATCAAGGCCGCTTTCGCGCGCCACAATGCGGGCTTCGGTCTCCGGCTCGGGAAAGCCGAAGCTGATCGACAGAAACCGCTGCCGGGTCGAGGGTTTCAGCCGTTTCAGGATGTTCTGATAGCCGGGGTTATAACTCGCCACCAGCATGAAGCGCGGCGGCGCCTGCAGTTCCTCGCCCGTGCGATCCAGCATCAATGTGCGGCGATTGTCGGTCAACGGATGCAGCACCACGGTGACATCGCGCCGCGCCTCAACCACCTCATCGAGATAGCAGATCGCCCCCTCGCGCACCGCGCGGGTCAGCGGGCCATCCACCCATTCGGTCTGCCCGCCGCGCAACAGATAGCGGCCCAGCAGATCCGAGGCGGAAAGGTCATCATGGCAGGCCACCGTGTAGAGCGGGCGACCCAGCCGGGCGGCCATATGCTCGACAAAGCGGGTTTTGCCGCAGCCGGTCGGCCCCTTCAACAGAAGGGGCAGGCCTTTGGCATGGGCCGTCTCGAACAGGGTGCATTCGGCCGCGACGGGTTGGTAAAAAGGGATACCCTCCGGCAGGGGATGGTGCAGCGGCGCGGTCATGCCTGCTCTCCCGGCATGGCGTCGCGGGGGCCGTTTTCAGCCACTCCACGGGCGATGATCTCACGCCGCGGGAAAAGCTGGGCGTAGATGAAGAGCAAAGCCCCCAGTACCACCGCCGCCCCGGCCCCGAAGCGCATGATGTAGAAGATGCCCAACTGGTCCTGCACATCCATGTAATAGAGACCCATCACCCGCTGCAGATGTGTCTGGATCGTGCCGGCAAAGGTCAGCACAAAGGTCATGAAGGCCATGCCGCCGGTCATCAGCCAGAAGCTGACCATGTTGAGCACCTGATTATAGGGCGACCGCCCGCGCAGTATCGGCATCGCATAGGTGAACACCGCCAGGTTCAGCGCGACATAGGCGCCATAGAAGGACAAATGCCCATGCGCGGCGGTGATCTGCGTGCCGTGACTGTAATAGTTCACCCCATGCAGCGTGTGCAAAAAGCCCCAGACCCCGGCGCCAAAGAACGCCACCGTCGACGAACCGAGCGACCACAGCAGCGCTGCCTTGTTCGGGTGATTGCGCCGCCCCTTCCAGACCATGACAAAGGCAAAACTCATCATCAGGAAGAAAGGGATCACCTCAAAGGTCGAGAAGATCGAGCCGACCCATTGCCAATAGCCCGGCAGGCCGATCCAGTAGAAATGGTGCCCAGTGCCAAGAATGCCCGAGAAAAGCGCAGTGGCGACAATGACATAGAGCCATTTTTCGATCACCTCACGGTCAACCCCGGTCAGTTTCAGCATCAGGAAGGCAAGGATCGAGGCCATCACCAGTTCCCAGGTGCCTTCCACCCAGAGATGGACGACAAACCACCAGTACATCTTGTCGAGGCTGAGGTTGTCGGGGTTGATGAAGGCGAAAATCCACAGGAGCGACAACAGCCAGAGCCCGGTCAGCAAGACATTGGTGATCGCGGTCTTGCGCCCGGCGAGCACGGTCAGCGAGATGTTGATCAAGAAGATCACCGCCGCGACCAGAATGCCGAATTTTACCCAGAGCGGTTGCTCCAGAAACTCGCGCCCGCCGTGGATGCCCGCCAGATAGCTGACCACCGCGCCCAGAGTGCCAACCACCAGGATGGCCAGTTGCAGATAGGCCAGCTTGACCGACCAGATCTCGCGCTCGGATTCCTCGGGCACGAGGTAATAGGCTGCGCCGAAAAAGCCCAGCAGCAGCCAGACGATCAGCGCGTTGGTGTGGATCATCCGGATGATGTTGAACGGCAGCACCTCGGACAGGGTGTTGGGCGAGACATAGATCCAGCCCGCCAACAGCCCGCCCAGCACCTGCACGGCGAAAAGCGCCATCGCCACCAGAAAATAGGCAAGCGCGATCTTTTGAGATGAATATTTCATGGTTTATCTCCCTCAGCCCGCGTCATTCGGCGGCCAGTTCTGGGTATTGGTGTGATCGGCCCAGCGGAGGAATTCGGCCAGCGCGCGGATCTCTTCTTCGGTCACCTCGAAATGCGGCATCTGGCGACGGCCTTCGATGCCGCTCGGCTGCGCGCCCATCCAGCCCGACAGCGCCTGATAGGCGCCTTCGGGGTCGTCATAGACTCCCCAGCGGGTCATCACATTGCCAAGCTCGGGCGCGAAATAGGCGCCCTCTCCGTGCAAAGTATGGCAATTGATGCAGCTGTTGCGCTCCCAGACATGTTTGCCGAGGCGTACGGCATCGGTCAGCGGCTGGCTGGCGGTGGAGGTGGTGACCACATAGCGGTGGCTTTGAAAACTGAGGGCCCCGAAGACGACGATGAAGAATAGTGATCCTCCATAGAAGATATTCCGGGCCCGTGATTTGGTAAGGAGCTCTGACATGGCTGGCCTTCGGCTGAGGACGGGCCCCCAGTGCTAACCGCCCGCCGACGCCCCAAGGTTGTGCCAGCGCAAAGACGAAGACAGAAAATCAGCCTAGGGTGACCGCACCACGATGAGGAGGGTCGCCATGCGTCCGCCATCCCTTGATGATCCCGATCTGCCCCTGGCCGAGCTGATGAGCCAATGGCCCGAGATGGTGCAGGTATTCCTGCGCCACCACATGCTCTGTGTCGGCTGTTCGGTCTCGCCCTTCCACACATTGCGCGACGCCTGCCACGAATATCACCTGGAAGAAGCTGCCTTTCGCGCGGAACTGCACGATAGCCTGCGCACCGCCCTTTAACGGGCGGCACAAAAAGCGGTGCTGGTGACGCGGCGCGGGGGGCCGGGTCTTACCGCGCGCCCGCAGAACCGCTCAGCACAACGAGCTGATGCGGATTGGTCACCACGATATGACGACGGCGGCTTTCCACCACGCCCTGCTTTTCCCAGGCGCTGAGCAGCCGGCTGACCGTATGCAGCGTGGTGCCGGTCATTTCTGAGATGTTCTGCCGGGTGATCGGAAAGGTGATCTCGATCCCCCCCTCCACCTTGCGGCCAGTCTGATTGACCATCCGCAACAGGGCATTGGCCACCCGCTGCTCCACGGCCTGCGTCGCCATTTCGGTCAGCCGGTTGTGCAATTCGCCCATCCGGAACCCGACGACGGCATAGGTCTCGCTGGCAAAACCCGGATATTGCGCGACAAATTCGGGCCAAAGCCGCACCGGCCAGGACAGGGTCAGGCTTTCGGCCGCCGTCATCGCGGTGGCGGGATAGCTGTCACGTCCGATGGCCGGGGCAATGCCGAAAAGTTGCCCCGCCGCGATATGCATCGCAATGATCTGTTCGCCGCCGGGCGTGGTGCGGATCACCCGGATCACCCCGTCGAGCAGCAGATAAAACCGCTCGGCCACATCCCCCGCATGAAAGACCGCCTGCCCCTCGTCATAGCGCCTGGCCATTGCCTGATCGAGGATCGCGCGGATCTGCCCCCGCTCCAGCTGCCGAAACGGCGGAATGCCTGCCAGCAGGCTTTCGTCGAGTTTCTTCATCTTTCCCCCGCCCCTTACGCCGGACCGCCGTTCTGACTGTGCGGAAGTTTGACGCAGCACAACGTTGCGGCCCCACGCATAGCGCATAACCGGCGGCAACGAAACAATCACGCCTTGAAAGGATCTTGCAATGTCCCCCTCCCTGCTTCCCCGTCTCATGCTCTCGCTGGTTGCCGCCGGGCTGTTGGCCAGTGCCGCACCCGCTGCGACCATTGAAGTGCACATGCTGAACAAAGGCGCCGATGGCGCGATGGTCTTCGAGCCGGGCTTTGTCGCGGCGCAGCCCGGCGATACCATCCGCTTTGTGGCAACCGACAAGGGCCATAATGTCGAAGCGATCAAGGGCATGCTGCCCGAGGGGGTCGAGGTCTTCAAAAGCAAAATGGGCGAGACCTTTGAGCTGACCCCGACCGTCGAGGGCGTTTATGGCGTGAAATGCACGCCGCATGCCGGGATGGGGATGGTTGGCCTGATTCAGGTCGGCGCGCCCGTCAATCTGGAGGCCGCGAAAGCCGTGCCGCAAAAGGGCAAGGCCGCCGCGCGGCTTGAGGCTGATTTCGCCCAGATCCGGCCCTGAGCGTCCCTTCGAGGCCGATACCTGGGGTGGTGCCGGTAACGGTGCCGCCCCTTTTTCATCCTCCCCTTTTTGTCACCGCGGCCGCAGGAGGTTCTGATGCCCCGTCTCACCCCGAAACCCTATACCGGACCGGCGCTGTTCAGCTATGGATTCCGGCCGTTCTTTTTGCTGGCGGCGCTTTTCGCCACATTGGCCATTCCTGTCTGGATGGCGCTGCGGGCCGGTGATCTGACCTTGCAGGGCCCTTTCGCGCCGCGCGACTGGCACCTGCATGAAATGCTCTTTGGCTATACCTCGGCGGTGATCGTCGGCTTTTTGTTCACCGCCATCCCGAACTGGACCGGGCGGATGCCCACCCGCGGCCCGGCGCTGATGCTGCTCGCGGCGCTCTGGATTACCGGGCGGCTGGCGGTGGCCGGGCTTTTGGGTCTCAGCGCGGTCGGGGTTCTTCTCCTCGATGCGGGCTTTCTGGCCGCCGTGCTGGCACTGACCGCGCGCGAGATCATCGCCGGGCGCAATTGGCGCAATCTGATGGTGGTGGGGCCGGTCGGCCTCTATCTCGCCGCCAATATCACCTTTCATCTCGAGGTGATGGCGCGGGGCGAAAGCCTATATGGCATGCGCGCCGGTCTGGCGGTGGTGATTTTCCTGATCACGCTGATCGGCGGCAGGATCATTCCCAGCTTTACCCGCAACTGGCTGGTCAAGCGGCAGCAGACCAGGCTGCCGGTCCCGTTCAACCGCTTTGATGCGCTCTGCCTGGCGGCGGGGGCGCTGGCGCTGATCCTCTGGGCGGCGCGGCCCGAAGGGATCGTCACCGCAGCGGCACTGGCGGCGGCGGCCGGGTTGCATGCCCTGCGGCTCTTGCGCTGGCAGGGATTGGGCAGCTGGCGCTCGCCTTTGTTGCTCATGCTGCATCTGGCCTATGCGTTTGTGCCTGTGGGGATGGCGGCGCAAATTCTGGCCGCACTGGGCATGACCGCACCCGCTGCAGGGGCGCATCTCTGGGGCATCGGGGCGGTCGGCGGCATGACTTTGGCGGTGATGATGCGGGCGGCGATGGGGCATACCGGCCGGGTTCTGGAGGCGGGCGTCGGCCTGAGCGCCGGTTTTGCCGCATTGCTGATCGCCGGTCTCATCCGGGTGCTGCTGCCCGAGGCAAATCTGGCAGGGCAAAGTGGTCTGGTCTGGGCGGCGCTCTTCTGGTCGCTGGCCTTCGCGCTGTATCTCTGGCGGGTCGGCCCCTGGCTTTGGCAGCCCAACCCATCGGCGCGTCGGCCCAACCGCTGAACGAAAACCCCCGGTCCTGCGACCGGGGGTTTTTCAATCTTCGCGCACCAGACGAAAGCCCAGATAATCCGGCGGCACCCCGGCACCACATCCGCCCGATTTGGCATCACGGACAAAGTCGATGATGAAGGCGCGGTGTTTCCCCTCGGCAATCCGCACCCCGCAATAGGGCCGCGCCGAGAGGATCGCCCCCTGCGCATCCAGCTCGCCCGTCGCGTCGCAACTGTCGGTCCATTCCCAGATATTGCCCGCCAGATCCGCCACCCCCAGCGTGTTTTCGCCGAAACTGCCCAGAGGGCGCAGCGCGGGATCGGCCACGCCGCGGGCGCGCACCCGGCTGCTGTAGGTGGCCAGCCAGCGTTGCGCCGGATCACCGAGCGAGGCCGCCTCGACCCCGTCATCAAAGAACCGCTCGGCGGCGGCGCGCTGCCATTCCGCATCGCTCGGCAGGCGCCAGTGCTGGCCGGTGCGCGCGCTCAGCCAACTGGCATAGGCATGGGCATCGATCCAGTTCACCCCGGTCTGTGGCAGAGCGCCCGGGACGGTCGGCGCATCGGCGCGCAGGCATTTCCCGGCGGCGACGCAGCGCGCATAATCTGCAGCCGCAACCGGATATTTCATGATCAGCAGCGGTTGCGCTGGGGTGATGTGCTGCAGGGCCGGATCGGCCTGCGCACCCGCCAGATGGAAATCCCCCGCCGGACGATATGCAAAGGGCCGGGCGGCGATCTCTACCGTCTCTGGCCCCGGCAGCGGCGGCAGCGGACGCGTGGCCCAAGAGCCAAACGCCAGCACACCAAGCGCCAACACGCCAAACGTCAGGGGGGCGGCAATCCTAAGGGGTCGCATCTTCTCTGCCTCGCTGTTGGTCATGCAAAAGGGGTGGCCGAACCGGCCACCCCAGAGGCTTCCACGCGCGCCGGTTACGGCAGGGCGCTGCGCCCCTCATAGGCGACATTATATTCGACGGGGGCCTGAACCTGCTCCATCAGATCGTTGTTCCAGGTGCCTTCCACCAGCACATGCGCCGTGGCGCCCTTGTTCACCGCCTCGATCAGATTGTGGTTCACATAGGCATAAACGCCCGGCTGCAGGAAGGTGTAGAGCGCGGCGGCTGCCGAGCCGCCCCGCACGAACCAGGTTTCCATGTCGCGCACCGGCGGATTGTTGAACTTGCCATGTTCCCAGACCAGATCGCCATGACCGCCGATCAGATGCGGGCGGGTATCCCGGTTGGCCTGACTATGGATGAACAGCACCCGCTCGCCCTGATTGGCCTTCAGCGCATTGTCGCCGGTCAGCGCGCCGACCTTGCCGTTGAACACCACATGGCTGGGAATGAGTCCGTTCATCACCTCGAGCGTGTCAGCATAGCTGTCGCCCGGATCGGCAAAGCGTTTATAGGCGCCCTCCGCATCCTTCGGGATGTAGAAGTCATTCTCGCCGATATAGTAGATCCGGTCATAGCTGACCGGCTGACCAAGGTGATCCTTCAGCCCGTCGCGCGGCAGCACCAGAATGGCCCCCGACATGCCCGAGACGACATGCCAAGGGATCATCGGGCCGCCAGGCGCGCAGTGATAGACAAAGACCCCGGGGCGCGTGGCGCGGAAACGCAAAGTGGTTTTTTCGCCGGGGTTCACGAGGGTCAGCGATCCGCCACCCAAAGCACCCGTGGCAGCGTGGAAGTCGATGTTATGCTGCATCGTGTTATTGGCATCATTGAACAGCGTCAGCTCGACGTAATCATCCTGATGCACGACCATCAGCGGGCCGGGGATCGAGCCATTGAAGGTCATGCCCTGCAGATAGACATCATCATCCACCTGCACTTCCTTCTCGAGGATCTTCATCTCGAATTCGACGACGCGCGGACCGATGCTGGCGACCTGCTCATGCTCATGTACGAAAGGCGGGCGCAGCAGCTTGTGTTTGATGCGCGGCAATGTCGTCAGATCGGCGGGCGGCGCGATCGAGGTGTCCATGATTTCCTCAGCCTTGACGGCGTTGACAAACAGCGGTGCGGCGGCAATGCCAGCCGCGCCAAACAATGTGGCTCTACGGGTCAGCATGGTGATCTCCTTCCGGATGGGTTGCGCGATTGGGCTGACCCTAGCAATCCCGAAAAGACCCGATATTGCGCTGGCACAATGTCGCGTTGTTTCCCCGAGGGCCTTGTCCATGGCCTTCAGTTTCTCGATTTCCTGCTTGAGCCGCCCGTGTCGATGCGCACTATCTCGGAGATATAGCGTTCGACATCGGCCTCCAGATGCGCAAGACGGCTGGCGATCTTGCCCTTGGTGAAGTTCTTGTCGCGGTTGTTGACCGCCTTGAATTTGCTTCCATCGATGGCCACGCAATCGCCTTTCAGCGTGCCGATCCGTCGGCACAGCTCCACGAATTGCGCGCAGGTCTTGCGGATGGGCGATCCGTTCTCACGCCGGAAATCCGCAATGGTCTTGTGATCCGGCACCTCGCGCCCAAGCAGCCACATCACCTCGACATTGCGCCCGGCCTCACGCTTCAGCCTGCGGCTGGATGGTAGCCTGTTGAGATAGCCATAGATGAAGAGCTTCAGCAGAACGGCGGGATGGTAGCCGGGCCGCCCTGTCCGCGCATGCGCCGCGTGCTCAAAGCCAAGGCCCGCCAGATCAAGCTGTTCACAAACAGATCCACCACCCTAACCAGATGATCCTCATCGATCTAGTCCTCAAGACGGTCCGGAAACAGCGTCACCTGTTCGCGATCAACACCTTCAATGAAACCCGACATACATGCACTCCTGTAACGCAGAAAGCATACCACATATTGGGGTTTCCACACATGGGGTAATCGCGGGAGCGAGTCGCCCCGACCGTAATGCCAGCGGATTTTGGGCGGGTGGTTGTTCCCCGATAGGATGCAGATACGGGCTCACGATGGACATCGGGCCCAGACATCGAATGGAGAACAACCATGTGCGACTATATCGGTCTGGACGTATCTCTGAAAGAGACGGCGATTTCCGTGCGCCGAGGCGGCCGGCGGGTCTGGCGTGGCAAATGTCCCTCGGACCCGGCGGCGATTGCCGCGGTTCTGCGGCGACGCGCACCAGATGCAAAGCGTGTCGTGTTCGAGACCGGCCCGCTGTCCGTGTGGTTCTTCCATGTTCTGAGCGCCGAAGGGCTGCCGGCGATTTGCATCGACGCGCGGCACGCGAAGGCCGCGCTCGACATGGCGCCAAACAAGACCGATGCCAATGATGCCGACGGTCTGGCCCATCTGGCCGAGATCGGCTTTTACCGCGAGGTCCGCGTGAAGGGCTACGACAGCATGCTGGTCCGCACTCTGGTCGCCGCCCGCAGGCGCCTGGTCCGGATCTCGACCGAGCTTTCCAACCAGATCCGAGGCCTGATGAAGACGTTCGGTCTGGTCGTCCCGGGCGCCAAGGGAGGCCGGTTCGAAGCCGAAGTCCGTCGGCTCCTTGCGGGACAGGACAGCCTTGAACATGTCATCCTGCCGCTGTTGGAGGCATGGACCGCCGTCCGGGGCCGCGCCGCCGAACTCGGCCGCCAGTTGCTGCGCCTCGCCAGGCACAGCGAGGCCTGCCAGCGGCTGATGTCGATCCCCGGTATCGGAGCAATCACCGCAACATCCTTCACGACGGCTATCGAGGATCCGGAAAACTTCCGGACATCACGATCGGTCGGTGCCTGGCTCGGGCTGACCACGCGGCGTTTCCAGTCTGGCGAGGTCGATTACGACGGGCATATCTCGCGACGTGGAGATGCCCATCTGCGGGGCTTGCTCTACGAGGCGGCCACCGTGGTGCTGACGCGCACCAGCGCCGAGAGCGAGCTGAGAACCTGGGGGGTGAAGCTGCGCGAAAGGATCGGCTTCAAACGGGCTGCCATCGCTGTCGCGCGCAAGCTGGCCGTTATCATGCACGCCATGCTGAAGTCCGGGCAGTCCTTCCATCGGGAGGCCGAACCCATGGCCTGATCCATAGCCAATTCACGTCGGCCATCCGACGCACCGAGGCGTCCCTGCCGGGGACGTGGCCAGAACCATTCCGCCGAGGCTGTTGCACCATCACCCCAACGGATTGAGGCGTGCGTTCCACACATCGGAAGGTTCCCCCGCGAAGCCCCACCATGCGGCGGCCTATGCCGACCGCGAAGATGACACTGCTCCCGGCAAACGATGCTCCTCGGAACACAGAATGACCTTGCAAAATGACATGCGATTAGATGACAGCCTCGGCCCAAAGCCGTCGGCCGCGCCCACACCATGCTGCATCGCAGAAATCCTGAAAGCTGCCTTTCGTGCGCAGCTTTCGAGATTGTGCGCTGTCTTAGTGGCCCACACAGCGAAGATTCAAGCTCCAGGGGCAAGTTCTCGCCGCGATGTCCCTTTACAGCCCTGTCATTTTCAGCACCGCTTCAGGCAGCCTTTCGCCCTGCACCTCGATGTTGGCGGCCTCTTTTTCGATTTCCGCAAGTTCGGCCTGTGTCATTTCCAGATCTACGGCACCAAGATTTTCGTCCAGGCGGTGCAGCTTTGTGGTGCCCGGGATCGGCGCGATCCATGGCTTTTGGGCCAGAAGCCAACCCAGTGCTATCTGTGCCGGAGTTGTGCAAGTGCGTGATGCAATCCGTTTCACCACCTCGACCAGTGCCATGTTGGCCTTGCGGGCATCCGCCGAAAAACGCGGCACGAAGTTGCGGAAATCGTCTTTCTCAAAAGTCGTGGATTCGTCGATCTTGCCGGTCAGGAACCCCGCGCCCAGCGGGCTGAAGGGCACAAAGCCGATGCCCAGTTCTTCCAGCAGCGGTAGAAGTTCCAATTCCGGACCGCGCCAGAACAGCGAATATTCGCTTTGCACCGCCGTCACTGGCTGTACGGCATAGGCGCGGCGGATGGTTTGGATACCTGCCTCGGACAGCCCGAAATGGCCGACCTTGCCTTCGGCGATCAGATCGCGGACGGCACCGGCCACATCCTCGATCGGGACGGCGGGATCGACGCGGTGCTGATAAAGCAGGTCGATGTGATCGGTGCGCAGGCGTTTCAGCTGCGCCTCGACCACCGCCTTGATATGGTCGGGGCGGCTGTTGGTGCCACCGCTACGGGCGCCGGTCGCAAGGTCGATGTCGAAGCCGAATTTGGTGGCGATGACGACCTTGTCGCGGATCGGCTCCAGCGCTTCGCCCAGCAATTCCTCATTGGCAAAGGGGCCATAGGCCTCGGCGGTGTCGAAATGCGTCACGCCACGATCATGGGCGTCGCGGATCAGCCGGACCATATCGGGCCGCGCGACGCCTGGGCCGTAGACGCCGCTCATGCCCATGCAGCCAAGGCCAAGGGCGGAGACTTTCAGCGTGCCAAGAGTTCTGTATTTCATCGGTGTTCTCCTTGATGTTGTAAGGCCCGGGCGGCAAGGCCCGTGTCAAAGCTGGCTTTGCCAGAAGCGGATGGCTTTCGCGATCCAGCCTTCGGCAGGGGTTCCGGTGCCGGTGCCAAAACCATGGCCGACGGCGGGAATGCGGTGATATTGGACCGGCGTGCCGATCCGGCGCAGGGCGTCGATGCGGCGTTCCATAGTGGCAGGCGGGGCGATGCCGTCCTGTTCACCGACCACTACAAAGGTGGGCGGCTCGGTCGCGGCCAGATCGGCGTGGCTGGTATAGGCCATGATGACAGCGGTGGGCCGGGGCAGATCTGCGCCGCCGAACGCGGCGGGGCCGTGCGAGCCGATGAAGGCTGCCATTCGTGCCCCGGCGGAACTGCCCCACAGCGCGTAGCCTTTGGTGCTGACGCCCAGCTCCCCGGCATTGGCGAAGATCCAAGTGATCGCGGCGGCCAGATCCTGAGTCGCGGCCTGTCCGCCCTGACCGGCGCGGTATTTCAGCACGAAAGCGTTCAGGCCACTTTCGCTGATTTCTTGCGCATAGGGAAAGCCTTCGTGCAGCGATCCGACGTAGGCGAAGCCGCCGCCCGGCGCGATCACCGCAAAGGGGGCGCCGGGCTTTCCGCGATAGAAGAACAGGCCGGTTCTGGCCTTGGCTGGATCGGCGGTGCGCGTGGCCGCCGGGTAGAACTCGTAGAACACCGTCTGCCCGGCAGCCGCATCGCGGATTATCCGGTTCAGGCCCACCACCACCGTGCCGGTATCGACCGCGCTGTGATAGGGCAGCAGGCGGCCCAACTGCGCCAGCGGAAGCGCGGGGTCCGGCGCGTGGTCATCCCAAGGCAGGATACGTTCGGCAAAGCCTGCAAAGGCCGGGTGGTTCAGAATATCGGCCACTGTGCCATCAGGCGACAGCGGGCCGCCGCCGGTGGCGAAGTCTTGCGTCACAGGGACGGTCTCTCCGGTTGCGCCCGGAGCCTCGGCCAGTGCCAAGGCGGGCAGCGACAGCAGCACCGGCATCATCAGCAGCGTGTCACGAAAGGTCATCATCTGTCCTTTCAGCTTGCCACAACTGTGTGGCGGCGGGTCACAAGCCCGAAGGCCAGCGCGACCGCCACGGTCAGCGCGATCATCACCGCGCCGCCGGTCATCGCATGGGCGGTGCGGGCGATGATGCCGCCCGCCGGAGCGGCGACCGAGATCAGCACGCCAAGACCCAGCGAACTGCCAATCTGATGCGCGACATTCACCACCCCCGAAGCCGCCCCGGCGTCATTTGCCGCAGCCCCACTGATCCCGGCGGCGGTCAGCGGGGCCAGCGCGCCGCCCTGTCCAAAGCCAAGGAAGACCATCGGCAGCATCAGACCCAGCCAGAACCCGCTGTCAGGCGTGATCAGCGCCAGTCCGACGAAACCGATCAGGCTGGTGGCAAGGCTGGCGATCAGCACCGCCCCACCACCAAACCGCGCGATCAGTCGTGGTCCGGACAGCGCGGCGGCAAAATTAACCAAAGTTGTCGGCAGGAAGGCCAGCCCGGTTGTCAGGGCGCTGTAGCCCAGACCCTGCTGGAAATACTGCGACATGAAGAAGTAGAAAGACACATTCGCCCCCAGAAACAGCACCCGCGCCAGATAGGCCCCCGAACGCGCACGACTGGCAAACAGCCGCAGCGGCAGCAGGGGCTGGGCCGCCCGCGACTGACCAAGGATAAACAGCGCCAGACTGACCGCCCCCGCCGCAACTGCCGCCAGCGTGACGGCATCCTGCCAGCCCGCCGTGGCCGCATGGATCATGCCGTAGACCAGCGCGCCGATCCCGAAGGTCGATGTCGCGGCCCCCGGCAGGTCAATCAGCCCGCCCTGCGTGTCGGTGTCCGAAACATGGCGCAGCGCCGCGAGCGCCAGCCCAAGGCTGACAGGAAGGTTCAGGAAAAACCCCGCCCGCCAGGACACCAGATCGGCCAGCACCCCGCCCAGCACCAGCCCGAAGCTGGCCGAAACCCCGGCAGCGGCGGCATGGGCGGCCAGCGCCCGCGTCCGCTCTGGCCCCGGGCGGAAGGTGACCTGCAACAGCGCCAGCGTCGAAGGCGCCAGGACCGCCGCCCCCATCCCTTGCAAAGCCCGTGCGGCCACCAGCATCCCCGGCCCCTGTGCAAAGCCGATCAGCAGTGAAGCAAAGCCAAAGACCGAAAGCCCGATCAGGAACATCCGCCTGCGGCCAAACACATCGCCAAGCCGCGCGCCCAGCAGCAAGAAGCCACCGAAGCACAAGGTATAGGCGGTAGAAACCCAGGACAGGCCCGCCTCGGTAAAGCCAAGCTCGGCCTCGATGCGCGGCAAGCCGGTCAGTACGATGGAAATATCAAGCACGATCATCACATAGGTCAGAACGATAATCGCAAGGATTGCGGTGCGGTTGGACATCTTGAGTGCTTTCATGGTGCGAAATGCAATCTAGCCGCAAAGGCATCCATCAATTAGAGTGTATAAACCGAATGGGTCTATAAGCAGGTCATCTTAATGCCGCGCCGCAGTTTCAACGACCTTCATGCCTTTGTCGCGGTGGCTGTGGCCGGCAGCTTTACCCGCGCTGCGGCACAACTGGGCATGTCGCAATCCGCGCTCAGTCAGACCGTGCGCCAACTGGAGGAAGGCCTTGGCGTGCGGCTGTTATCGCGGTCCACCCGCAGCGTGGCACCCACCGAGGCGGGGCAGAGGCTGCTGGACAGCATCGGCCCGCAGTTTTCGGAGATCGAGACCGCGCTGGATACGCTGGGCGATCTGCGCGACCGGCCAGCCGGATCGGTGCGCATCAGCGCCGGGGAACATGTGGCGGTGTCGATCCTGCAACCGGCGCTGGCCCCGCTGCTGGCCGAATATCCCGATATTCATGTCGAAATCTCGGTCGATTACGGGCTGACCGATATTGTGGCCGAACGGTTCGACGCCGGGGTGCGGTTGGGGGAACGGGTGGCCAAGGACATGGTCGCGGTGCGCATCGGCCCCGACATGCGCATGGCGGTGGTGGCGACCCCCGGCTATCTGGCCGCAAACCCCGCGCCGGTGGTGCCGCAAGACTTGATCGGCCATCGCTGCATCAACATGCGCATGCCAACCCTGAACGAGATCTTCGCCTGGGAGTTCGAGAAGGACGGCCGCGAATTGCGGGTGCGGGTCGAGGGGCCTTTGACGGTGAACAGCCTGGCCCTACGGCACAATGCGGCGCTGGACGGGCAAGGGCTGGTCTATCTGCCCGAACCCTTTGCGCGCGCCGATATTGCCAGTGGCGCTCTGATTTCGGTGCTTGACGACTGGTGCCCGACCTTCCCCGGCTATCACCTTTACTACCCCAGCCGACGCCAGCACTCTACGGCATTCGCGCTGGTGGTGCAGACCCTGCGCCACCGGATGTGAGCAGCCCATCAAATACTTATCAACGAATTGTGATTAAGCGGCCTGGCTTATAGGGTCTTGTGCGGATGACCGGCTAATCACCGGGCGCGACACATGGTTTTCTGCCCCCTGAACCTTTCAGGGAGATACCGCCATCGCCATGCGCAAATTTGCCCTCATCACCGCCATCGTCATGCTTGGCCTGCCCGCATGGGCGGAACCCAACCGCGTGACCTTCCCGCCGCTGGACCAGCTGGAGCATTACACCACCGTCACCCGCGGCGAGGTGACCGAACACATGCTGACCAGCCGCGCCGCGATTGACGCGGTCGAGGCAGGCCAGCCAATCCCTTTCGGCACCCATGTCGTGCTGGTCGATTACCGCGAGGGCGAGGTTTACCGCTATTTCGTTATGCAGAACGGCGAGGGTTGGGGCGCCGATGATCCCGATCAGCGCACCGCCGACTGGCAGTTCCAATGGTTCTGGCCAGACCGCTCGATCAACGTGGATGAGACGACCTCGCGCTGCCAATCCTGCCACCAGTCGCGTGAAGACCGCGAGTTCATGTTCACCTACAACGACTTGCGCAGCTTCGACTGATGGCCGTCGTCGCCCGCAACCTACTGATCACGCGCCTGCTGCCCGATGGAATTGCCCTTGGGCTGCTTTTGGCCTGCATGGGCTATTGGTGGCTTGGCAACATTGCGCATGAGGTGATGGGCACCGCCTTTCTGCTGCTGGTCGGGCGGCATCTGATCCTGAACCGGCGCTGGTTCGGCGCACTCCGGCGCGGGCGCTATGACGCGGCGCGGCGGGTGCGGCTGGGGCTGAACCTGATGCTGGCTGTCACGATGCTGGTCATGCTGGTCACCAGCCTGCTGATCTCCGAAGCGCTGCGCGACTTTCTGAACAATCCCGGCCTGTTCACCCTGCGCGAGATCCACTGGTTCGCAGCCTATTGGCTGGTGGTGATCGTCGGCCTGCATATCGGGCTGCACTGGCATATCGTGGCCGGTCTGGCGCGGTCGCGGCTGCCCATCCTTCACAACCGCATCCTTGGCCTCGGCCTCTGGGCGCTGGCTGGTCTGGTGGCCCTGACCGGCATCAACAGCTCATTCGTGATGGGTTTGGGCACCCGACTGGGCTTCGACTACAGCCTGATCATGTGGGATTTCAACGAATCTACCCTGCCGTATTTCGCCCATTGGCTGGCGATCATGGTGCTTTACGCGGTGCTGGCCCATGCCGTTGTCCGGCTTTTGGCGCGGCACCGTACGCTATCCAATCCCGAAAAGGAGACGACCCATGACTGACGACACCGCTTTGAATATCGGCCGCCGCACCGCTGATCGGGGCCGCGCAGGCCCAAACCGCCCCTGCCGCAGCCCCCGCCGCCGGTCGCCGCCGCCTTGGCGCGCTGGAGGTGTCCAGCATCGGCCTTGGTGTGCAGAACATGAGCCGCACCTATCAGCGCACCATTCCCTACCGCCCGGAAATGCACGCCATCATCCGCGCCGCCTTTGACCGGGGCATCACCTTCTTTGACGCCGCCGAGGCCTACGGCCCGCATGAGGTGGAACGCATCCTTGGTGAAGGCATCGCCGGGTTCCGCGACCAGATCGTGGTGGCCACGAAATTCGGCTGGAACATCGACCAGCAGACCGGCGCGCGGCTGCCCGGCCTGAACATCAAGCCCGACCATATCAAGCTGGTGGTCGAAGGTATGCTGTCACGCCTGAAAACCGACCGCATCGACCTGCTTTACCAACACCGCGTCGACCCCGAAGTGCCGATCGAGGATGTCGCAGGCGCCATCAAGGATTTGGCCGCCGAGGGCAAGGTGCTGCAGTGGGGCCTGTGCGAAATGGGTCTGAACACCCTGCGCCGCGCCCATGCCGAACTGCCGGTCAGCGCCGTGCAAAGCGAATATTCGATGCTGTGGCGCGGGGTGGAAACCAACAACGTGCTGGCGGCCTGCGAAGAACTCGGCATCGGTTTCGTGCCGTGGAGCCCGCTGGGCGTCGGCTTCCTGACCGGGGCCATTGATGCTGCCACCACCTTTGCGGCGGGCGATATCCGTGGCATCGAGGGGCGGTTTGCTACCGAAAACCTGGCGCACAACATGGCGCTGGTGACGCTGCTGGTGGATTGGGCCGCGCGCAAAGAGGCCGCGCCGGCGCAGATCGCGCTGGCCTGGCTGATGGCGCAAAAGCCGTGGATCGTGCCGATCCCGGGCACCACGCAGATGGCGCATATGCAGCAAAACGCCGGCGCAATGGATATCACCTTCTCGGCCGAGGAACTGGCCGAACTCAATACCGCCGTGCGCGCCATCGAAGTGCAAGGCGCGCGCCTGCCCGACGCGGTACAGGTCTTCTCGGATGTCGAGGCCCCCGCGCGCGGCTAGGGCCGGGAAACGAAACCGCGTCACCCGGACGAATGGTCCGGGTGACGCATCAGCTAAGGGATGATCCCGGATGGAAACCAAAGGCATAAGCCGACGCACGGCCCTGCTCGCGCCCTTGCTTGCGGCAGCCTTTGGTGCGGCTGCAACATCCGCCCGCGCCCAACAGACCGAGGGCCGCGCGCTGGTGGCCTATGTCATCCGGTCCGGGAACGCCCGGGTCATTGCGGGTGCGCTCAGCCGTCAGTTCAACGCCCGGCTGTTCGAGATCCGCACCGCCGAACCTTACCCCGAAGATTACGAGGCCCATGTATCGCAGGCCCGCGCCGAACAGGACGCCCGCGCCACACCGAAACTGGCCGAACATCTTGAGGATCTGGCACGCTTTGAGACGGTCTTCCTGGGTTCCCCCGTCTGGGACGGTACCATGCCCGCCCCCATGCGCAGCTTTTTGACCCGCCATGACTTGACCGGCAAGACCATCGCCCCCTTCCTCACCCATGGTGGCTTAGGCACCGGCGGCCTGCTCGACACATTGGCGGAACTGGCCCCGGCGGCGAACTTCCTGCCGCCCTTCGTGCTGGAATGCGATCAGGAGCGGCGAACACTGGATCGGCTGGCGGATTGGCGGGACCATGCCGGACCGCAATTCCGGTTTTGACCGAAATGGGCAAGAGATTGGCGGCTTGTGCCTTATCCGGTACTTGCAAAGATTTCGCGGCGTTCTGACGATCCACCCACATCACATCATGGGCGGGCTTTTCACTATAAACCCAACGAAAGGCTGCTTCTTAAGATTGCGGCGGCCCTGAGTCTGCACTGCGGTCAGGCTGGTTTCCGCCCTGCGCGAGGGATCGAAGGGGCAGAAGGATCGGTGCTACACTTCCGGATCGGCGGAGCCGATGACGTGGTGGGCGTGGCGGATGGGAGTACTGTCATGACCATTGAAACCTTACCCGCTCTTCGCCCGGCCCGCGCGCCGTGGAACAAGGGCCGCATCATCGGCCAAAAGCTTCCACTTCTGCCAAAACACGTCTGGTCCATCTGCGTACGGCTTGAATTGGCCGACAATCGGCGCGACCTTGCCCTGTTCAACATGGCCGTCGACAGCAAACTCAGGGGCTGCGATCTGGTCGGTCTCAGGGTAAACGACGTCTATGCCGCCGGTCACGTCAAGGAACGCGCTTCGGTGACCCAGAGCAAGACCCGAAAACCCGTCCGCTTCGAGATTACCGAAACCACGCGCCTAGCACTGGAACGGTGGATCAAGGATCCCGAAATGATCGGCAGCGAATACCTCTGGCCAAGCCGCGTTCACGCCAGCCCCCACCTCTCGACGCGTCAACATGCCCGGATCATGCGCGACTGGGTTCTTTCGATCGGGCTCGAGCCCAGTGCCTATGGCACGCATTCGATGCGGCGAACGAAGGTTGCGCAGATCTACAAGAAGACCGGAAATCTTCGCGCCGTGCAGCTGCTCCTGGGCCACACCAAGATGGACAGCACTGTTCGGTATCTGGGCGTCGATCTGGAAGATGCGCTGACGTTGTCGGAAGGGATTGAGCTGTGAGCTTTGCCTGGCCGGCGCCCGTCGGTCAGGCATGTCGCGCAGGGCGACATTGCGCTTGCTTTTTGCCGAAATGTCGCTTAAAGCTACATCATGAAGCAGATCAGCTATACGAAAGCCGCGATCAAGGCCTTGCGGCGGATGCCCTCGAATACCGCTGCGCTGATCCGCGCCAAGATCGAAGCTTACGCGGAAGACCCGAACTCGCAGGCCAATAATGTGAAGCCCTTGAAAGGCCGGGAGGGTATTCGGCTTAGGGTGGGGGATTGGCGGGTGATCATGGATGATCACGGCAATGTTCTGGCCATTCTCGATATCGGGCCGCGCGGCGGCGTCTACGACTAAAGGGGTTTGAGATGAACGAGATGGTGACGATCCCGCGCGAAGAATATGACCGCCTGCGGGCAGCTGCGGAGGATCTGGCCGACCTGCAGAGCTATGACCGCGCCAAGGCGCGGCTTGCGGCGGGTGAGGACGAATTGATACCGGCGAACTATGCGAACCGCCTGCTGAATGGCGAAAGCGCCTTGCGCGTTTACCGCGATCTGCGCGGGCTGACCCAAGCGGCGCTGGCCGAGAAATCGGGCGTGAAGCGGGTCACTGTGGCCGAAATCGAGACCGGCCGAAAGCAGGGCTCGATCGCAACATTGCGCGCTCTAGCCGATGCGCTTGGCGTGAGTCTGGATGATCTGACGGAGTAACCCCGGCCCATAGCAGGCAATCATCATCTCACAACTTCTTCTCTGCAAAATCACCGAACCGGCCATTCATCGCATTTGCGGGGTTGGTGGTCGGCTGGACGCTCTGGACGCACGCTGCGGGCGCTTGTGCAGGGAGAAGTTTTGTTCAGCATACGCTCGTATCGGCGTTGTTGCGCAACTCATGCCTGAGGCATGATGTCCCCTTTCCCCGTCGGCGTCATGCCACGCGGACGATCTCAGCGGTGCCGAGCGCATTGAAGCGGTTGATGAGGGCGATGCGGACCTGGATTTCGGCGGTTTGTCGGTCCGGGTCTCGTGCGGCGATGCACTCGCCGAAGGCCTTGAGGCACCGCATTTTCGCCTCGATCCGGCTTCGGACATGGTATCCGGTCCATCGCTTCCAGAGGGCCCTGCCATAGTGCCGGGTTGCGCGAAGGGTTTCGTTTCGGGTGATTGCCGCCGGGCAGTCCTCTTTCCGCGGCCGACCGTTTTTGCCGATAGGGATGATCGGCGTGGCCTGACGGTCGATGATGGCGGCGTGGCAGCGGCGCGTGTCATATGCGCCATCGGCGCTCACGGTGCCGATCTCTTCGCCCTCGGGGATCTGGTTGAGCAGTTCCGGCAAGATAGGACTGTCACCATCGCTGCTGGGAGTGAATGCCACGGCGCGGATGTCAGACGTGGCGGCATCCATGGCCAGATGCACCTTGCGCCATTGACGACGGCTCTGAACACCGTGCTTGCGCGCCTGCCACTCTCCATCGCCGGGAAACTTGATGCCGGTGCTGTCAACCAGCAGGTTTAGGGGGCCATCGGCGCGCCGATACGGGATCTGAACGGCGAGCGTCTTCTGCCGACGGCACAGGGTCGTGTAGTCCGGCACCGCCCAGTCCAGTCCCGCCAACTTCAGCAGGCTGGCAACCATCCCGGTCGTTTGCCGGAGCGGCAGCTTGAACAAGACCTTGATGGTCAGACAGAACTGGATCGCCGCATCCGAGAACAACGCGGGGCGACCGGGGCTGCCGTCATGCGGCGCGAGCCAGGTCATCTCCTTGTCCAGCCAGATCAGCAGCGACCCGCGCTTGCGAAGCGAAGCCGTATAGCTGGACCAATTCGTCGTGCGGTAGCGGGCGGGTACAGGCTTGCTCATGCACCCCGTCAAACCGCATGCATTCACAATGTGAATCCTTCGCAGACAGAGTTCCGCAACAATGCCCTGCCGGAACACTGTTGCTGGATATCAGTTCGCCCCCGATCGCCGCGGAAAAATCTGACGTTGCGTCGAGCACGCGAACAGTGGTGCCAATGGTTGCGAACCTTAGAGGGAGAACCAAGATGGCATCGTTCGGGATCAGGCGCGTATGCCCGTTCCCCGGAAGTGCCAAAAGGCGCATCAGGGAAAGCAGGAATTCATCCTTCGAGTCGGCGAGTGCACTCTGCCGGGCTTGGGTGATGTGCCACTCCAACGCCTCGCGTCCGATCAATCGGAAGCTGGGGTCGGCCGGCAGGACCATTGTGACTATTTGTTCCAGGTCTTGGATCATCGACATACGCCAATGTGTAGTCATTTACGCCGCATTGTCCAAGATGGGCGCAAAGTCGCCTTGCTGCAGCGCGGCATGAATGGCCCTATTGATCAACGCCACCCGATCAGCGCGTCCGGTCGGTTGTCGACTGAACTCTCACAATACCTCGGTGAAGGCGGTGAGCTTTGCCGACACATGCCGATGACCCGGACAATAGAGGCACAGCCGCTCTTTCGCCGGGAGCCAAGTCAGCCAGAACTTCAACCAGCGCGCCGCTTCCGAGGTCAGCCGCAACCGCAGTTTCCGACAGGCAGACGAGGACTGCGTCGGCCAATGCCGCCTGACGCATGAGGTCGCCTTCGTCGAGGATCAGCCGTCCGGGAACGTCGAGGCGCATTTCCCGACCTTGCCGATTGAACTCCCAGCGATAATGTCAGCCCGAGGGCAGTCGTGCCCGGATGCGGTTGTGATCACGCAGATCGTGCGGCGCCTACGCATCGGAAGTCCGTCCGATCCATCGGTCGTGCTCAGGCCGATGGCCACCACAAGCCGCATTGGCAGCGCGTGCAAGGCTGGAACCGCACCGGCGTCACTGAAGGTTCCGTCCTACAGGTTCAGCCGAAAGCGCGGCGGGTGATGCGGTCCATGAAGATTGCCACGGCGACGATCGAGAGGCCGGAACGCAGGCCGAGGCCCATTTCCATGCGAGTAAGGCCGCGTGTGACCTCGGCCCCTAGCCCGCCAGCGCCAACGAGTCCGGCGAGGACGACCATAGCGAGGGACAAAAGGATACACTGATTCAGGCCAATCAGCAGGGTCTTGCGGGCGGCCGGAACCTCGATCTTGGTCAGGGTCTGCCACGGGGTCGCGCCTGTGGCTGCTCCGAGTTCAATCAGGTCGCGCGGCAGCTGTTTGAAGGCAAGCGTGGTCAGGCGCATCATGGGCGGGATGCCATAGATCACCGTGGCCAGCAGGGCAGGCACCTTGCCGAGACTGAAGATCATCACCGCGGGGATCAGATAGACCCAAGGCGGGACGGTCTGCATAAGGTCGAGGATCGGGCGCAGTGTGGCTTCGAGCTTTGGGCGCTTGCCGGCAAGGACGCCGAGGGGGAAAGCAACCAGAACGGCGACACCGACCGACAGCGTGACGAGCGAAACGGTCTGCATCGTTTCGACCCAGAGGCCGGAGAGGATTGAAACAGCAAGACATCCAGTTGCAAGAAGCGCCAGACGCGCCCCCAGCCGCCAGAAGACCAGTGCGATGATCATAGCCGCCATCACGGGTTCTGGCAGCAGGGTCAGCAAAGCCTCGGCATGTGCAAGGATGGCTTCGACGCCCGTGCTGATGGCCCGGAAGACGCCATGGGCATGGGTGTTCAGCCAGTCAATGGCGGGGGCGACAACTGCGCCTGGTGATAGAAGCGCTTTTTCTTTCATGGCTTGCCTCCGTCACGGCTGCCGGCAGCCTGGCTGATGCGGTCGATTATAATGGTCAGGATCACGATGGCGATGGCCGCGTTGACCGACAGCGCGATGTCGAGCTTGCGAACCGCGCCGTAGATCGTTTCGCCCAGTCCGCCCGAGCCGACGATGCCCGCGATGACCACCATGCCAAAGGCCATCATCAGACTCTGGTTGATGCCCGCCATGATGCTGGGCAGGGCGAAGGGAACGCGGATTTTCAGGAAGGCGTCCAGCGGCTTTGCCCCCGTTGCCTCGCCCAGTTCGACGAATTCGACGGGGGTCATGCGGAAGCCATGGGCGCAGAGGCGGATGACAGGGGGTAGCGAGACGATGAGAGTTGCCGCAATCGCCGTGGCGGGGCCGTAGCCGAGGAAGGCGATAGAGGGCAGCAGGTAGATGTAGGGTGGCAGCGTCTGGATCAGGTCAAGCAGGGGGTCGACGATCCGCGCCAGGCGCGGGCTGTAGCCTGCCCAGACGCCCAGCGGCAAGCCGACCAGGACGGCCAGAATGACCGAAACGAGCACGAGGCACATGGTTTCCACCGTCGCCCCCCACAGCCCCATGACGCGGCAAAGGCAGAGCCCGAGGGTCGCGGCGATGCCAGCTGCCCAGCCGAGGCTGCGGGCAGCGATCGCCCCGATCAGAAGGGCTGTCAGCCAAAAGGGCAGGAATAGGAAGCCGTCGGTCAGCCCGTCAAACGCAGTTTCAAGCGCGGCACGGATCATGTCGAAAACGATCCCGCCATGATCTGTCGCCCACGCCATGCCGTTGTCGATCGCGGCATCGAAGGCCTTGGTCCAAACGGTCAGGTCCATTTTACGCCTCCTGCGGAGCAGGGGCGGCGTCGCCCTTCAGCCCCTCGAGCAAGGTGCGGGCCGTCACAATGCCGCGGATTTCGCCACCTTCCACAACCGCGACGGCCTGATGGTCCGAGGCGAGGACGAGGTGGATCAGCCGGTCAATGTCGGCATCGAGGCCCGTGGTAGCCAGCGCCGAAACCGGGGCGGCGGAGAAATCGGCGACCGGCATCATCACAGATCCGGCCTTGACCAGATGGATGCGTGAGATGCCCGCGACAAAGTCGGCGACATATTGGTCGGCGGGGTTCATCACAATCTCTTCGGCGGTGCCGGTTTGCACCATCGCACCATCCTTCATGATCGCGATGCGGTCACCGATACGGATCGCCTCGTCCAGGTCATGGGTGATGAAGACGGCAGATTTGCCGAGCTGTTTGGTCAGCTGGCGGAATTCGTCCTGCAACTGACGTCGGATCAGCGGGTCGAGCGCCGAGAAAGGCTCGTCCATCAGAATGATTTCAGGGTCGGCGGCGATGGCGCGGGCAAGGCCCACACGCTGCTGCATGCCGCCGGAAAGTTCGCGGGGATAACGGTTCAACCAGTCACCCAGACCGACGCGCGTCAAGGCATCGGTGGCGATGCGGCGGCGTTCGGCGGGGGCGACGCCCTGCACTTCGAGCCCGAATGCCGCGTTTTCCAACACGGTGCGGGTGGGGATGAGGGCGACGTTCTGAAACACCATTCCGATGGTATGGGCGCGAAGGTCCCGCAACTCCTGCGGTCCCAGCCCGTTGATCGCGCGGCCCTTCACCAGGACTTCGCCCAGCGAAGGGTCAATCAGACGGTTGAGCAGGCGGATCAGGGTGGACTTGCCACTGCCCGATAGGCCCATGATGCAGAAAATCTCACCTTTGCCGACAGTGAAGCTGGCATCATGCACGCCGACGACACAGCCGAATTCAGACAGAACTTCGCGCTTGCCGAGGCCTTTGGCATGGATCGCGGCGATGGCATTCCGCGAGCGGTCTCCGAAGACTTTCCAGACCGAACGGCATTCGATCAGCGGGGCATCGGTGGCGGTGGCGGGGCTGGTCATGTGGGCTGTCCCATCTGGAAGGAAAGGCGAAGGGGCCGACCCCGTGACGGACCGGCCCGAGGTGTCATTCAGACTTGATGGCTTCCCAACGCGAGATCAGGTCGGCATGGGCAGCGGTCCAATCAGCCACGGCCTCTTCCATCGTCTTGCCCGCGTTCATCGCACCGTTAATGGCAGTGATGTCGTCGAGCGGGACGTAGATCGAGGCGAGCTGCTCACGGAGAGCGGGGTTCGCTTGCGAAAAGCCCTTGGTGCCGATGAAGTAGTAGGATTGTGCCGCCGGGAAGACGCCCTTCGGATCGGCAAGGAACTTCACGTCATACTTCTGCATCATCCACGACGGTTCCCAGACAGTCACGGCGATCGGTTCGCTGCGCGACATGGCCGAGTCGAGGGCTGCAGTCATCGCGGCGGTCGACCCTTCGACCAGTTCTATCCCGGTGCCATATGCTTCAACGGCAGCCGCGGCGTCACGCATCAGGCCCGAACCCGGCTCTATGCCGATGATCTTGCCGCCAAACATGTCCTTGCTGGCCGCCAATTCGTCCATGCTGTTGATGGTGACGTAGGACGGGACGGCAATCGCCTGATAGAGGCCATGCGACACGGGAGAGATCTTCTCGAGCTTGTCCATGTTCTTCACCCAGTAGTCATGGGCAACGTAATCGGTCTGGCTGGCCATGATGTCGACGTCGCCGTTGGTCAGCGCGGCGAAGGCGATACCCCATTCCGAGAATTCTTCGACTTCGACGGTGTAGCCCTTGTCTTCCAGCACCTTCTTGGTGATGCCGGTGATCGGGGTGAGGTCCTCCCAGCCCATCGTGCCGATGGTGATGGTCTTTTCGTCCTGCGCAAATGCGGGGATGGCAAGCGTGGCGGCCAGGGCAGTTGCGCCGAGAACATTGATGAATTTCCGCATTGGATCCTCCGGATGTGTTGGGGTTCGTGCCACCGTGTGCGCATACGGACGGATTGCGCGCTTGCGCCCTCCGCCGGATGCCGGCGATCTTTTTGGTGGGAGTGCGCACCGCGCACTGTCTCCAGTCTGGCGGGGCGCAGTCGACAGGCGCACCGTGGTCAGGCCGTCAAACCTTGCCTTCTAACGGTATCCTGTATTCAGCCATTCTGCGGCAAACGAGAATTTTGCAGGGTTTTGCATTAGCCCATCTAATGGCCGACGCGAATCTGCAAGTAACTGATTTTTTTGGTGATTTTCGTGATTTCCGAACGGGCCCGGCCCGCGTTCAGCGTTTTAGCGAGAGCAGCAGATGGTCGACGAAACGCGCGACCGCAGGCCGTTGGAGCGCGCTGGTGGCGCAGCGCAGGAAATTGCCGCGCCCGGCCGAGACCGGAGCCGGATGGGCAATAACGAGGCGGCCCTCGGCAAGCGGCTTTTGCACCATGTGCTGCCAGCCGAGCATGATGCCCTCGCCTGCCAAGGTTGCCTCGATCAGCAGCGCGACCTTGTTCGTCGACAGGCTGGATGCGCCCCGTTCCCAGCGTGCGCCTTGCGCGCGGAACCACTCCTCCCAGCCAAGCGGCTGCCAGCCGATGGCATCGGCGCTCCAATGGCGTTCGTGCAGATGCAGCAGGTTGGCACGGTTCAGGCTTTGGGCATCGGGAAAGGGGCCGCACTTGGCCAGATAGCCGGGGGAACAGACGGGTTGGGCGGCCTCGGGGAACAGGAAATGCAACTCCTCACCGACCTCGCTGCGTTCGTTGCCGCACAGCAGCGCGATATCGACGCCGGAATAGTTGCGCAGGGCGTTATCCTCGTCGGAGGCGAGGACGACGAAGCCGATCTGCGGATGTTCGGCGCGGAAGCTTTCGATCAGCGGTTTCAGCCAATAGACAGCCATGCCATCGGTCGCAGAAACCGTTACCGTTTCGGGCTGTCCGTCCGGCTGCAACAGGCCCACGCCTGCACTGATGGTGTCGAGCCCCGCCGATACGGCGGTGTAGAGGTCACTTCCCGCCGCCGTCAGCTCCAGCGCGTTGTGCTTACGCACGAAGAGCGGCAGTTCCAGCGCTTTTTCCAGGACGCGTATCTGCTGGCTGACCGCCCCTTGGGTGATGTTGAGTTCCTTCGCCGCCAGCGTGAAGCTAAGGTGTTTTGCCGCCACCTCAAAGGTGGCGAGCGCGCCGAGCGAGGGGAGGTGTCTGCGGCGAACCGGTCTCATCATTCGGCCCTTGCTTGCCATTCCTTCCAGCGAAGATAGGCATTTGCGCCGACGGTGTCGAATGGGTGTGGCGGCAGGCGCGCAGGCTCGGCTTCGGCAAGGAAGAAACGGGTGATCTCGCTGGTCCGGCCAAGGGCGAGGTCGGCGGCTCCGATGCCCGTCAACGTGCCACGGGTGGTGCCAAGGCCGTTCTGCACGCAGGCGGCGTAAAGGCCAGGTTCCAATTCTCGCATGACCGATACGGCATTTTTCGTCAGGCACAGGTGGCCCGACCATGCAGTTTCGAATTTCACGCCGCGCAGAGTGGGGAAACGGGCGTCGAACTTGGCGCGCATTTTCGCCTCTGCCCGGGTGAGATCACCGCCGCTCGTCTGCATCGTCGGGCGGTAATAGGCGCCCTGCCGGATGACGATACGGTTGCCGCCTTGCGCGGTGGAGATGCGGCGCACGGTCGCGCCCATCGGGTCGGACGGGGTGAGACCCCATGTCTCTTGGCCGCCAAGACCGCGCAGCAGGTGGTCGGGGATTTCTTCGGTCATGCAGGCGTTCAGCATGATGTGCATGAGCTGACCACGTTTGAAGCCGAAGCTTTCCAGATGGCCGTTGTTGGCGAGGATCACCCGCGAAGCGCTCACGCGGCCTTTGGGTGTGGTCAGAACCCAGCCCGCAGCTTTGCTTTCATAGGCGGTAACAGGCGAGGATTCGAAAACCTTCACCCCGCGCGAGGCGAGGCCTGCCGCCAGACCACGGATATAGCCCGCAGGCTGGATGAGTGCGGTACCGGGGGTGTAAAGACCGCTGGAATAGTAGCTGGTCCCCGTCACCTCGCGCATGGACTGCGCGTCGTAGATCTCGTGCGGTTCGTTCAGCGCCGAAAGGTGGTCGGCATAGGTGCGGTTCGCCTGTTCGCCCACGCGCGATGCCGCGCCGTTGATCTTGCCCCAGCGCTGGAAATATCCGGCAGGCAGGGCGTATTCTCGTGCGACATCTTCGGCAAAGTCGATGGCCTGACGGTTCAGGCGGGTCAGCATGCGGTCATGCGCCTCGCCCGCTCCGGCATAGTCGGCGCTGGTCAGCTCATGTGGCAGGTCGATCATGAAGCCGGAATTGCGCCCCGCCGAACCTTCGGCCACGCGCCCCGCATCAAGGATGCATACCGTCAGCAACGGATCGCTCATCGAGAGGTGGCGGGCAGCGGAAAGGCCCGCGAAACCTGCGCCGACGATGGCAATGTCACAGGTCACATCCCCCTGCTGCCTGGGATAGGGGGCAGCGGGCGGCAGGACCGAATTCCATCCTGCCGGACCGGTATGTACGGGCAGTCGGGCAACCTTGCGCAGAGCCATTGGGACCTCAGTCGATTTCGCTGTCACTGGTATCGGCCAGATCGAGCCAGATTGTCTTCAGCTGCGTGTATTGATCATGTGCATGGATCGAATTGTCACGCCCGCCGAAGCCCGATTGCTTGTAGCCACCGAAAGGCGTCGTGATGTCGCCCTCGCCGAAGCTGTTCACCGTCACGGTGCCCGCCCGCAGCATCCGCGCGCCGCGAAGGGCCCGCTTGCCGTTGGACGTGAAGATCGAGGCGGCGAGGCCGTATTCTGTGTCGTTGGCGACGGCGATGGCCTCTTCGAAGCTACTCACCGGAATCACGGTCAGGATCGGCCCGAAGATTTCTTCCTTGGCGAGGACCGAGGCATTGCCGGCCACTTCGACCACGGTCGGTTCCACAAAGCCTTCGGCCACGATCTTGCCGCCCATCACCACGGTTTCCTTGGCGGCGGCGGAAAGGTAGCCCGACACCTTGGCGAAATGTGCCTTGGACACCAGCGCGCCCACCCGCACCTCGGGGTTCAGCGGGTCGCCCACCACCCATTCGCGGGCATGTTCTGCGATCTTGCTCAGCAGACGGTCCTTGATGCCGCGCTGGACGATAAGGCGCGAGGCGGCGGAACAGTTCTGCCCCATGTTCCAGAAAGCCCCATTGACGACATGCGCCGCCACCGCGTCGAGGTTTTCGGCATCGTCGAGCACGATGCAGGGGTTCTTGCCGCCGAGTTCAAGGACCACTTCCTTGAGGTTGCTGTCGGCCGCGTAATGCAGGAAGCGGCGCCCTGTTACGGTCGATCCGGTGAAAGAGACCATGTCCACATCCGGGTGGCGTCCGAGGGGTTCGCCCACTTCGGACCCGCTGCCCGTGACGATGTTCAGAACGCCGCGCGGCAGGCCCGCCTCGGCGGCGAGTTCGGCAAGACGAAGTGCTGTGAGCGAGGTTTCGGCGGCGGGTTTCACCACGACCGAGCAACCCGCCGCCAGCGCGGGGCCGATTTTCCAGGCGAGCATAAGAAGCGGGAAATTCCATGGCAGCACCAGGCCGACCACGCCGACCGCTTCGCGCAGGATCATGGCGATATGATCGTTCGAGGCGGGGGAAACCTGATCGTAGATCTTGTCGATCAACTCGCCATGCCATTTGATCACATGGATCGACTCCGGGATGTCTGCCTGTTCGCAGTCATAGATCGTCTTGCCACTGTCGAGGCTTTCCATCACCGCGAGCTCACGTGCGTTGCGCTCCATTAGCTTTGCCAGTCGCACCAGCACATCCTTCCGCGCCCCCGGATGCAGCCGCGACCAGCGGCCGTCTTCGAAGGCTTCGCGGGCTTTCGCCACCGCAAGGTCCACATCGGCGGAAGCGCAGGCGGCAACGGTGCCGATCACTGCACCGGTGGCGGGGTTCACCGTCTCGAATGTCTTGCCCGAAATCGCGGGCCGATAGCTGCCATCGATCCATGCGTTTTGCGGCAGATCCAGCGCGGCGGCAATGGCGTGGTATTCTTCATGCGTCAGCAGGTCGGACATGGCTCAGTTCCCTTTCAGGATCGCTTGGACGGTGGTCTTGAGCGTGCGGATTACCTGCTCAAGCTCGCGCTTTTCTTCCTTGTTCAGCCCTTTCAGCGGCGGGCGCATCGGTCCGGCCTTTATGCCCGTGACCTCGACCCCGTGCTTGATGCATTGGATGAACTTTCCGCCCTGTTCCAACACGGCCATCAAGGGGAGCATGGCCGACATGATGCGGCGACCCTTAGCGAAATCGCCCTTGACCACACAGGTCTCCCACAGCGCGATATGTTCTTCGGGCAGGAAGTTCGACCCGCCGCAGATCCAGCTTTGCGCGCCCCATGCGAAGAATTCCAGCGCCTGGTCGTCCATGCCGCAGGACATCTGGATATGCGGATAATCGCGCGCCAGCAGATGAACGCGGTTGATGTCGCCCGAACTTTCCTTGATGCCGATGACGTTCTGCGACCGGCCGACGCGGTCAAGGAAGTCGCGCCCCATCTCGACGCTCATCCGGCCGGGGTAGTTGTAGAGAATGATCGGCAGGTCAGCGGCGCGGTCAATGGCCAGCGCATTCAGCGCGTTCTCGCGTTCCGTGGGCACCGAATAGGGCGGCGTGCCGAGGAGAATGCCGTCGGCATTCATTTCGCGTGCGCCGGTCGCCAGTGCGATGGAATCCGGCGTGCGCATCGCACCCGTGCCGATGAAGACCGGCATCCGGCCCTTGGCGCGCTCGACCACGAAGCGTGCGATCTGCAGCCGTTCCTCGATCGTCTCGGCATAGTTCTCTCCGGTAGAGCCGCCCGAAATCAACCCGTGAACGCCTGCGTCGGCGAGGCGGTCCACCAATTCTGCCAAAGAGTCGAAGTCGATCGAGCCATCCGCGAAGAAGGGCGTGATCACGGGCGTATAAATGCCCTCTAGCCTGAAACGGACGCCCATGCGCGGCTCTCCTTTGCTGCGATGTTGCGGCGTCTCGGCGTCGCAACCTTTGCCTTTCGCTCAGGATTATGCCCGCGAGCGATACGGCGCAAAGGAGAATGATCTTGAGGTAGGCATTAGTCAGGCTAATGGCCGCAGTAGTGGTGGTGGTCGCGGAGTGCGTGTCACATGCCGACACAGAGTGTCCGCTCTACGCCCATCGCGAAGATGACGGCCGCGCCATCGCGGTCGGCCCATTGCTGCCTGTCAACCACGCAGAATGCTGCGCGGCGGCGCTCCCCTTAACCGCCGCTCGACTGGCGCCGCAGCGAGTTCCTTATCACCATTGTACTGATGCGGAGCGGAACTGTCAGAAATCAAGCTTTTGGCGGTCAGCAAATGAGATGAATTGCTAGGGGAAAGGAAACCTCCCCCAATACCCGATCTGCAGAACATGTTTAAGCGCGCCATCTCCACAGAACGGATCACGGTGCAACCTCAAGGCTCATGTGTCTGCGAAAGGCCATTCTTCAGCACGGTAGGATTCGATGTCCGGTGCAATGACGGCGCGAAACCGATCCTCGTAACTTGAAATCGATAGGATCACTGATCCTCGCTGCTCTGCTCGCTTGATCCGGCATCGGGACGGATGCTCGGGGTGTTGGGTCCAGGCATCGATGCGGGCGATGTTCTCGGCGGTGAAGAACGCGCAGAAATCAGCCATCCTCGCCTGGAATTTTCGGAAGTCGCTGTCCGTCTGCCGAAGGCGGGTCGCGGCCCATTTGCGCTCGGCATCCGTCATCTGGCAGATAGCTTCGAGGGCGTCGTCCTCGGAGCCACACTCGGGGAAAACCTTCAAGACCGTCTCAATGCGGTTCAGCTCGGCCATGGGATTGTAGTCGTTGATGACGGCTGTGGTTCCGGCAAGGACGCCGAACACGGCGTCGCGCGTCTGCTTCCCGCTCGACCCTTTGAAGCCGGACGGGCCGATCTCGGCCAGCTTGGCGTCGATGGTCTCAGCGACGGTCAGGCGTGCCCCCTTCTGCTTGATGGCGCGAAGCTGGCGAACGGCATCTGGGGCGTCTTTCCGCAAGAGGCGAAACACCCGAAGGGCTTCAGCGGCGGCGGGTCGAACCGCGCGGATGGCGTCCATCTTGCGCGAGACATGGGGCAGGTTGGCGAGAAGATAATCCTCCTCGGCGCGCTGATCGCGGCGAGCGCGATAGTCCTTGTCGGCGGCGGCGCGGTTTTCCATAGCGGCGCATTCGTGGCCGATGGCAGCAACCGCCCTCAGGTCGGTTAGATAGACGAACGCCCCTTCGAGGTACTTGTTGGGCTGATGGCACATCGGACAATACGCCATGTCGGCGTCCGGACGCTTAATGCGGTCGATGCTGAATGCGGCCAGCTTGCGGAAGGGCTCGGTCTTGGCGAGCGGTCCTGGATGGATGCCTGGGAAACTTTCCGGCGCGCCGGTCGTGCGGATATGGGCGAGGAACTCCTCGGCCAGGTAGTCGCCCGGCAAGTCCTTGAATAGCCGGAACAAGGGGTGTTCGACCGCAATATCGCGTCGAAGGGGGCGGGCGCTAGCCATAGTTACTCCTCCTGGAACGAACCAAGAAAGTCGCGCTCCGTTCTCTTCCCTGAACGGAAGAGCCAAAGACTCGGCCCTTGCGGCTCAATCTTAACAAAACCGGCCCCGTTACACAAAGTGTAGCGGGGGTTTCTGTGTTATTGCCACCATATCTTGACGCACTCAGCGAAGACGACGGGTCAACCGGTCGATCTGATCCGGCGAACCTTCTGCGATGTAGCCCTCGCGCGTCTTCTTGATCCGGACGCCCGGCCCTGCCGCCTTGCGGATGCTCTCTTCGACGGCGTGCTTCGCCGCCTTCGTCAGCTCGCACTCGATCTGGCTGGCCGACGTGACCTTGCGGCCGTTGATCTTCATCTCGAACTTCATCGGTTAGTGCTCCTTAGCCCTTCGGCGGGAAGGGGTCCGCCCCGTAGGTGTTGCGTTCGCGGATGCGGCCGTTCTCGCCATGGATCAGCATCTCGCTGCCCTGGCGCATGGCGGTTTCACGCGCGGCCGCTATGGCCTCACGCTGCGTGCCGTGGACGGAAGACGCACGCTCATTGCCTGCCCCCTTCACTGCCCAACCGCTCTGATGCGGCACAACATGCTGATTTTTCTTAGACATTTCGGACCTCATGTGTTGATTTCGGTTGACAATTTTGCAACTTGGTGTTTATATATATCATAAGAAAATGCGTTTATCAACCAACAAGCCAAAGGGAGAGATGGCATGTTCGCGGATCGGCTGAAGCTGGCAAGAAAGAGGGCGGGACTGTCGTTGCAAGCCCTGTCGGAACGCGTCTCCCCGCCCGTTTCCGCCCAAGCGATCAGCAAATACGAGGGCGGCAAGATGATGCCCTCCTCTTCGGTCCTCGTCGGCCTTGGCAAAGCCCTCGGCGTATCGCTCGACTTTCTGATGAGTGGCCAGGTCGCGGAATTGTCCGGCGTCGAGTTTCGGAAGCATTCCGGAACCTCGGCCAAGGACCGCGCCCATGCCGAAGCTCTCGTGATCGAGAAGCTGGAAGACTACCTCGCCGTCGAAGACATTCTCGGCCTCGAAGAGACTGCCGATCCGTTCGTGGAGGTTCGGTGCGATGCCGTAGGCTCGCCCGACGAAATCGAACACAAGGCACGGGAGTTGCGGCGCAAATGGGAGCTCGGAAACGATCCTATCCCCAGCATCACCGATCTTCTTGAAAAGAAGGGGGTCAAGGTGATCGAGGCGGACCTTCCGGAGCGGTTCGATGGGCTGGCCTGTGCCGTGAAGCGCACCGGCGGCAAGCCAGATACTGAAGTTGTGGTGATCTCAAGCCGCACCAATATCGAGCGCAAGCGATTCAACCTCGCGCACGAGCTGGCGCATCGTGTCATCAAGGACGTGGCCAATCCGGCCAGCATGAAGCTCGAAAAGGCGATGCACCGCTTCGCGGGAGCCTTCCTCGCGCCCGCCGATCATCTGCGCAAAGAAGTCGGCGAAGGTCGGCACGGGATCACCTATCACGAGCTGATCCGGCTGAAGCGGTTCTACGGGATGTCGGCGGCAGCCATGTTGATGCGATTGCGTGATGTCGGATTGCTGCCGGAAGCGATCGTCGATTATGCGTTCCGCACCTATGCCCGCGCCTGGCGAACCGGTGAGCCTTCTCCGATTGAAGACGGGCAGGGTCTCGGCGCATTCGAGAAACCGCTCCGCTTTGAGCGGCTGGTCTATCGGGCGCTCGCCGAAGAGATGATTTCGCCTGTGCGCGCGGCGCAGCTTCTCAAGGTTCCCCTCGCCAAGATCGAGGAAGAAATGCGGGGGCCGCGTGACCAGTGACCCAGAACGAAACTCCCATCGTCGTCGTCAATGACGCTTCCTGTCTCATCGACCTTCGCAAAGCGCGGCTTCTGCATCTGCTGGTGCGGCTCCCCTACCGGCTGGTGATCCCCTTACCCGTTCGGGAATCCGAACTGATCCGGTTCACCCCACAGGAATGGGCGGTGCTGGATGCCGGAATCGCGATCTTCGATTTGCCGCCCGAACGGGTGGCCGAGGCCTTCGCGGTTAAGGCCACCATCCCGAAGCTTTCTGCCAATGACTGCTTCTGCCTCGTCACGACACGCTGCCACGATGGCGCGATCCTCTTGACCGGGGACGGGCTCTTGCGCGGCGTGGCGGCGGATGACGGTCGCCGCGTGCATGGTGTGCTATGGGTGATCGATGAACTCAAGCGGTTGGCACTCTGCGGCGACGACATCTTGGCGGCGGCGCTAGAACTCTGGCGTGACGATCCGACCGTGCGGCTTCCCGCACCGCAGCTGGCGCGGCGGCTTGCTCTGTTCCGGCGAGCTTAGCGCTGCCTTTCGATGCGTATTGCGCGAGTGGCTATTTTTTTGGTTTTTTCTAGCTCGATGCCGCACCGCCAACAGACCGCTTGCCGCCCTTCGCGCCACATGTTGCAGACCGCTAGAATGTCGCTGCAAGGCGCGAACGGGCGCGGCATCAGTCTAATTGCCGTGGGGTTGGCATCTGCCGACATAACATCATGCCGACCTGCTGCTACGGGGCGCAGCGCTCACCCCGATCGTGGTCGCAAAGGTCGGGAGGCTGCCCGAGCCTCGCGCATAGGCTGCAACGGCGAATTCTGCACTACCGCCCTTGGCTCGAGCCCATTCTCGGGGCGCAGGCCAAGGTCCAATCTCAACGCTTCGGCCAATTCTGATCGATATAGCGCTGCATTTCGGCGCGCATGAATTTGCCCGACTGATCGGCCTTGTCTTCCCAGGCAAAGACACAGGCGGTCATGATGCCGTCAAAGCCAATCTCGGCCAGCGTGCCGAAGAAATCGTCCCATGGCACTTCACCCTGACCGATGTTCAGATGCTGATGCACCCGCGCCTGTGTGCCCGGCGGGTTCAGGATATAACGCAGCCCCGAGCTGGCCTTGTGGTTGAACGTATCGCCGACATGCACATGCGCCAGCACATCCTTGGCCTCGCGCAGCATCGCCTTGGTGTCATCGCCGAAATAGAAGGTATGCGGCGCGCAATAGAGGAATTTCACATTCTTCGAATTCACCGTGCGGATGATGTCGAGCGCCGGTTGCAGCGTCTCGCACCAATCCTCGGGGTGGGGTTCGACGTTCAACTGGATCCCCTCGCGCTCGAAAATCGGCACCAGCTCTTCCATCGAGCGCCACCAGGCATCCTCGCAGGCTTCGATCATCGAGCCGGTATGGCAGCAATAGCACGAGCCCTTGTCCGGATGCGGACCGCGGCCGAATTCCGAGTTCATCGTGTCAACACCCAGCTCGACGGCAATCTCGATCGCGCGTTTCCAATGCTTGACCGCCGCCTGCCGCTCGGTCTCGTCATTCGAGGCCCAGCGGTACATCGGCAGCAGGCTGGCAATGCCGACTTCGGCCCCTTTCAGCGCCTTCTTGAAGCTCTGGAGCCGGTCCGGGAACACCCGCGGCGCCTTGAACCATTCCAGAAAATCGCCGCGCGGGCTCATTTCGATCCAGTCGAAGCCAAGTTCCTTCACCTTGTAGGGCAGCTCTTCCAACGGCAGGTGCCGGTGCATGAACGGGTCGATGGCTATGCGCATCAGGGTCTCCTCCCTAAGGGATGCGGGCGCGGTGCCCGCATCGGTTCACTGATAATCGTGGATATTCGCCGCGGTCACCGGCTCGAAGGGCACCCAGATGGTGCCCGGCACGGTCTCGCCCCCGGCCATGGCAAGGGCGCTTTGTAGGGCCACGGCGCCCTGTTTGGTGGCGTTCTGGAACACGGTCACATCCAGATCCCCGGCCGCCATCGCCGCCAGACCATCCGGCGTCGCATCGATCCCGGCCACCACCACGCTGTCCATGGCCCGGCCCGCGGATTTCAGCGCCTGAATCGCGCCGATCGCCATTTCGTCGTTATTGGCGATGATCGCGTCAAATTCGACACCCGAGGTCACCCAGTTGGTCGTCAGATCCGCGCCCTGCGTCCGGTTCCAGTTGCCAACCTGTTTGTCGACGATCTGCAGGCCCGCGCAGTCCGGCGTGGCGATGACATCCTCGATATCCTTGGTCCGGACCAGAGAGGCCTCGTTCTCCAGCGGCCCCATCAGCACCAGCACCTTGCCCTGGCCGCCCAACATCGCGCAGACCGCCTGAGTTTGCATCGTGCCGCTGTCGACCTCGTTCGAGCCGACAAAGGCGGTGCCGGCGGGCATCGCCTTTTCCTCGGCCGGCGGGTGGTTCACGTAGACCAGCGGGATCCCCGCCTCCAGCGCCAGCGCGGTCATCGCCGGGGTCGCCGAGCCATCCACCGCATTGACGATGATCGCATCGACGCCATTGGCGATAAAGTTCTGCACCTGGTTCATCTGCCGCGCGACATCAAGCTGTGCATCCTCCAGCACCAGCTCAAGCCCGTCATGACCTGCCGCCTCGGCCTTGATCCCGTCCAGCAGGATGGTCAGGAACGGATTGTCGAACGAGGTCATCGCCACACCGATCCGGGTATCCGCCAGAGCAGGCAGCGCAATCACGGCCAGTGCCGTGCCCAACAACAATGATTTCAACTAACTTCCTCCCTCAATGCACGGCGCCGGGGCGACGCGCCCCGGCTGACCGATCCTGTCGCGCGCGGGGTCAGGCGTAATCGACCCAGACCCCGCCCTGATCGGCAGAACGCACGCAATTCTCCACCCAGCGCACGCCCTCGACTCCGGCCTCGATCCCCGGATAGCGCAGCCCCGCCACCCGTTCCGGGCTGCCCGCGTCCTGTGCCTCCATCGCGAGGGCGAAGCGGTAGTAGAGATTGGCCCAGGCCTCGAACAGGCCCTCGGGGTGGCCGCCGCCGATGCGGTCATCGGCAAGGCTCGCCGGGTTGAGATAGCCCATACCGCGCTCGAGGATCTTCACCGGCTCGCCCTGCACCTCCAGCCGCAACTGGTTCGGCTGTTCATCCCACCATTCCAGCGAGGCGCGGGCGCCAACGATCCGCACCTTCTGGCCATGCATCGACCCGGCATTGATCGCCGAGGACCAGACCGTGCCAAAGGCGCCGCCCTCATATTCCATCAGCGTCATCGCATTATCTTCGAGCGGCGCGCGCGAGGCGATGAAGCTTTGCCGCGCGCAAAGCAGGCGTTTGATCTTCAGATCGGGGCAGATCACCTCGGAGAGATAAAGCGGATGCGTGCCGATATCGCCCAGCACATAGGACGGCCCGGCGAATTTCGGATCGACCCGCCAGCGCGTCGCCGGATTGGCCAGCTCCACCGCCTCATTGTGGAAGCCATGGGCAAATTGCAGGTTCACCAGCCGGATCTCGCCCAGCACGCCCTCGGCGACAAGCCGGGCGGCCTCTTCGATCATCTGATGCCCGGAATAGCCGTAGGTCACGCCGACAATCAGCCCACGCGCCGCGGCCAGCGCCTGCAACTCCAGCGCCTCGGCAGTGGTGAAGGTCAGCGGCTTTTCGCAGACCACATGGATCCCGGCCTCCAGCGCCGCCTTGGTGATGGCGTAATGGGTGTTGTTCGGCGTGGCAATCGACACCGCGCGGATACCGTCGGCGCGGGCAGCTTCGGCGGCGAACATCTCGACATAGGTCGGATAGCAGCGCGCGGGATTAAGGCCCAGCTCTGCGCCGAAGGCCCGGCCGCGCGCCGGATCGAGGTCAAAGGCCCCGGCGACCAGCTCGAAATAGCGGTCACGGGTCGCGGCCGAGCGGTGGATATAGCCGATCTGGCTGCCCTTGCCGCCGCCAACCATGCCCCAGCGCAGGGTGGATTTCGTCAGACGGTCACCATGGATCATGCTGTCACCTCGGAGTTTGCAGAAATAGCGGCAGGCCCGAAGCCGACCGAGTGCAGATAATCGCGCGAGAGTTTCACATCGGCGAGCGAGCCCCCGGCGTTGCGCGGGTCGCGTTCCTGTTCGACGGTGATGAACCCGCCATAACCCTTGGCGCGCAGGAAAGCATGGATCGCCGGATAGTCGATGACCCCCTGACCGATCGGGCACATCACGCCTTGGGCGCAGGCCTCGAAGAACCGGATGGTCTCGCCCATCACCTGGTCAAAGACCGCGCGGTCGATATCCTTGAAATGGATGTAATCGATGCGGTCCCAATAGGTCGCGAGCACCGCCAGCGGATCCATTCCGGCATAGAGCGTATGGCCGGTGTCGATGCAGAAGCCAGCCAGATCGGCGGGGATATCAGCGGCGATCTGCGCGATCTCATCGGCAAATTCGATATAGCCCCCGGCATGGGGATGGATCACTGCGCGCACGCCAAATTCATCCCGGGCCACCGTGGCAATGGCGCGGATATTCGCCACCATGCCTGCCCAGGCGGCCGGGTCGAGCCGAGGTGCGCGGTCGCCATGACCCGCCGCGAAGTCGCGCACGTCGTGACCCCAGTCCATCACCGTCAGATAGGGCGCGTCATAGCGCTGGCCCGGTACGCGCGGCGGCCGCGGCAGGGCGGTGATCAGCGCGCAGATCTCGCGGGTCTGGCGCAAGAGATTTTCGCGGTTTCCGGACGCCACCAGATCGTCAAAGATCGTGCCCGCCACGATATAGAGCCCGCGCGCCGCCAACTCCCGCGAAACGGTCGGCACATCCAGCGGCACATAGCCATAGGGCCCGAGTTCCAGCCCGCCATAACCCGCCGCCGCCGCTTCATCGAGCACCCGCCGCCAGTCCGGCAGATGCGGATTGCGCACATCATCGACGCCCCAGCAGCAGGGCGCTGTGGTCACTGTGATTGACATTTTGATATCCTCCCCGGTGCGGCCGGGCCGCCACCTGATCCTCTGCGCCAGGATAGCTCTGGCCCTTGCGGGCGGGAACGGTTTCGTTGATGGTTTTCCATCAGAACCCACGTTCAAGCATGGCGATACAGGCAAGGAAAACCATGGCAAAAAAGGTAAAACTGACCGATATCGCCGCGGCCGCCGGGGTCTCGATCGCCACGGTGGACCGGGTGGTGAACGGGCGCGGCGGCGTCACCGCGGATAAGGAAGCGGCGGTGCTGGCGGCGGCGCAAAGCCTGGGACTGGACCGCAAGCTGGCGTTGCAGCCGACCCGGACCCTGCGGGTGGCGGTGCTGATGCAGCCGCCCGGCAATCCGTTCCATGCGCTGCTACGCGATGGGGTCGAGGCGTTGCGCGATCTCTATCAGCCGCTGAACCTGCAACTGCTGATCCATCACCTTGACCCGAACCAACCCGCCGAGACCGCGGCACGGATCCGGCAGTTGGCGGCGGGGCATGACGGGCTGATCCTCTGCGCGCCGGAGTCACCGCAGATCGCCGCCGCCCTGCGTGTGGTGTCGGGAAAGCTGCCGGTGGTGACTTTGGCAACCGACATCCCCGACAGCGGCCGCGCCGCCTATATCGGGCCGGACGACACCCGGGCGGGCCGGGTGGCGGCGGATCTGATGGGGGTGTTTCTCGGCCCCGCCGGCGGCGAGATCGTGATGATGGCCGGGCGGCTGGACATTGCCGGTCACCGCGCCCGCGCCGAAGGTTTTCGCGCGGCGCTGGCACGCTGGCATCCGCAATGCGCGCTGGTCGAGGTGGTGGAAACCGGCGAAACGCTGGATGCCCCCGCCGCCCATCTGCGCCGCGCCTTGCGCAACCGGCCCGGGTTACGCGGCATCTATCTGGCCTCGGTCGGCAGTGCCGGGCTGGTCCGCTGCCTGGAGGAACTGGGGCTGAGCGGTCAGATCCGCCTCATTACCCATGAGCTGACCCCGAACCGCCGCGCACTGCTCGCGCAGCGCAAGCTGAGCGCGGTGATCGATCAGGCGCCGCTGACCGAGGTCCGTCTGGCGGGCGAGGCGATGGCGCGACTGCTCGACCGTATGCCCGGCACAGCGCAATCGATCAGCACCGAGATCCGGATCTATATGCCGGAAAACTGCTGAGCTCCGCACTTGTCAGGGCGCATGCGCTTCTTGGCGGCCCATAAGGTTTACCCCAGCGGCGAAGATGCACCCGCTGACGTCTTCGACGACATCGAGCGCTACCAGAACCCGCGCAGGCGGCATTCAAAATTGGGATATCTCAGCCCCATGAAGTTCTAGGCTTATTCCACGCTAGCTTAACCCGCCGTCCACAAAACCGGTAGCGGCACAAGGATGCCACTCGTCTCCCAACGGTCGGCATACTGACGGATCCGCCACGGGCCGGCCGATGGAAAAGACATGCAGTCTTACGGACCCTTCGCATTTTCAAGGAAATGGCCTTTTCATCATCACGGGGCCGTGATCATTTGCAGTGGTTGACTATGACATCGATCCGTAATTCGGCACCAAAGGAATAATGTGATGGCGTTTTCGAGTGTTGCGCGGGCTTTTTCCGCGCTTGGGGTCTGCTTTTCGCTTTGCGCATGCGGCACGACGTACACCCTTCCGGGCATCGGTGAGAGCGAAGCAGGTCGCGCGACAGCAATGTTTGCCGAAGCCAAGGCGGCTCCGCCCCGCCGTTTGGCAAGTGCGAGCACGGGTGAAAGCCGCTTTCGCAAAGTTGCGGCCCGGATCCAACCCGTTGCCCGCCAATTCTGCGAGACTGAACTCGCACAGGCGCGGACAGTGGATTGCAACGTGAAGCTGGAAATTGATCGAGAGATGACAGAGCGGAACGCCTATTTCACCTATGCCGGGTCGGGGAATACTTCTCCGGTCATACGCTTCTCAGTACCGATCCTTCAGGATGCAGCGAGCGATGACGAAGTGGCCTTTATACTGGGACACGAATACGGCCATCTGATTGGCCAGCACATCATCAAGCAGCAGCAGCAGGCGATGGCCGGGGCGCTGATACTGGGTGCATTGACCGCATATGGAAATGCTCAGGCTGCCAGCGCGGGCCAGTATTACGATCCAAACGCTGTCGACAGAAATATGCAACTCGGCGCCGCCGTGGGGCAAACAGCATTCTCTCAAACCTATGAGCTGGAAAGTGATATGCTGGGCACCCGGATTGCTGAGGCTGCAGGCTATGATCCAATCAAGGGGGCGCAATTCTTCGCGCGCGACGAGACCGCGCGGTCAACTGAAGGAAAGCTGTCGTTTTGGGGGACGCATCCGGCGGATGCCAAGCGTCTCGCCGTTGTGATTGCCACAATGGACCAAATTAAAGCGCAGAAAGAGCTTACGCGGAAAGTGGTTCAGTAATCGCGTCGGTATGCCGAGGCAGGCACCTCGGTTCCCGAATGTTACCGCGCATTACATGCCCCGCGTGAGACACGTCACTATCGACCTCGCAAGCAAGTGCCACAGCCCTTTGGTCTGTTGACCGACAGACGGCGGCAGCCACAGAGGCCGTTGCGATCAGATTTAGCCAAAGTCGATCTCAAACCGGATCTGTCAGCCGAACGCGGCGGAACACTACTTACCCCTGATATGGGGGGGAGAAGCGATCAGCCAGCACGACAAACTGAGTTGTGCAAACCTAGGACCCAAGCGCGGGGCCCATTCCAACACTTCCTCTTCTGGGGAATGAACGGAGCATGCTGATGCTCCGCCTGCTGCGCGCGGATGTGTGCAGGAGAACCTTGCCAGAAAGATGGCCCGGAGAGCCGCGACGCACTCGCGGCTCGCAACACGTTCAATCGACAGGACGTAGGATCGACGGGCTGACCCGCTCACCCACGACCTGGTGTGACCCTGTTCCTTAGGTCCGCCCAACAGACCTGCGCCGGAAAGTCAAAAGACAAGCGCCGCCACAGGCGTCGTCTTCGCCGGGGCCGTGTCCTCGGCCTGCGGCCTGCGGGCCGCACCACCCCCAGCTGCGATCCTTTGACTGTCCGGTGCAGGCCCGTGGGTCGGGCTGCGCCCTCTCCCACTCTGTTCCGCCGAAAACATGTGTTTTCGGTCAGATCAGATTGGCCGAGGCGCTGCCCATCGGCGGATGGAAGGCAACAAGCTTCCCCGCCCCACCATAAAGGAGGCCTCACATGGCAAAGTATCAAAAGATCACCCCAACCGAAGCCCGTTTTCCCCTTGAGAAACTGACCCTGTCAGCAATGAACCCGCGCCAGTCCGTTCCTCAAACCGAGATAGAGGAATTGGCGGAAAGCATTTGGGCGGCGGGGCTGATCCAATCCATCGCCGGTCTGGCAGATGGCGAGGGTGGTGTTGAAATCGTCGCCGGTGGCCGCCGCCTGCGCGCCTTGCAACATTTGGCGGAAAAGCATTCCGATCTGGCGAAACTCCGGCCCGACCTTGCAAACCCGCTGGTGATGCTGGCACCGGACGCGGCAACCGCGCAATCCTGGGCCAATCTTGAAAACGTCGTCCGCCGTGATTTGCATCCGGCAGAGGAAATCCGCGCCTATGGCAAAATGGCAGAAGATGGTGCCACCCCGGCGAGCATCGCCCGGTCCTTTGCGGTGACCGAAAAGCACGTTTACCGCCGACTGGCCTTGGCCACTTTGCCCGCACCGATACTGGATGCGCTGGCCGCCAATGACATCAGCCTGTCGATGGCCGCCTGTTTCACCATCTGTGACGACACAGATCATGCCCTTGAAATTCTGGCGCAATGCCGGGGCAGCGCGTGGAGCGATTACAATCTCAAAGCGGCCCTCAAACCCGCCGCAATCAAGGCAACGGATCGGCGCGCAGTATTTGTGGGGTTGGAAGCCTACAAAGAGGCGGGCGGCGGGGTCACCTGCGATCTCTTCGCGGAAAATACCTATCTGGAGGACCCTGCACTTCTGGACCGGCTTTTCAACGAAGCGCTGGAAGGGATGAAGCCGCAGGTCGCGGTGCGCGGCTGGAAATGGGTCGAAGCCCGCACCGAGGTGGTGCATTTCGGCTGGTATGACGTCCAGCAAGAGCAGATGACACAGCTTTCTGTCGCACGAGGTGTGCTGACCGACGAGCAGGCAACCCGTTATGACGCTCTTGCGGAAATGCTCGAGACTGGTGCCCTTGATGAAGCAGGACAAACGGAACTGGACACCCTGCAGAGCATTCTGGATGGCGGCTACACCGAGGATCAGAAGGCAGTGGCCGGGGCTATCATCTATGTGACCCGGGATGGCGAGGTCCGGGTCGCTGAGGGGCTCATTTTGCCCGAGGACAAAGCCACGGCCCGCGCTGCCGGTCTCATCGCCCGAACCAGCGAGAGCGACCGCGAAGAAAAACCGAAATCGCTGATCTCTCACGCGCTCGCAGAGGATCTGGGTCGTGTCATGACCGGTGCGCGGCAGCATGCCTCCCTGGGTGATCCCGATCTGCTGCTTTCCCTCTTGGCCTACGAACTGAGCGGGGAGATGGGTCACCGCCACGCATTCGGCATCCGCACCGATGATGTGCCGAACATGCCGACGACCGGCGAAAGTGGTTATGCTCTGGATGCGCGCCTGACGACCCCCACCAGCCGCCCCGCCGATCCTTGGGGGTCAGACGTCGCCGAGGGTTTCGAAGCGTTCCGTCAGCAAGGTCGCGATCACAATTTGGCCGAACTCACCCGGCATCTGGCCGCGTTGCTGACCGGGGGTGATGCGAAACTGCGGGCGTTGATCGATGCGGAAGTGGTTACCGCCCCGCGCATGGTGTGGACACCTACTGTCGCAAACATGTGGAACCGCGTGCCCGGAACCTATCGTGTGATGGTATGGCGGGACCTTCTCGACTTGTCAGACGATCATCCGACGGCAACGAGCTTTGCCAAGATGAAAAAGGCCGAGCAGGCTGACCGACTGGAAAAGCTCTTCACCGATGAAGCATTCCGCAGCGCCCTCGGGGTTTCTAAAGCACAGGCAGAGAAAATCGCTCATTGGCTACCCGATTGCATGGCCTGAATAAGCGGCAGGGCGCGAAAGCGCCCTGCCCTTCTCGATCAGTAAAAGGTAGGACACAATGAGGATTGACGTACCGTCACACTACTTGACGACCACAAAGAGACATCAATCATGTCGATCGCTGCCGGAACTTTGATCCGGTTACGGCAAGTCCCCCCCTGCCCCGCCCAGAATGAACAGCCTTTACCCGTGGACCACTCAGCCGGGTGGATTGTCCTGCTGCTTCCCGGCACCGCGCCAAGAAGCAGCAGGACCGGCGCTGCCCGCGCAGGGGCCGCGGTGCGGCGGCCCAAACCAGATTGCGATGCTTAAAAGCGCCTAAGCCGAACAGCAAAAATTCAAAGAGCGCTTTTGGCCGAAATAACTCTCGGCCAAAAAATCAGATCGCGAGATCCGCCAGAGACTTGCCCGCTTCAAGCGCAGCTTGCACCCAGCCTGGCTTACGCCCCCGCCCGGTCCAGGTTTGATCAGCATTTTCGGGGTTGATGTATTTCGCAGCCGCCGGCTTACGCTTTTTCACGATATTAAGGCCCGTCAGATCCGCCAGCGAAAAGCCCATACGCTGTGCCGCCGCGTCCAACTCCATCAGTGCCTCTTGCTTCCTGCGGTCTTCAAACGAGGCAATCGCCCGTTCTACCCGGGATTGCAGGTCGCTCAGTTCTTTGAGGGAAAGCTGGTCCAGATCGAGGTTCATCACATATTCCTTTGCCGTTTCGCGCCGTATATTCATCTCTGCAAAGCATAGCGCAAGGTCTGAACAATTCATTGGCGCGAAATATCAAAGCAGGAACTTGCAGATGCACATCGGTCGATAGCACGGCTATTTCGATGAAATCGGGGGGCGTTTGAAACCAAGCGTTGCGCGTTGCTGTATCGTTCGAAACCTTCGTAGAGCGGGATTGTTCCAGCAACAGGATCCGCAGCGTATGTGAAACACAATTTTATACAATAGGCCCAGACAGCCCCAGCTGGAATTAAGGTCTCAAAGTGTTCGACGGTTGGAAATCCATAAGATAGCCCGCCAAAAACCACTACATTCAGAGCTATTCAGCATGTGATCCTGATGAACTGGCGAACCCCGGGCTTCCCGGGACGGGCCCTAATCGCGTGCCGGGAAGCCGGCCCGCGATCCGAGCCGATGCGCCCTGCCCTCCCTGGCGCCGGAAAACGGCTGCAACAGTCTCGAAGAGCCAGTGGCAGCCGCGCCACCATGGTCGGTCAGTGCACCCTGTCTCGACCCATTCGGGTAACTGTCCCTTTCGCAGCGTGACCTTTTCACCAGAAGCAATCGCGTGGGCATATGCATTGGAATGAAGTGCGCTCGCCCGCTGCGCCACCAAGACAACCTCCAGATTCAGATAAACGAGAGAGAGCCGCGCCTCAGGCCCGGCTCGTGGCCGAATAAACAGACAGTTCAGCGGATCGACGGGCCGTGCCCGCTCACCCCCTGCCCTGCGGTCATTTCTGTATTGGAGATCCGCCCAACAGACCTGCACCGGAAAGTCAAAAGACAAGCGCCGCCACAGGCGTCGTCTTCGCCGGGGCCGTGTCCTCGGCCTGCGGCCTGCGGGCCGCACCACCCCCAGCTGCGATCCTTTGACTATCCGGGGCAGGCCCGTGGGTCGGGCTGCGCCCTCTCCCACTCTGTTCCGCCGAAAACATGCGTTTTCGGTCAGATCAGATTGGCCGAGGCGCTGCCCATCGGCGGATGGAAGGCAACAAGCTTCCCCGCCCCACCACGAAAGGATCCACCATGAGTTTTCAAATTGTGCAGATGATCGAGGGGGTCATTGCCTCGGTATACGCTGACAACATCGAAGACGCCGCACATCGCCTCGGCGTGACCCTTGTCGGGATTGAGACGCGCAGAAACCTGCGCCCCTGCCTTCAGGGCCAACCGAAGATCTGGGGCTTTGTCGGCCCCTGCTACGGCGGGACTGTCGCGGGCATAGACGTGATCCGCTACGAGGACGCCAACGTGTATCGGGAGGTTTCGCAATGAGCGCGCCGTCGATAGCCGAGACGGAAATCGATGTTCAGTCCGCAGTCGTCGCCCGCCAGAACGATGCGTTCCGCGCGGCTCTCCTGTCCAACGGCGGTAGTGGCTTTCCGGGAAAGACAGTTTGCACCCAAGGGATTGCCGCAGAAGGGCCTCTGTTTATGGCTGAGTTACTGCACGCCGTCGCGACATTCGACGAATTCAACGAAGATAATGACCCTTACGGCGATCATACCTTTGGCGTTCTCGAGGTCAGCGGAACCCGCGTCTACTGGAAAATCGATCTCTACGACGAAGAATACGAGTTCGGATCTGAGGATCCAGCCGATCCAGAGCGCACGCGCCGTGTACTGACCCTGCTGCTCCCCTCCGAATACTGATGCCGCGAGCCCCTGCGCAGCTGCGCAGGGGCGCCCCTACTGCTGCCAAGGTTCCCGAAAATGACCGCACGAGACGTCGCCGTTTTTTCCAAGCGGATGAATGATATTGACCATAGCAAACGCCGCACGGAGGTTTTTCGTGATTTCTGTGAAATGGCCTATCTCGCACTGGCCAATACCACCGCACAGCCAGCGAAGTCCGATGCGACAGAAGCCGAGTACATGGCCTGCGTGAGACGCTATCGTCACAAGGACGATGTCCGCAAAATGCGGGATCTGCTGGAAATCGCCGTGGCGGCGATTGCGCCGGGGTCCCGCGACTTCCTCGGGGAAGTCGCGGCCGAACTCGGGGCGCTGGACGCCAGCCTGGGACAGTTTTTTACCCCCTACGATGTGTCGCGGCTGATCGCCGAGATGAATCTGTCTGACGCTAAAAGCATCATCGAGGATCGGGGGTTCATCACTCTGCAGGAACCTGCCGCTGGCGCGGGTGGCATGGTGATCGCCGCCGCCGATGCGCTCGAGAAACAGGGCTTTGACCCGAGGTGCTGCCTGTGGTTCGAAGCGACGGAGATCAACCGCAGCACTTTTCATATGCTGCATATTCAAACCGCCTACCGAGGGCTGGCGGGGCGAAACATCCATGGAAATTCCCTGACCGTGGAAAAATACGACTCCACCCTTACCCCCAACGCGCTGCACTTTCTGGCACAACGAGCTGCACAGCATCGGAGGGACAGCGTACAAAAATCCACCGGGACAATGGCCACGGCGGGGATAGAACGACGGACACAGTTACCGGCGAGCGATCGTCAATTGTCGCTGTTCGGCTGAACAGCGGCCCCATTTTTGGGCTGACCCGCAAGTGCATCCCGGGTTATGCTCAGGCAATTGTTTTTGATCCAGAATTTCTGACCGCCTTTTTGACTAAAGCCAATTTCAAGGACCAAGACTATGTCGTTGCCCGCACAAAGCTCACCGGTTTGGAGATCGGCCGAGCTGCTGATCGCCTTTTTTCGGGACCCAAAGGGGGTGCGCCGCGAAAAGCCCTTCGTCTGGAACCCCAAGAATTCCCGCGCGACATTGGTAGATCGGGATCAGGATCAGGAGGCTTTCGTGCAAATGGAGGCCAGCGATGGCCGCGATGTTCAGCTACGTCTGCAGCCTACCAATATCGTCGCCCGGCGAGAGGCTGGCGGCGGATGGAACGGCGTGGTCATCTCTGACACCGAAATCTCGATCCAGATTGGCGAAACCTGGATCCATGTGCGGGGGGATGGTTCCATTCGCCACGATCAGCACAAAACGACCACCTTCGTGGAGCCCGATGGATCGATCATTCGGCTCGATCCACTCTCCAAGATCACCGTATCGGCCGACGGGAGTCGCGTCGCCCGCAAGACGGACGAAAAAATCGAAGCGTTCACGCCAGAAGGGTTTGTGTCGAAAAAACTGTGATGATGCGCCTTCGGGCGCGCGCGCGTGTGATGCATAGAACGATCTTCCATAAATCATGATCTTGCCGCATTATGAGTTATAGAAAGGGACTCTATCGCTCATGCTCTGGAATTGGACGCAACCCGACTGGCCGAACTTCCGCTTTGACAGCCCCGCCGCCGAACCTCTCGAGCGGCGGTTCCTGCTGTCATCCGGAGAGATCCTGGGAGCCGTCCGCCACGTGACCGGCGGAGAGCGCGACCGTTTGCGTATCGAGTTGCTGAGTGAAGAAGTGATGCGGACCAGCGCAATCGAAGGCGAAGTGCTGGACAGGTCCAGTGTGCAATCCTCGCTGCGGCGTCAGTTCGGCTTGACCGCTGACGGCGCGCCGTCAAGGCCGCGCGAGCAGGGCGTCGCCGAGATGATGGTCGACGTCTATTCGACCTATGCCGCACCATTGACCCATGACACCCTGTGTCGCTGGCATAGGATGCTCCTGTCTCACGACCGCGGCCTTGAGACCATTGGTGCCTATCGTCGACATGATGACGCGATGCAGATCGTCTCTGGTCGCATCGACCGACCGACGGTGCATTTCGAAGCCCCGCCCTCGGCGCAGGTTCAGGGCGAGATGGACGCGTTTGTCGACTGGTTCAACCGCACGGCACCAAACGGACCGGCGCCACTGCCCGCCCTGACACGCGCGGCGCTTGGGCATCTCTGGTTCGAGAGCATCCACCCTTTCGAGGACGGCAATGGCCGCCTCGGGCGCGCCCTTGCCGAAAAGTCGCTTGCCCAAAACATCGGGCAGCCGAGCCTGATCGCGCTGGCCTACACAATCGAACGGCATCGGAAAGACTACTACGACCAACTCGAGACCCACCAGAAGACACTCGATGTCACCGGCTGGCTGCTCTGGTTCGCCGAGGCTGTCCTCGAGGCGCAACAGGTGACGCTGACGCGGGTCGCCTTCTTCATTGGCAAGGCGAAGTTCTACGACCAGTTCCGCAACCTGTTGAGCGACCGGCAGACAAAGGTGATCGAGCGCATGTTTCGCGAGGGTCCCGACGGGTTCAAAGGCGGTCTCAGCGCCGAGAATTACATCGCCATGACCGGCACGTCGCGCGCGACCACGACCCGGGATCTGCAGGACTTGGTCGAGATGGGCGCGCTCCATCGAACTGGGGAGCGACGGCATACACGGTACTGGCTACGCTTGCAGACGGCAGACACAGGAGAGCGGCGCTTTGATGAGAGATCCGGCGGATGACACGAATCGAACAGATCTCTCGATCTGTTGACTGTCATTGAAAATGAACCCGGGATTCTCATCGAGATCTGACCCACCAAGTCATTTTGTTCTGCTGAGTATGATGGCGTCTATGCTGTTGGATCCTGCCGATTTTTCTTCTCTGCTTCGGAACTGCCCCTAGGGCGGTAGCTATCATTGCCGGTCTCGCGGATTAGCGTCGAACTTTTGGGCCAGTTCAATCAGCGTTTTCCCGCCCTTGATCGCGGCAACCGCCACTTTCGCCTTGAATGCCGAGCTGTGTTTCCGACGCGGTTGTCTTGCCATGGTCTTCTCATCGCTTGCAGCATCATGCTGCTGCGCGAAAATCCACTTATCCCAGTTGCTCCAATTTCCGCAGTCGCCTCTGAACTAAACCGGTTGAGCAATGCATGCACCAAACATACGCGGCGCAGGTGACCTTCGATTCGCAACTGCGTCTACACCGCACGCCTTGCGATCAACCCAGGCAAACCCACAAAATGTTGCGGCCCAATGCCATGTCAATGAATTCAGTAATTTTTACAATAGCTTACTCCCAGAAACGTCCCAGGGCGCCGAAACCTTTCTTACAAATTCACAGCGAGCGCAGCACAAAAAGTGTTGTTCGACTGCAAGTTGCGTGGCATGACTTCAATTGTCGCAAGAACGCGAAATTCGCGCCTTCTCGCGACGAAACACAATCGACCCACCAAGAGGTCACGAGGGCAGTATGAAATCGACAGTGGATTTTTCTAACTCCAGCTCCATCGCCGCATCCATTGCTGCGAATGCTGCCCGCCTGTCGGAAGCATTGAACAATCATATGCGCAATAGCTTTCAGCCCGACAGCAGAAAGGCGTTGCGCAAGTTTCACCCTGCCGAAGTGTCGGAATTGACCGGCATCAGCATGTCTAACTTGAGAACGCGCCATCAAGAGGGCGACTTTCCGGATGTTGAAACCGATACGCGCGGCCGGAGGCTCTATTCCGCGGAAGAGATCGAGCAAATCCGTCACGTGATGGCGCGTACAGGTCGAAACGGCGAGGCCTATTTGCCGGGGCGCCGCGAAGGTGACGCGCTTCAAGTCATTTCCATCGTCAACTTCAAGGGCGGCTCCAGCAAAACCACAACGGCAATTCACCTTGCCCAACGCTACGCGCTTCGGGGATATCGCGTATTGGCGGTAGATATGGATCCGCAGGCCAGTCTGACGACGATGTTCGGCTATCGTCCGGAAATCGAATTTGCCGAAAGCGGCACCGTCTATGACGCGCTGAAATACGAGGACCCGGTTCCGCTGAGCCAAGTGGTGCGAAAAACCTACTTCCACAACCTGGACCTGGCGCCGGCCGGACTGTTGCTGTCCGAGTACGAGACAGAAACGGCATATGCTCTTCAGCACAAAATTGATCCTCCGTTCACGCAGCGATTGGCGATTGCGCTGGATGAAATTGAAGAACAATACGACCTTGTCATCATCGACTGCCCACCGCAGCTCGGCTTTACCACAATGACGGCTCTGTTGGCCTCCACCGGGCTGCTGATCACTGTTATCCCCAGTATGCTGGACGTGGCATCCATGGCGCAATTCCTTGAAATGGCAGGAGAAACTGTCCAGACGCTCGAAGAAGCGGCCGGGCCGATTGACTGGTCATTTCTGAAGTTTCTGATCGCGCGCTATGAACCCACCGATGTCCCTCAATCGCAAATGGCCGGTTTTCTACGGTCCATTCTGCTTGATCAGGTGCTCACGACGCCGATGTTGAAATCGACGGCAATTTCGGATGCGGGGATGACGCAGCAGACCATCTACGAATTGGACCCGGGTCAGGTGATCAAGAAAACTCTCGACCGGATTTTGGAGAGTGTTAACGGCGTTGCCGACGAATTTGAAAAAACGATTCAAGCGGCTTGGGGAAGGGAGATTGACTGATGGCACGCAGAAACCTGTTCCAGCCCCCTGCCCTTCCGAATGCAGGTGCTGAAGCGTCCACACAAGACCAGAAGCCACGCTTTCCGAACACCGGCGCAATGAGCGGGGTCAAATCAACGCTGAAAGATCTCTCCAGCAACGCTGTGAGAGAAATTGCCATTGAGATGATCGAAGAAGGTGGGCCAAAAGATCGCCTTGCCTTTACCGAAGCCGATGTTGAATCGCTTGCCGCAAGCATTCGGGCGCATGGCCAGCAGGTGCCGATCATGGTGCGTCCAATTGTGGACAAACCGGGCCACTATCAGATTGTCTATGGCCGCCGCAGACTGCGCGCGTTGCGCTCCCTCGGGCTGCCCGCGAAAGCCTTGGTGCGCAGCCTGTCAGACGAAGAGGCAATCCTAGCCCAAGGCCAGGAAAACTCTCAGCGTCTTGATCCCAGTTTTGTGGAGAAGGCGCTCTTCGCGGCCGAACTGCTTGAGAGCGGCTATGAACAGACCATCATCCTAGATGCGCTCGCGATTGATAAGCCCATGCTGTCGCGCATGACCAAAGTGACGCGCGCAATCCCTCAGTCAGTGATCCAAGCCATTGGCTCGGCCCATGGTGTGGGACGACGGCGATGGGAGGATCTGGCAGATCGCGTCAAAGACGACGACATCATTTTGGAGCAGGTCGTTTCGACACTCCAGCTGGACTTGGTGAGCAGCTCGGATGATCGGTTTGCTCGAGTCAGCGATGCGGTTGCCCAAAAGCGCAGCGCTGCTGCGACTGTACCCGACCGCCCTACGCTTTCGATCGTGACAGAAGCTGGATCGCCTCTCGCCGAGCTCACCGACACCGCGCGTGCCCTCAGCGTGAAGCTGACGAAGGCGCACAACCCAGAATTTGCTCAGTGGCTGCGAGACAATGCAGAGACTGAGCTGAGGCGCCTCTATGAGGCATGGCAGTCAGAGCATCGCACCGACTGACCTGACAACGAGCAGAGCAATCAAGAACAAAGGAGCACGATTCACAGCCAAAAAAGAAAGAGCCCCCCAGGTCATCCCCGGAGAGCCCAATCTGTACTTTGCACCTTCAGATTTACCAGCTTCTCCACTGCAGTCAACAACAACCGATTCGGTTGACTGGTGAATTTTGGCCTTTTCTCAAAGAAAAAATGGAATCGGGGCTTTTCCCGAACGGTTGTCGTGAAAAAACATGGCATTCATCCAAGCAGCTGCCTCCCTCGGAGCGCAGAACAAAGAAACGTTGTCCGCGGACAACGCTGTCCCGGAACGTCACATCGTCATCGCAACACTCCGCAATGCAGCGCATCTGATGGGGCTGACCGCACCTGTCATCGCGACGTTGGATGCGATGCTTTCCTGCTTGCCGCCAAAGAGAGCACATCACACCGTCTTCGCCTCGAATACGACGCTGACGTTCCGCCTAAACGGAGTTACGGATCGGACAATCCGACGGCACGCGGCCCTGCTCCAAGAGGCTGGCCTTCTCATTCGCAGAGACAGCCCAAACAAAAAGCGCTTCACCCGGCACAATACCCACGAGGGTAAATCACTGAGATTTGGTTTCGACCTGTCTCCACTGTTTCAACGTCTTCAGGAGATCGCCGCCCTCGCAGCCGAGGCCATGATCGAGCGTGAACGCATCGACTATATGCGCGCAAAAATCCGGGCTGTGGCGCATGACATCCTCCGGACAAATCCTGAGAACAATGAGGCGGCAAGCGCACTGCGCATCCTGCGTCGCAAGCTGACGCTCCAGGACTGCGAAAGCCTCATGAATACTCTCGTTCAGAGCGCAGTTTCAGCGACAGTTCAAATCGAGAAAACAGAGAGCGATACAACCATTCTGACCGCCAGCGACGGTCAGAATGTCCGGCACCATCATAGGTCAACAAAAGAAAATACTGATAAGAAGGCAATCACACCAACACAGGACAACAAAACCAACTTAGATACCCTAACAGTTGCAGAACTACTGGATGCATGCCCCGAAGCCGCCGAATTTGCATTGAAAAAAATAGAGTCCGTGAGCGATGTGGTTGCACATGCCCGAACATTGGCGCCAATGATGGGGATTGATGAGAAAAACTACCAAGCCGCTCAAGACCATTTGGGCGCTTTCGGCGCAGCTGCAACCGTTTGGGCAGTCATGCAATTCCATAAGAAAATTCACAAGGTCGGGGCCTACTATCGGGCCCTCACGTCCGGAAACAAGAGCAGAGACTTTGACCCCCTTCGGCTCATCAGACGACTGGGGCAGCGAAATCGTACTGCGATATGAAAACCCATATTGTCCGCGGACAAACGGCAACCCCTGCACAAACAGGTGATCATGCAAGAATTGTCCGCGGACAACTTTCCACGTCTGCACGAAAACACAAAGCTAGATGCGTGCAGAATACATATCATCCCGCCTTGCGGAGTAATGTCAGACTTGAGTTGTGAACTCTAAGGCATCTGAGCGTGTCAAGAGCCTTAGAAGCGACTGTTAAGGGCCTCGTTTGCGCAGCTCTGGCACTCGACAATCTTTGCGGGGATACCACATACGACCCTTACTCGATCATCGCTAAATTTGAGATCCCGAACGCAGTTCGAGATCATCCTGGCGCAGAGGCCAAGGCCGGAGATCGACGCGGGCTGAAGCCCGCACTCACCCCCGGCCCTGCGGTTCATTCCGTATCTTTGTCCGCCCAACATCCCTGATCAGGCCGGTCAATCGGCAAGCGCCGCGCGAGCGCGCCGTGGGGTGCTGACCCCGTGTCCTCGGCTTTGCCTGCGGGCCGCACCAAGGTCAGCACCCCACCATTGACAGTCCTTCTCAGGGCCGTGGGTCGGGCTTTGCCCTCTCCACTCTGTTCCGCCGAATACATGCGTATTCGTCAAAACAGACCGGCGAAGCGCAGCCCATCGGCGGATGCGACAGAAGACCAGCACCGCCCCTTGCCCAAAGGAGGCCACAAATGGCTACTGAGAAATTTGATGTTCAGGCGGAAGTCACCAAGTCTATCGTCGCGGCAATTGAGGCAGGTTGCCCGCCATGGCGCCAGCCCTGGGTCGGAGATGCGGGAGGTGCAATGTTGCCCCTGCGCTCGAATGGAGAAGCTTACCGCGGCATAAACGTGCTCTTGCTATGGGCGCGGGCCTCCGAAATGGGTTACACTTCGGCCTATTGGTTTACCTTCAAGCAGGCACAGGAAAAGGGCGCTCACGTCCGGAAAGGCGAAAAGTCTGCCACTGTGGTCAAGTTTGGCACCGTCGAGAAAGAGAATGAAGACGGCGACGAAACCCGGCTCAGCTACGCGCGGGCCTACCGCGTGTTCAACGTCGATCAGATCCAGGGGCTACCGACGGAATTCTATGGAAAGCCCGCCCAACTTCCCCGCGATCTGGGGACGGTCTCAATTCCTGAGTTGGACGCGTTCTTTGCGGATACAGGCGCGCGGATTGTCCAAAATCCCGATGACGCCCGTGCCTATTATGCCCCGGCGACCGACCATATCAACATGCCGCTGATTTCCACGTTTTTCAGCGCCGAGCGGTACTATGGCGTCCTCGCGCATGAGGTAACGCATTGGACAGGCGCCAAAACAAGGCTTGATCGTTTCAGCAATGCGCGGACAAAGGATGTCTATGGCTTTGAGGAACTGGTGGCCGAAATCGGCGCTTGTATGATCGCCGCCCAACTGGGTGTACTGCCGGATTTTGAGCAAAGCTCTGCATATGTCACGCATTGGCTTGAAGCGATCCGCGGCGACAAAAGGCTGATCTTCAAAGCGGCCACCGAGGCCCAGAAGGCCGTGGATTTCGTCTTTGATTGTGGCAAGGAAAGTCGGGGGGAGGCCGCATAGGCCCCCTGCCCTTGTGGGCAAACGCAAAGGCTCCGATGGATCGCCGGAGCCTTGCGCCTTAGGAGGTATGCACACCTTCTCGCACAGCTGCCGACGCGTTACGGTGCCAGGCGTTCTGCATCGGGAAGTTCCTCTAAAAGCTCCGCAAAATAGCCAGATGCGAAGCGGCCAAGGACCGAAGAAGGCGCTTCAAACTGGTTAAGTCTCTCAGATAAAACGATTTTTGCAACAACGCTGTCAGGAAGTCGCAGGTCGGCCCGCACAGCTGTTGTCTCATCCGGACTATGCGGCCTTGATTGCCCGGCGCCCGCGATGATCCTATCCCGTAAAACAGTGAACATGGCTCTCTTCAGGGTGACCGAGGGTGGTTTCCCATCAAAATGCACTCTGGCAGCCAGTTCGGAAGCAACTTTCAGGATCAGCGTGTAGCGCTTTGAGCTTTCGGCCTTCGCGGCGTTGGACGCTGGACCCTGCGCATGGTGACGTCTGTTTTCATCCGGCGCGGTTGCTTCGTCATGGTTCCGCGCTGGTACCGTTGTTCCGGCAGCGTCCGGGGCAGCGGCGAGAGCGCGCGATGGCGGTTCCGCCGGTCGAATGGCACCACCCGTCCCTGCAAAGATCTGGCAAGCTCCGATCGCTGGCACCGCTTGCTTGTGCTGCCCCAGGGGTATTGCACGCCGGTTGAGAAGCCCCTTGTTCTTCATGCGATCTCTCCCTGTTGTGCGATGGTTGCGTCGATCTCATCCAACAACGCGATGCATTCTTTCAAAGCTTCCTGATATCGCGGGATCTCGCTTCGTTGCAGGCCTCTCGCATGCGCCTCAAGATGGGCAATTCGCTTACCAAGCAGCCCTCGCATGACGAGGTCACCATTGATTGCGGTTTCCCGTATTTGGGTACCTAAGACCGGGAACCCCTCCAAAGCAGCCTCGACATAGGCTGATTGGGCGGCGTTCATTCTGCTGCGCATTTTCGTGAACACCACCCGGGCGTCACCGATTTCGCCTTCTTCTCCGAGTGCCCGAATGACCTCGAGCGCTGCGGGCAGTTCCATCAGATCGAGTGCCGACGGAGCAAAGGGTAGGAGGGTGAGTTCTGCGTAGCGCAGAACATGCCTGTTGAAGGGATGATCCGTCCCCGACAGGTTCACCAGAGCATAGTCGTATTTGCCACTCTCATCCGCAGTAAGCAGTTGTGCCTCAAGGTGCCGGAGTGTTGTCGCCTCATAGGGAAGATAGAACAGATCAAATCTCTCCGACCAAAGGTCGGCGTCTTCGGTGACGCTATGTGCTTTGAATGCGCCGAAGGATTGGTGTGGGTCACAATCGATCAAGAGGGCGCTCCGACCCTTCGCTTCGATCGCGCTCGTCAGCATGAGCAGGGCGGTCGTTTTTCCTGTGCCACCTTTGTGGCTGTAGGCGGTCAAAACCTTCATTGCGTGTTCCTTCGATTATTTCGGCCCGGGTACGGGTGATGCGAGGCTTGCGCGGGTGGCGTGCGACGCGGGTACGGCGGGCTTTACCGGGCAGGCGGGTCAAACGTGTCTGGCGGGTGTCACGTGCGAGGCGTGTGTTGCGCGTTTGGCTGGTATTGCGGGGCAGGGGGCGGACGCGTCTCTGGCGGGTGATACGGGTCCGAACGAGCGCCGAAAGGCGCGGTGTGGGGCAGGGTGGCACGTTCGCCTCGCCTAAGAGGTGGCAAGGGAGCCGCTCTCCCGGGGGCTACGCGCCGATCTAGAGGTTTGCGCGGCCTCGGGGCGGTGGCGTGACTTGTGAGGCTTCCGCGGGGAAGATTTGAGCCATCAGCCGGGAATACATCTCGTAGCTGATCGTCGCCTGATTGTTCGCAACGCCCTTGTAATAAGATTCTCCCGTTGGCAGAGGGAAACCGGCCCAGACCTTGGCCAGCTCGGCCTTAAAGCCGTCCAAAGACATGGTGCCATCCTTCAAGGCCAAATAGCCGGCATCGATGATCAATACATTGGCGAAGGCATCCTGGATCTGAGGATCAAATACCGTGTCCACGCTGATGCCGGTGCGCGCGATCAGAGCATTCAACGTGGACGGGATGATCTGATACCTGCCGATTGCGTGTTGCTGACCTGGTGTGTCCCACGTCCATTGCTGGATTTCTCGCAGCGTCATGGTCGAAGCCGGATGGGGAGGGGGGACGCGGGCCGCAAGATTGTAGGCATCATAGCCATCTCTTCGGCTTTCAGCATGGGTGATCACGGCCCGCACTTTGGTCAGTTCGTCCGTCCCGACCGGCAAGACAAAGGGCTTTCCAGCCGATGACCTGGGCTGGCTGCGAGGGGCAAGGTCAAAGGAGGATTTCGCTTCGATCCCGACGAAGGAAGACCCGGCCGGAGCAGCCGAGATCTGCTGACCGTTCGAGCCAAACGATCCGCCGGAGGTCCAGCCACCCGCGACCGTTTCCCAGGAGCCAGCCGACGCTATCCCCCCGGCTGCGAAGAGTGCAAAGGAGGCTCCGCACACTCTGGCGAGCGAGCGAAGCCAAGCTCTTTGAGAGGTGGTCCGAAGGGGGACCACCTGAAGATTTTTCCACACCTGACGCAGCAATCTGCCATCGACTCGTAAGTCACTGTAAACAGAGACTTTTTCGGCGCTATTGGGGATATTTTGGCTGATTTTGCCCCGACAGCGATTTCCGATTAAATACAGTAAGTTACAGAGACTTGGGCCAACTTGGCCCAAACGTGGGCCAAGTTGGCCCAAGCTGCTGCGGCAATTTTCCGGGCTGTTTTTCGCAATCTTTGGCATGTTCTCACCGCTCCTTTTCCGTCTCGCGGCTTTGGGCGAGATCATCCATTTCTTTGTCTGCAACCTTTTGGACCGCCGGATTTTGGATCAGCCTTTCAAGCAGCTGAGCCTCTTTGCCATGGTCATATTCCGGTACCTCAATGCCCTCTCTCGCGCGCCAGGCGAGCAGGGTGCCGCGCAGCTCCATGATGATCGGGAGGGCCTTGTCCATCAGCCGCTCCGCTTCCTCATTGCTGGCGGCTGACGAGACAATCAGGATCTGCCGGAAGACGTGCAGCTCCCGCACAATCTGGCCCAGCATCATCACCTCGTTGCGCGTGGACAGCCGGTGCTGCGCCATGAATTGCTCATAGCGGGTGTCGAGGCGGTCCAGCTGGAACTTCAGCTCCTTATTCACGCCTTCCAGAACAATATTTTCAGACTGCAGTTTGACGATACCCGCCTCTAAGTGATCGGCGTTCGGGATGTCGCCGGGAGGGCAGGACTGGTGCATCAAGGCCATAGACACGGGTCGAAGATCTACCCGTTGGCGCTTCTCAATATTATCTTTTCTCATCTGACCGGTCCTTCCTTCACCTTCTGCATCTGCTCAATTTCCTTCAGCGCTCCGGCAATGTCGGGGGCTTCCCGCTCCCGGATCGTGTCGAGCGCCTTGCCCGCCTGATGCGCCAGCACCCCGTCCAGATCCTTGAACTCGCGGGTAGGGGAGGGGGCCTGGCTCTGTTGCAGCTGGTCTTTGGTCCCCTCTGCAGGCTTCTCAGCGCGGGCCTCGTCCAGCTGTTTTTGGGCATAGGCATCGAGCGCGGTGGGTCTGTCGCCGCTGTTCTTCTCGATCGTCTCCGCCAGTTTCGCGACATCTGTCGTGACCAAATGCACGCTGTCGCGCGCGCGGCTGATGTTCACATAGAAGGATTTTTGCGTTGAAAGCGTCTCTGTGGCGCTCATGCCGACGATGATCCGATCCACCGATGACCCCTGAAAGTCATGTGCCGTGGCGGCATAAGCATGGTCCATGCCGCGCGCCGCCATGCCTTCAGAGGGCAAATTGACCGACTTTCCGCCTTGCAAACGGACGGTGATTTGGCGCTCGTCGATGGCCTCAATGGTGCCGCGTGCGCCATTCGCCATGCCAGCTTCTTTGTCGGTGATACCGAATTTGACCTGATCGCCTCTGCTGAAGTCACGCTCGCGGGGTTCATAGGCTGCAAGGGCAGGGGGGGCTTTCGGGTCTTTGGCGAGGCTGAACCGGATCGCATCACCGCCGGTCTCGGGCCGCAGAATGAGGGTCTGCGACCGCTCGCTCTTGCCCTCTACCACATAAACGCCACCGCGCTGCAGCCCCTCTGTCTTGTAGCCTCGCAGGGGCACCACGACATCGCCGGTTTTGTAGCTGCCCACTTCCTTCGCTTCGGCGCCCGTCAGATTGAGCGGCTGCAGCACTGATTGCCGCACATCCTGAGGCGCAAGCCGCCTCTCGTCTTTGAGCGCGTCTCGGATTTCTGCGTTCACTTTTTCCCGGACATGGTTGGTCAAGACCACAATGCCGGTCTGATCCCGTTCACCGGATCGCAGGGCCAGCCAGCTCGCGGCAACAGCCGAGGGCAACAGTTGGTTCGGACCGGGGGTTGAGATCCGGTTGATGTTGTCAAAGGCGGCTTTCACCTCTCCTTTGATCGCATGAAGGACAGCCGCCCGGGCGGTGTCGTCGCGCTGGCGTTGGATGTCGGCCATCAGCGCGGTCGGTAGCCCCGCCTTTTGCAGCTGGGCAAACGGCGAACCCGCGCTGACGGCATCGAGTTGTTTCACGTCGCCGACGAGGATCACGCGGGCATAGTTTGCGCGGTTGGCGGCCGCCATGATGTCGCGCATGTCTGAGGTGCTGACCATGGCCGCTTCATCAATCACCAGGATCGACTTGCTCTTGTCGCCCAGCTTGTCGTTTGCGGCATTGATCCGAAGCATCGCCGTGGTGGTGCTGTTGGGGATCGCTTCCGCCAATTGCTCAACCGCGCGGTTGGTCGGCGCCGCCCCTTCAACACTATAGCCCGCTTTTTCCGCATAGCCTCGCAGCGTGTCCAGCATGTAGGTCTTGCCGGTGCCGGCATAGCCTTGCACCCCCCGGTAGCGGCCAGTGCCTGTCAGGCCATTGATTACCGCGTCTTTCTGTCCTTCGGTCAGAGTGGTCTCATTGACCCGCTGGCGCAGCGTCGCTTCTCCGGTCTGCTTCAGGCTGCCGTCCTTGCGCAGGCGCGAGGCGAAGCTGACGCCCCCCTCGGCCCTGCCTGTGCGGAACTCCTGCAACACGCGACGTTCCGCGGCCATGGTCGCATCGTCGGTATAGAGCCTGACGTTGGTTTTTTCCTGAAACGTCCGGTCGCTCGGATCGGCCTTGGTGACGTTCCAGTCATTGCGCTTGGCGTCGATGGCTTTGCCGCCTGCGTCGGTGACAGTTACTTCGCGATCGGCAATGCGGGAAAGATAGATGCTGTCGCCCTTCTGGACTTCGGCCGCTGCGATGGCTCGCTGCAGGTCTACCCCCCAGATCGTGTGCTCGCTGCCCGCTGTCTGGACGGTGACATAGAAGCTGGCCTTGTTCGTGGGATTGTTCTGGTAGGGAGCCGCCCCGAAATCCTTGAGGATACCGCCCTTGGTGCCGCCTTTTTCCTGTAGGTCTTTCCATTCATGGACATGCACGGAGACAAGCCGCCCACTCGCTTCCTTCTCTTGCATAGCCCGCTCGATTTGCTCGATCTTTGCACCCTTGGTGCTGTTGAGCGCGGTCTTGAGAATGTCATCCCGGGAATAGACTGCGGCGCGTTCGCTGATGTGCTGAATGGCAAATTCAACGGCCCTGCTGCCCAACTCAGCCGGGGTCGCAGGCACCTGCAGTTCGCGTGTCGCACCCGGCAGTTGCACAGCCTTTGACAGCATGGCGTCATCGCGGATCTTCTGCAGGGCATCGAGGTTGAAGCCGAAGCCTTGGGCTTCTTTGGTCCACGCCTCCTGCAGCTCGCCCCTGTCGATCCCATTGTGCTTGCCCTTACGGGTCGCCAGCGCCGCCAAGGCGCTGTTCACCGCGCCATGCTCTGCGCCGCGGGCGTCCAATGCCGCTTCTATTTCTTGCCGCCGCTTGGAAAATCCATCCATCAGCTCGCGCGGCACGCCCCGGATTTCCGTGATGCCATCCTTGCCAACCCGATCAACCTCATAGCCGACCTTTTCGAGGTTCTGGGCCAGCTCGTTGCGGTAGATCGCGCCAATCAGCATCTTGTTGCGGTAGATCTGTTCGTTCGACAGCGCGGTCCACTTGCCGTCCTCCCCCAGGACCATGTTCTGGATCACGGCATGGGTGTGCAGCTGCGGATCGAGCGCCCGCGAGGTGTCGTGCCGGAACAGTCCCGCGATCATCTTTCCCGGCACAGACTGGATTTCGCCGCCCACATCGCGCCGGGTGGCGACAAACCGATCCTCTACATAGGCCATCGCAGATCTCACCGCCGCGTCATGCGCCGCCGTGACCCTCTCGTCGCCCACCACCAGCGCCATGATCGAGACCGACTTGCTGGCCGAGAAGGTCAGGTCCAACCCGGGCCGGTGCTGGCGCTCGCCATCCACATGCCGCCCGAGGGTCTGGCCCTCTTTCCAGTTTCCGTCCGCGTCCTTTTCTGTCGGCGGCGCGTAGCCCTCCAACATGTCCGAAAATGACTTGTCATCGACACGACCGGCAAACTCGGTCTGGCCTTCCTCCACTAAATGTTCGGCGGCTTTTCCGAACCAGCTCGCGGCGGCATCGGCCTCCGGACTGCCCGCGATATAATAGCCTTCGGCCTTATAATAGCCGCTGGCGGCCGCGCCGCCCGAGACGTTGCTGAGCGACATCATAGCAAGCTGCCCTCCTCAGTCTGGGCAGATTGAAGGTCATCCTGCGCCAGATCCTCGGGCGCATCACTGATCGGCGGGGCAGGGGGGGCCGGGGGAGTGGCGGGGAAGGGGATCACCGTGGTCGCGTGACCGGCCTCTGCCGCGGCCTGCAGGGCCACTTGGTAGTGCGGCACGATCAGGCCATCCGTGGCGCTGTTTTGCTTTTTCGGGCGGGAGCCGATCATTGCCTCCACATTCGGCGTCAGACGAAACACTGGCTTGTCATGGCCTTCTGCGCGCTGGCGGTAGTAATGGTCCCACATCAGATCCACATCGGCGGCGGTCAGGAAGGATTCAAAGCGTCCGGTTGCGACGTTGAACTGCGGTTCCGTCGCCTCCCGTCGCCATTCTTCAAAAGCCGCAATCTGTTGCTCGACCGGCCATGCGATAAACTTCTGCCGCCGCTCTGCCTCCACCTGGCTCAGGAGCTGCGGCGCGAAATGGGCGGGCATTGAGGTTTCGTTTTCTGCGGGGGCAGGGGACTTGTGCGGGTCCATGCCATCCATGTCGAAGCCGCCGCCCTGGTAGGGCACCAGCTTTTCGGCGCGGGGTTCGGTGCTGACCGGCTCGAAATAGACTTTGGCGGTGGGTGCATCATAGGCGAAGCGTATGAAGGCTTCGAACTGCGGCAGCGCCTGGATTTCCGAGGCGGTGACAATCGGTCGCTCGATGCGCTGACTGATGAAGGACACGCCATCGCGGCTTTCATGCGCACCGAAGGACAGGTTTTCCCGTTGCTCCACCACATCCTCAAAGCCGAGGGATTCCGAGAACAGCTTAGCCGTGCGAGCATCCGGCGTGTTGAACACCACGCGGTTGTTCAGCGTGCCGGAAATCGACTGCGCCCCCTTCTCACCATAGATGTCTTCCAGCTGCGAATAGACCTGATAGCCAAGCACGAAGGCCCCGCCGAACTGACGGATTTCCGCCAGTTTCGAGACGAGGAAGGGCAGGCGGTTCAATGTCGGCACTTCGTCAATGAAGAACCACAGCGACGGGTCGCGCTGCTCTTCGCAGGTCATCAGCGCATTGGCCGCAACCTCAATGATGGTGGAAATGATGTTGCGGGTGGCCGCGGAATGTTCCGCATCGCCGGTGAGGAAGAGGAAACCGGGTTTTGCCGATTTGACCCATTCGCGGGCCGAAAAGGGCTCGCCGTCATCGCGCAGAAATTCGAGAAAGCGCAGCTCCGCAATCATGTTGGCGCGGATCGAGGCAGAGGTCTTCTCGACATGCTGGCCGAAGAAGTGCTGGCCGGGCGTGCCTGCCAGCAGCTTTTCCAACTCTTCCGCCTTGATCGTCATAATGGCGCGGCGCAGGTCATCATTCGTCGGCGTCTTCGCCTTGATGAGGGACCGGGCGGCATATTCGAAGACGAGCCGGGCGGTCACGCTCCAGAACGGATCATTCTGACCGGGCTTTTGCGGGATCATCACCTCGGCAATCTGCGCCAGCGCTTCGGGCGTGCGGGCCTCATAAAAGGGCGACCAGATATGCGACCGCGCATCGAACGGGTTGATGATGATATCTGTCTCCGGGTCGTAAAAGTCCCGGACCAGCGCGCCCATCTTGTCATAGACCACCGCCCGGCCGTCCTGCGCGCGGATGGTCTTCAGAAGCTCTTTGATGGCATTGGTTTTGCCGACGCCGACTGTCCCGAAAATGCCGGTCTGCGCTTCAACCGCGTTGGGCGGAAAGGGGATGCCGGCGATCGTATAGGGCGTGCCCTTCTTGCTGTTCCGGCCGAATTTTTGCCGGTAGCGCTTCCATTTCTGCCGCGACCATTTCGCCAGATCGGCCTGTGAAATCAGCCGACTGCCCCGCACATGCGCGTTTTCCCCGACACGTTGCCCGGCATAGACAAAGACCCCGATGCTCAGCAGGAAGGCCAGCCCGGCGGGTATGGCCGCATAGATTGCGAAAAGCTGGGCATTTTCGCGGTAGCGCACCGCCACCTCCCGCATCTGCGGATCTGCGGCAACTTCCGCCGAGGTCCGCGACAGGCGTTTTCCTTTGGCATTGGTGTAGGTCAGCACCTTCTCAGGTCTGTCCATCGCGAGGTTATAGTCCGCCAGGAAGGTGGCGAAGGTCTCGCGCATGTAGCGGATCTCGTACCGCGTTCCGATGAGGATGCAGTAGCTGATCGTGAACGCGCCGAGTGCCATGAACAGTGAGGTACGGACCACCTGTGCTGCCATCCGCCACCAGTGCTGGGTTGTCTGGCCCCCACGGACAAATCGCGTGGGTTGGCTCCTCTGCAGAGGGCTCATCTGGACTTCCTTTCAAGTTAAAAATAAGTATTGATATGAAAATAAATTTGAAAGCTAAACTGACTATGCGCGAATTTCTGAGAAATATTGAAACATCATGTGATTTTCTGACGGCGCCGTGTGGGAGTGCGTGCGGCCGGTCACCTCGGGGCCGCTCCCTTCTGGCCGGGGTCTTGATCACTGCGGCATGCGTGGGCATAGGCTCGGCGGCAGCCGCTGAACCGCCTTCCTATTCGCCCGAGTTCGGCGAAAGCGTCCGCGCGTATCTGCTCGACAATCCCAAGGTCGTGCTGGAGGTCTTCACGCTGCTCGAGCAGCAAGAACGGGCTGCGAAAGCCGAGGCAGCGAGCGTCACCATTGCTGAATATGGCGACCAACTGTTCCGGTCAGACGACGCCCGCAAAGGGGCGGCCGATGCAAAAATCGTTGTCGTCGAATTCTTTGACTACCAATGCGGCTACTGCAAAGCGGCGCTGCCCGAACTGACCCGGGCAATGGCGGGTCGGGATGATGTCGCCGTCGTTTTGAAGGAGTTCCCGATCCTTGGACCGGCTTCGGAGCGTGCCTCACGCCTCGCGCTGGCCGTCCGCGCTGTCCATGGTGATGAGGCCTACCTCGGCTTCCACAATGCCCTTCTGTCCCAGAAGGGACAGTTGAACGATGCGACATTGTCGATGCTCGTAGGGGCGGCGGGGTATGATTTCGACGCGTTGTCGGTGCGATCCGGTGGAGCGGATATTTCAGCGAGCATCGCCAGCAATAAGCGCCTCGCGCAGGGGTTGGCGATAAATGGAACGCCTGCATTTGTGTTCGAGGATGAGGTGGTTGGAGGGATGATGGGTCAGGAGAGAATGATGGCGGCATTTGATCGAGTAGCGAGCTCAAGTGCTGAAAGATAGCTTTGTGGGCTCAAACATTCCTTCGGCAAGATCCCTGTTCACTGAGTGCGCTGACCGGGTCTGTGGTCTCTTCAGCGGTATTCTCCGCTCGAGGGCTGCGTCAGGTTCACCTTGAAGGGCAGTTCTTCCAACGGCAGGTGCCGGTGCATGAACGGGTCGATGGCTATGCGCATCAGGCTCTCCTCCCAAAGGGATGCGGGCGCGGGGCCCGCATCGGTTCACTGATAATCGTGGATATTTTCCGGGGTCACCGGCTCGAAGGGCACCCAGATGTTGCCCGGCACCGTCTCGCCCCTGGCCAGCGCCAGCGCGGTTTGCAAGGCGACGGCGCCCTGTTTGGTGGCGTTCTGGAACACGGTCACATCCAGATCCCCGGCCGCCATCGCCGCCAGACCATCCGGCGTCGCATCAATTCCGGCGACCACCACGCTGTCCATCGCCCGGCCCGCGGATTTCAGCGCCTGAATCGCGCCGATCGCCATTTCGTCGTTATTGGCGATGATCGCGTCAAATTCGACACCCGAGGTCAGCCAGTTGGTCGTCAGATCCGCGCCCTGGGTCCGGTTCCAGTTGCCGACCTGTTTGTCGACGATCTGCAGGCCAGCGCAGTGCGGCGTGGCGATGACATCCTCGATATCCTTGGTCCGGATCTCCTACCTATTGGAACAACCTCAACAGCCTGCCACAAAGCAGGCCGATGGGGATGGGGCATCCACACCATCAGTGTCCAGTTTTCGGGGGGCACTTCAATACCGGTCCAACCCATCGCTTGGACGAGATCATCCATGGCGCAGGTCGAAAAGCCATGGACGTAGGCCTCCGAGATCACGGCCGTAAGCACCTTTTCGACCGACCGCCAGGGCTCGAGGAAAGGCGGGAAGTACGATCCGGTCTGCAGGCGCGGGAATATGAGCTGCTGCCGGTTTCGTGGACACGAAGATAAGATCGTGACCAAGGAACTGGAGTGTGGATATGACGAGACGGA
>NZ_JBGQOG010000020.1:0-79676 GCF_052113705.1 Phaeovulum sp. W22_SRMD_FR3 | reverse complement strand
TGTTGCCCCGTGTGGGAGGCGTGCCCCCAGGCGGGGTTGGTTTTTTTTTTGTTTTGTGGGGCGTTTTTTGTTTTCCCCCCCCCCCCCCCCCCCTTGCCCCCTCTCACACGGGCAGATCGCCGGGCGGATTGTTCAACAGCCGCGCCAGAACCTTCAATGCCCCCGCAAAGCGCGCCTCCTCGATCCCGCTCGCCAGCGCAATCCGCACGGCATTCGGCGCATGACCATCGACCAGCGCATATTCATCGGCAGACCGCAGCAAGACGCCTTCCGCCTCCGCCATGCGGGCGAATGTGGAGGCACGCCAGCCCGTGGGCAGTTTCAGCCAGAGAAAGGACAGGCCCGGCTGCCAGCTCACATCATGGCCGGCCAGCGCCTCGAGCACCATCTGCAGCCGGTGCGAGGCAATCGCCTGCGCCGCATCGCGCAGCCGCGCGGCCTCGCCCGAGACGAGCAACCGCGTCACGATGTCGGTGATGGGCCGCGCGAGGCCGAAATAGCTGTGCTGCGCCGCCAGGCGCCCCGCCTCGCCCATCCCCGCCGGGCAGACCACCGCGCCAAAACGCAAGCCCGCCGAGATGGATTTCGACAGCGAAGCGACATGCCAGACCCGCTCCGGCGCCATGGCGCGCAACGAGGGCAGATTGGGGGCGGGCACCACATAGCTCGCATCCTCGAGGATTTGCAGATCATGCGCCCGCGCCACGGCGATGATCGCCTGCCGCCGCTCCAGCCCCATGCGGGCGGCGGTGGGATTCTGCGCCTCAGGGGTCACGCAGACCACCTGCCCCGAATGCCGCTGGCAGGCCGCATCCAGCGCCTCGGGGATCATTCCCTCATTGTCGAGCGCCACCGGCACGACCTCGGCCCGGTTCAGCCGCGCGGCATGGCGAAAGCCGGGATAGGCCAGCGCCTCGGCCATCATCGCCGGGCGATCCCCCCGCAGACAGCATTGCAACACGATATTGATGCCGTTCTGCCCGCCGTGGCTGAGCACGAGATCATCTGCGCTGAACGGACCGAGCTGGCTGTCGTTGTACCAATCCACCACCGCGCGTCGACACAATTCATCGCGCCTGAGGCCGGGATATTCCATGTAATGCGGCCCGACATCGGCGGCGGCGGCAATCATCGCCTGCCCGATCGCCTCGGGCTGCCCCACATCCGGCAGTTGTGGCGAGCGCAGATCCACCGGCCCGTTCACCCGGTCATAGTTCGGCGCGCGGTCAATATAGAGCGGCTGCGTCGGCCCCAGACGCGGGCTGGCCGCCGAGACAAAGGTGCCCCGCCCCACCGCCGCCTGCAAAAGCCCCTCTTTCGTCGAGATCTGATAGGCGCGCGCCACGGTGCCGGGGGTGATCGACAGCCGCCAGGCCAACTCGCGCACAGGTGGCAGGCGCGTGCCCTGCGGCAGCGCCCCCGACCGCACCGCGTCACGCAGCGCCCGGCTGAGCGCCAGATATTTCGGTCCGGGATATTGTGTGAGGTCAGGCTGCCAATTTGTATCTGTCACAATGTTTCTCTGGACCATATTGTACCGAGTTTGTATCTTCATCCTATCAGAGCGTTCTGATTGTATCAACACAAAGGTTTAAAAATGTCCAGCCGTGTCCTGTCCCGCCCCGCCCTCGCCCTGCTTCGCCCGTTGGCGCTGCTGCGCCGCGCGTCGGTTGCAGCCGCCACTTGGACATCGCGCCGCCATGAGCGCGCGGCGCTGTCGCGCCTCGACCCGCATTTGTTGAGCGATATTGGTCTGGATCAGGCGACTGCCGCGCAAGAAGCGCAGCGCCCCTTCTGGCAAGCATAGGACACGGCTCCCCTGACGTGATCCTCTTCCTCGGCCGGGCTCGTCCCGGCCGTTTTTTTATGCGAAATCAAACACATGACAGAGCCCATGCGATCCATCGCCCCGACCGAAGGATGGCGCAGAACAGGCAAAGACCCGCCCCCGGAACAGAGGCGGGCGTGGCACATTGCTCATGTACCCCGTGAACAAGGGGTACAATTTCGTCTCAGGAGATCACCGCCTCAATGGCGATCGAGCGGCGTTTCATCTCTGCGTAAAGCGCCGGGATGACCCGCGCCTGATGGATGACGCGGGAAAGCGCCTCGCCCAACTGACCTTCGGCGACGGGGCCACGCACCCGCCAGACCATGCGGCGGGCCACGCCATCATCATAGACAATCTCGACATTCCCGGCCGCGCCTTTGCGCAGGCCAAGGAAATCAAAGCCGCCGGTGGCGCTGTGAAAACTGATCGGGGACATTGTACTGCTCGCTTTTTTATTGTGTCGTCTTTTGAGCAGACTCTGCCGAAGGCCCGGCTCCGGGTCAAATCACCGCTCTGTCAGTACGGCGTATAGTGCCCGGGCGCGGCTCGGCGGCCACACCGCCTTTTGATACAAAACCCCGGCACGAGGGGTGCCGGGGTTTTGCCGAATGGTACAAGGCGGGCCAGATCAGACCGGGCTGCCCTCCTCTTTCACATGCGCCATCTTCGCCATCAGGAACTGCGCATCCGAGCGCGAGATCAGGCTGTAGAACATTGGCACGACAAAGAGGGTGAAGCAGGTCCCGACCAGGAGCCCCGCGAAGATCACGATGCCCATCGCCTGCCGCGCGGCAGCCCCGGCCCCTTCGGCCAGGATCAGCGGCACCACGGCAAGCGCCATGGCGGCGGTGGTCATCAAGATCGGCCGCAGACGGGTTTTCGCGGCTGCAACAATGGCTTCGCGGCGGCTCAGCCCATGTTCCTCGCGCTGCTGGTTGGCAAATTCAACCATCAGAATCCCGTGTTTGGTGATCAGACCGATCAGCGTGATCAGACCGACCTGCGTGTAGATGTTCAGCGTTCCGAGCCCGAGGTTAAGCGGTACAATCGCGCCAAAGATCGACAGCGGCACCGACATCAGGATGATGAACGGGTCCCGCAGGCTTTCAAACTGCGCCGCCAGCACGAGATAGATCACCAGCACCGCCGCCGCAAAGGCGATCAGGATGGTGTTGCCCTGGCTTTCCTCCAGCCGCGACTGGCCGGAATAGTCGAGGAAGAACCCGTCCGGCAGCACTTCATCCGAGATGCTCTTCAGCTCGGCCAGGCCCTGCCCGGTGGAAATGCCCGGCAAGGGCAGCGCCGAGATCGTGGCGGCGTTCAGCTGGTTAAACTGCTCGATCGACGCTGCGGCGGCCCCGGTCGAGATGCTGACCAATGCCGAGAGCGGTACCATCTCGCCCGTTGCAGCCCGCACAAAGAAGCGGCCCAGCTTGTCGGGGTTGTTGCGCCATTCCTGCGGCACCTGGGTGATGATGTCATAGCTGTTCGAATCGATGTCGAACTGCGCCACGGCACCGCCGCCCACCAGCACACCCAGCGTCGCGCCGATCTCCGACACCGGCACATTCAGCGCCGCCGCCCGGTCGCGGTCGATGGTCAGCCGCACTTTCGGCGCGTCAAAGGCCAGCGAGTTCTGCACGACGATGAACTTGCCCGAGGCCTCGGCCTTGGCCTTGATCTCATCGGCCACCTCGACCACGCGGTCGGCGGAATGGATCGACTGGATCACCATCGAGATCGGCAGGCCACCGCCGGTGCCCGGCAGGGTCGGCGGCGCAAAGACAAAGCCCTCCACCCCGGTATTCTTGCCCAGACGGGCCTGAATATCCTGCTGAATCTCGGCTTGCGAGCGGGTGCGCTCGGCCCAGTCCTTCAGCGACCAGATGTAGATCCCGGTGTTCGCTGCCCCGCCGAAACCGGCGATGGAGAAGTCCACCTTGACCTCTTCGATGTCCTTGGTCTTGACCGAGATGTCGTCGGTGTAAAGCTGGGTATAGTCCTTGGTCGCGTAGCGCGGCCCGTTCAGGAAGGCGAAGAGCACGCCCTGATCTTCCTCCGGCGCCAGTTCGCTTTTGGTGTTGAGGAACATGAAGCCCGTCACCCCCAGGAGCACCGCCACCATCAGCATGGTCACCGGGCGATAGTCGAGCGAGCTGGAAACCCGGCGCTCATACCAATTGGCGAGGCCGTCGAACACGCGGTCGACCGTGCGCTGGAAACGGCTGGTATTGCCATGCGACAACAGCCGCGCCGACATCATCGGCGTGATGGTCAGCGCCACCAGCCCCGAAATCAGCACCGACCCCGCCAGCGTATAGGCAAATTCGCTGAACAGGGCCCCGGTCAGGCCGCCGGTAAAGCCCAGCGGCGCCAGAACGGCCGCCAGCGTGATGGTCATGGCCACGATCGGGCCGGTGATCTCGCGCATGCCCTTGATGGCGGCGGCCAGCGGCTTCATCCCCTCCTCGATATGGCGGTGGATGTTTTCCACCACCACAATCGCATCGTCGACGACCAGACCAATCGCCAGCACCATCGCCAGCAAGGTCAGCAGGTTGATCGAATATCCCAGCGCCAGCAGCAGTGCCAGAACCCCCACCAGCGACAGCGGGATGGTGGCAATCGGCATCAGCACCGAGCGGAACGAGCCGAGGAAGAGCAGGATCACCACAACCACGATCACCACGGCTTCGGTGATCGTCTTGAACACCTCGTCAATCGAGGCGCTGATGGTCTCGGTGGAATCGTAGACGAGCTCCATCTTCATGCCATCGGGTAGGCTGGCGTTGATCTCGGGCAGTTCCTTCACCACCGCCGCCGCCGTGGTCAGCGGGTTGGCGGCCGGCGTCGGGAAGACGCCGATGAAGGTGCCGGGCTTGCCGTTGAAGGTCACGATTTCGCTGCGTTCAGCGGCCGCGAGTTCAACCTGCGCCACGTCGCGCAGACGCACCACCGCATCCCCGTCGGATTTCAGCGGCAAGGCGCCAAAAGCCTCGGGGGTTTGCAGCGTGGATTGCAGCGTGATCGACTGCGCCACGAATTCATTCTCGGTCTTGCCCGGCGCCGAAAGGAAGTTCGACGCCTTGATCGCCGCCAGCACTTCCGAGGCGGTGACCCCGCGCGCCGCCAATTTGATCGGATCGATCCAGACCCGCATCGCATAATTCGAGGCGCCGATGATCTGGATCTCGGCCACGCCCTCGATGGTGGACATGCGCGGGCGGATCACCCGCTCAAGATATTCCGTCATCTGTTCGGGCGTCATGTTCGGGTTCAGCGCCGCCAGATACATCAGCGCGAACTGCTGCCCGGTGCCTTTCACGATCGACGGGTCTTCTGCACCGGAGGGCAGATCGCTGCGCACCTGCTGCACCTTGGCCAGAACCCCGGTCAGCGCGGCATCCGGATCGGCACCGAGTTTCATATGCACCGAGACTACGCTCGCCGACGGGGTCGAGGAGCTGGAGACATAGTCAATATCTTCGGTCGTCGCCACGGCGGCGGCGATGGGGGCGGTGATAAAGCCCTGAATGAGTTCCGGCGACGCCCCGGCATAGACCGTGGTGACGGTGACCACCGTCTCCTCGACCTCCGGATATTGCCGCACGGGCAGATTGCTCAGGCCATAAACGCCCAAAAGCAGGATAAAGGATGCCAGAACGGTGGAGAGCACCGGCCGGCGGATGAACAGTTCCGAGAAATGCATGGCCGGTCCTTATTCTGACGCCGTGGCCGCGGCCGAAATCGGCTGCACGGAATTGTCGACGGTGACACTGGCGCCGTTGGACAAACGGTTCTGCCCGGCGGTGACCACCTGATCCCCTGCCGCAACGCCTTTGACGATTTCGATGTTCTCGCCGGAGCGGCGGCCGGTGGTGACAAAGACCTGCTCGACGGTTTGCATGCCCCCCTCTTCCTTGGCGGGCCGCAGCGCATAGACCGACGCGCCGTAGAGGTTGGAGGTCACCGCCGTTTGCGGCACCGAGATCACGCCATCTTCGGGGGGAAGTTCAACGCGCACCCGCAGGAACTGGCCCGGGTAGATCTGGCCCGAGGGGTTCTCGACCACCGCCCGCACCGTGATCAGGCGCGAGGCCGGATCAATCTTCGGCTCGATCGCGATCACCGAACCGGTTGCGGTCAAATCGCCCACTTCCGAGGTGATCACCACCGGCAGGCCGACCTTCACCGACGCAATCTCCTGTTCGGGGATCGAGAAATCGACGCGCATCCGGTCCAGGTCCTGCAAGGTCGCATAGATCGTGCCCGGCGTCACATATTGGCCCGGATCCACCTGCGCGATGCCGATGGTGCCGTTGAACGGTGCCATCAGTTGCTTTTGCTCCAGCGTCGCTTGCAGTTTCTCCACCGCCGAGCGCGCCTCGGTGGCCGCCGCTTCGTCGGTTTGCAGCGAATTGGTCGAGGAGATGCCGCGCGACTGCAGCTCGCGCGAGCGCTCAAGGTTGGCCTGCGCCAGCACCAGCCCGGCTTTGGCCGCCGCGAGATCCGCCTGTTCGGTGCGGTCGTCGATCTGCAGCAGCAGCTGGCCCTTGGTGACCTTGCTGTTGGCGTCAAATTTCACGTCCCGCACGATTCCTGCGGCCTCCACCGCCAGATCGACGCCTTCGGCGGCATTCGCCGTGCCGATGGCATCCACACCCGGCGTCCAGACCACGGCTTTGGCTTCCGTCACCGAAACGGCAACCGGCGGCGGCGTCATACCGGCAAAATACTGGGCAATCATCTTGTCGCGGAACATATTGAACCCGACAATCCCACCCCCGATCAACCCTAGGAGGATGACCGCCAGGAAAAGGCGTTTGAACATAAGAGAGCTCCTGAACTAGGTGGCGATCCGCCCATAATAGCAGTAGGGGCAAGATCAGGCTTCTAAATTTATCACTTTCACTGTACCGTCTGGACGGTAAAGTCAATCGGACCCGAAACGCATGGCCCCAAAATCTTCTCAGCTGAGTGAAACACGCACACGACTGCTTCAGGCTGCTGAAGAATTGACCACGTTGCACGGGCCGGCGCGGCTGTCGCTGGACGCCGTCGCGGCGCAGGCGGGGGTGTCGAAGGGTGGGCTTTTGTACCATTTTCCCTCCAAAAACCATCTGTTACGGGGCATGGTGCAGGCGCATGTCGATCTGATGCGCAGCGAAATGGCGGCGCGGGTGCCCGGCGGGTTGAGCGGCCCCGGCACGGCGCAGCAAAAGGCACTGGCCTATCTGGGGCTGATGCGGGATCTGCTGCTGACCAAAAGCAGCGCGCCCACCGGCCTCTTGGCCGCGATTCTCGAAGATGCGGAAATGGTGGCCTCGCTCGATGAATTCCGCCGCGAGGTCGAGCAGGCCTTTGTCGGCTCTGCCGCCGACAGCCGCAAAACCCGGCTGATTTATCTGGCGCTGGAGGGCATCAATTTCGGCTGCATCTCCCGCCAGATCGAGGCGCTGGACCGCGTCCATTATCTGGAAGCGCTGGAGGATCTGGAACTGATCCTGAGCGCCTATGACTGCCCGAACGGACTGCAGGACTGCGGCTGAGCCCGGCCCAAAGCCCGGCATCCCAGCTCAGGGTCCCGGACCAGCATCGCGGCCCGGGATGCCGCCCAAATCCCCACAAACACGAACACCGCCCGAAGGCGGTGCGCGGGGGGCGGCCTGATGCAATCAGAAACCACCCGTTCAATTGAAGGCCCGTGGCCCGGCCCCTGACAGGGCCGGATCCGACGCTGCCCTTACACTTCGACCGTGACGGGCCCCATCGGATGCGAGCAGCAGGCCAGAATATAGCCGTCCTCGATATCCTCGTCGGAAATCCCGCCGTTATGGACCATGTGCACATTGCCCCCGGTCTTCTTGACCTTGCAGGTGCCGCAGAGACCAAAAGTGCAGCCCGAGGGAATGTTCAGCCCCGCCGCTTTCGCCACGCCGAGCACGGTATCCGTCTCGGTACAGGCCGCGGTGATCCCCGAGACCGAGAAGATGATCTCGGCCTTGGCGCCCTCTTCCGGCACGGTATCGTCGAGTTCCGGCGCTTCGGCCTCGTTGTGCACCGGCGCCTGAAAGCTCTCCTGATGATAGCGGTTCATGTCATAGCCGAGCGCGGTCAGCATGTCGCGCACGCCCTGCATGAAGGGCTCCGGCCCGCAGCAGAAGACTTCGCGGTCGAGGTAATCCGAAGCCATGAGGCCGAGCATGATCTGGTTCAGCCGCCCGCGATAGCCCGGCCAGGCACGGAACGGATCCAGCTCTTCCACCACGAAATGCAGCGCAATGCCCGGCACCCGGTTGGCCATATGCTCCAGCCGCTCGCGGAAGAGAATTTCCGAGGGTTTGCGCGCGGCATAAACAAAGGCGATGTCCGGTTCTTGCCCGACATCCCAGAGCCAGGTGGTCATCGACATCATCGGCGTGATGCCCGACCCGGCCGAGATGAACAGGTATTTCTGCGCCGGATGCTGGGCAAAAGAGAAGATCCCCGCCGGGCCAAAGGCCTTGATCTGCATCCCCGGCTTCAGATGGTCGAGCATCCAGCGGGTGCCGATGCTGCCCGCCTGCGCCTTGACCGTCAGGCTGATCGACAAGGGGCGCGAGGGACTGGACGAGATCGTATAGGTGCGGTGCACGGTGCCGCCGGGCACCGGCAGCTCCAGCGTCATGAACTGCCCCGGCAGATAGTCGAACCAGGCCCCCGAGGGCGCGCGGAAGGTGAAGGTGGCGGTGGTGGCGTTTTCCGGCACCACCATCACACATTCCAGCTTTTCGCTATCCTTCCAAGGGGTTGCGCCATAGGTCTTCAGCGTCGGGAATCCCATCTCTTACTCCGCTGCCAGGGCCGGACGCGGCGCGAGGGCACCTTGCATCTTGCCGATGTACCAGTCGATGAACTGGATCACGCCCTCTTCTTGGATCTTGGAATAGGGGCCGGGTTCATAGGCGGGCGAGTTGATGCCGGCCTGGTTTTCCTCGACCACGCGGCGGTCTTCGTCATTGGTGTTCAGCCAGACCTCTGTCAGGTTTTTCACATCATAATCAACGCCTTCCACGGCGTCCTTATGCACCAGCCATTTCGTCGTCACCTCGGTCTCGGTTTCCGAGATCGGCAGCACGCGGAAGACGATGGCGTGATCACCGAGGAAGTGGTTCCAGGTGTTCGGATAGTGGAAGAACAGCAGACTGCCCGCATCGTTGAAGGGCATGCTGCCCATGCGTTTCGTCACCGCCGCCTTGGTGTTCATCGTATAGCTCTCGGCGTTGTTCAGGAGCGGGATCCGCGCCAGACGCCATTGCATATCCGGGTGATGGGTGAAACGCGCGGGCAGACCCGCCGCCTCGCACCGCGACCAATGCGCCAGAATATCCGGGCTGGCCGCATCCGGGCCTTCCATCGCCGTCATCGCCGGGTTGTCGGAATAGGTGCGGCAGAGCGAGGGGTGCGAGCCGCCGCAGTGATAGCATTCGCGGTTGTTCTCGATCACCAGTTTCCAGTTGGCCTTCTCGGTGATGGTCGAGGAGAACGCCACTTTCGCATCGTTCAGCCCGCTCGGCGCGAGGTATTCGGCCAGCTTGTCCGCCACATCGAAGACCGGCGGATTATCGGCGAGGCAAACAAAGACCATGCCGCCGACTTCCTGCACCGCAACCGGTTTCAGCCCGTATTTCGAGGCGTCGAAATCCGGCCCCATGTCGCGGGCATAGAGCAGACGGCCGTCCAGCTCATAGGTCCATTGGTGATAGGGGCAGACCAGTTTCGGGCTGGAGCCGGTGTCTTTGGCGCACAGCCGCTGACCGCGGTGGCGGCAGACATTGTGGAAGGCCCGGATCGATTTATCCGCGCCGCGCACCACGATGACCGGATAGGCCCCGATCTGCAGCGTGGCGAAATTCCCCGATTTCGGGATTTCGCAAGCGGGGACGGCGAAAAGCCATTCCTTGTAGAACAGATGCTCGAGGTCCAGCGCCAGTACACCCGGGTCGCAATAGAGCGCCTGCTCGAGCGCGTGATCGGGTTTGCGCGCATCCATCAGCGCGCGGGTCTCAGAACTTCCCAGCATGGTCTACCCTATGTCTTGCCGACGGTGATGCACCGGCGCGCGGCCTTCGTGATGGGGGTCAAAGATGCCCCCTGCACCACTGTTTTAGCGCAAGCCGGCGATGTCGCTTTTGTCATTTGCGACCAAGTCAAATCCGAACGAGACAAGCCGGGCCGCGCGGTAAATTTTCTGCACCCGCATCCAATTTCCGCGCTGCCGCATTTCGAGGCGAATCCGCCGCAAACCGCGCACGGTGCAGGCAAATCACCGCCGCTGCCGCACGGCCCCTGTGCGCAACGGCGGTGATTCCGCCTCTTTCCCCACAGACGCCAAGCCATTAGCCTGCCGCAAACGGAGATCTGCCGGAGCCTGCATGGACCGTATGAGCTGTGACCGCATGTTCGTCAGCGTGATTGAGCTGGGCAGTTTCACCGCCGCCGCGCAGCGTCTGGGCGTCAGCTCGGGTCAGGCGTCCAAGCTGGTGGCGAAACTCGAAAGCGACCTCGGGGTGCAGCTTCTGGTCCGCTCCACCCGCGCGGTGGCCCCGACCGAGATCGGGCTGGGCTATTACCAGCGCCTGCGCCCCCTGATCGAGGAGTTTGACGCGCTGGATGCCAGTTTGCGCAGCGCCTCCGACCGGGTGCAGGGGCGGCTGCGCCTCTCGGTGCCGGTCAGTTTCAGTGCGCAGGTGCTGGCGCCGATGCTCGCCGATTTCGCGCTGCTGCATCCGGAGGTGGCGCTGGACGTGGCGGTGACCGACCGGCAGGTGACGCTGGTGGATGAGGGGATCGACCTCGCCCTGCGCATCGGCCCCAGCCGCGACACCAGCCTGATCGCCCGCAGGCTCTGCCCGATCCGGGTGATCTGTGTGGCCTCCCCCGCCTATCTGGCCGCGCGCGGCACGCCGCACACGCCCGAGGATCTGGCAGGCCATGACTGCATTCTCGATGGCAATTTCGCCGATCCGCACCGCTGGACCTTCCGCGACATGCCGCCGCTGCGGGTCGAGGGGCGGATCTCTTTCGCCCATGCCGAGGGCTGTGTGGCCGCCGCCGAACGCGGCCTTGGCCTGACGATGACCCCGAGTTTCGTGGCCGGTCCCCGGATCCGCGCCGGAACGCTGCGCCCGGTGCTGGCCGCCTATGAGGCGCCCGCAATCGCCCTCTCGGCGCTCTATCCCGCCGGGCGGCATCTGGCGGCGAAACAACGCGCGCTGATCGACTTTCTGGTGCAGCGGTTTCAGGGCGCGCCGGACTGGGATCAGGGCTGGTGACATATCTTCCATATTGGAAGAACCCCTCTCACATTTGCCCGTATACACTTCCAAATGGAAAAGGCGCATCTCTTGCCCATCGGCCCGCAATGGGGCCGGGCCGGGCCTTGCTCCGGCTGTTATCGCCAAACCGCCCCCACGCAGCAATCGGAGCCTGCCACATGACCAACACCACCGCCCCCGCCACCGCCCCTTATGGCATCTTTGCCCTGCGCCTTGCACTCGGGATCCTGTTTCTCGCCCATGCCGGGCTGAAGATCTTTGTCTTCACCCCGGCGGGCACGGCGCAGTTCTTTGCCTCTCTCGGCCTGCCGGGCTTTCTGGCCTATGTCACCATCGCCTGGGAACTTCTGGGCGCCGCCGCGCTGATCCTCGGCATCTGGCCGCGTCTGGCGGCGCTGGCGCTGGTGCCGCTCATCCTCGGCACCATCTTCACTGTGCATGGCGCGAACGGCTTCTGGTTCACCAACGCGAATGGCGGTTGGGAATATCCGGCCTTCTGGGCGCTGACCCTGGTGGCACTCGCCGCCCTCGGCGATGGCGCCTTTGCTCTGCGCCCGACCCCGCGCCTGCGCTGAGCCATGCCCCCGGCTGCCGCGATACCGGCTGCCGGTGTGCCGCCTGCCAAGCCCCCCTTGCCCAAATGCCGCCCGCCCCGGTTTTGTCCCTGCCGCTGAAACCTGCTACTGTCATTCTGAAAGGAGCCTGATCATGGCCACGTCCGACGCCGAGCTTGAAATCGACCACATCGCCCTGACTGTGCGCGATCTGGAGAAGGTCAGCGCCTTTTACCAAAAGGCACTGGGCATGGCGCAGATCTCTGCCGATGGCGAAACCGCCATTCTCGGGGCGGGTTCGACGCCGCTGCTGCATCTGCGCCGCGACCGCGCCGCCCGCGCCCCCGCGCACCGCAGCGCCGGGCTGTTCCACACCGCCTTCCTGCTGCCCGAACGGGCCGATCTGGCCCGCTGGATGCGCCATGCCATTGACGGCAAACTGCCGCTGCAGGGCGCCTCTGACCACGGCGTCAGCGAGGCCATTTACCTCGCCGATCCCGAAGGCAACGGGATCGAGGTCTATATCGACCGCCCGCGCGATGAATGGCCCCGCTCGGCCACCGGCGTCAACATGAAGACCGAAGCGCTGGATCTTGGCGCGCTGAACGCGGCGGGCAGCGGCAGCTTTGCCGCGATGCCTCAGGGCAGCGTGATCGGCCATGTGCATTTGCAGGTGGGCGGGCTCGAGGCCTCGGACGGGTTCTGGCGCGACCAGATCGGCATGACCCTGACGCAGAACTACCCGGGCGCGAGCTTTTACGGCGCCTCGGGCTACCATCACCACATCGCGGGGAACATCTGGAACAGCCGGGGCGCAGGCCCCCGCGCCCCCGGCGAGACAGGCCTTGCTGCACTGACCCTGCGTGCCGATCCCGGCCCTCTGGCGGCCATTGCCCGCCGCAGCGGCACGGGCAGCACAGAAGGCACGGGAAGCACGGACGCTGGGAGCACAGGTTTCACCCTGACCGATCCCTGGGGCACCCCGATCATTCTGACCCGAAAGGAAGGCTGACATGCTGGTCAATGGCACATGGAGCGAGAACTGGCAGCCGGTGCAGGGTACGGATGCCAAAGGCGGTTTTGTCCGGCAAAGCTCGGGCTTTCGCCACTGGATCACCCCGGACGGCAGCGCGGGCCCCTCGGGCGAAGCTGGTTTTGCCGCCGAGGCCGGGCGCTATCACCTCTATGTGGCCCTGATCTGCCCCTGGGCGTCGCGCACGCTGATGGCCCGCAAGATCAAAGGCTTGGACGCGGCGATTTCGGTCTCGGTGCTCAGCCCGGTGCTGGGATCGCAGGGGTGGGAATTCGGCGGCTATCCGGGCAGCGAGGCCGATCCCTTCAGCCCCGCCCGGCATCTGCACGAACTCTACACCCGCGCCGACCCCGGCTACACCGGCCGCGCCACCGTGCCCGTGCTCTGGGACAAACAGCGCGGCACCATCGTCAACAATGAAAGCGCCGAGATCCTGCGGATGCTGAACAGCGCCTTTGGCGATCTGGCCCGGCACGACATCGACCTCTACCCCGAGGCCCTGCGCCCCGAGATCGACGCGCTGAACGCCGAAATTTATCCCCGGCTGAACAATGGCGTCTACCGCGCGGGCTTTGCCACCACGCAAGAGGCCTATGACGAGGCCTTTGCCGATGTCTTCGGCATGCTTGAGGCGCTGGAACGGCGCTTCGCCGCGGGCGGGGCTTTTCTGGTTGGCGATGCGGTGACCGAGGCGGATATTCGGCTTTTCGTAACACTTGTCCGTTTTGATGCGGCCTATCACGGCCTGTTCAAATGCAACCTGCGCCGGCTGAGTGATTATCCCGCCCTCAGTGCCTATCTGGCGCGGATGCTGGCGCTGCCCGGAGTGCGTGAGACCGTGAACATCGACCATATCAAGGCGGGATATTATTCGATCAAGTCCCTGAATCCGAGCGGGATTGTGCCGCTCGGCCCGGATCTGCCGGGGCTGGATCCCGTGCAGCTGACCGCGCAGACCGGGCTCTTGCAGAGCACAGGCCCCGCCAGCGGGAAGGACATGGCATGAGCGTATCGCCCGCATTGGTCATCTTGCTGCACGGCGTCGGCAGCAAGGGCGCCGATATGGCGGGCCTGGTCCCCTTGCTGGCCGCGGCTTTGCCCGGCGTCGCTTTTGCCGCTCCCGACGGGCCGGAGCTGTTCAGCGGTGGCGGCAGCGGGCGGCAATGGTTCTCGGTTGCCGGGATCAGCGATGAAAGCCGCCCCACCCGCGTCGCCAAAGGCCGCGAGGCCTTTGATGCGACGTTATGCGCGATCATTGCCGACCATGGGCTGAGCGCAGAACCGGGGCGCGTGGCGCTGGTCGGGTTTTCGCAAGGGGCGATCATGGCGCTGGACGCGGTGGCCACCGCGCGCTGGCCCCTCGCGGGGGTGGTGGCGTTTTCGGGCCGTCTGGCGGGCCCGGCACCTTTGGGGCCGAACAGCCATGGCAGCGCCGCATTGCACCAGGCGGGCGGCGCCGACCCCGACGGGCAGGTCAGCACGACGGACCGGCTGTCACCTGTGCTGCTGATCCATGGGGCGAATGATCAGGTGATCGCGGCCTCGGAAACCCTGCAGGCGCGGGCACGGCTGGCCGCGCTCGGGCATCAGGCGCATAAGGTCGTGCTCCCCGGTCTCGGCCATGCGATCGATGCGCGCGGCCTGAGCGAAGCCAGCGATTTCCTGAAGCAGCTGCTCTGCGCTGACGGCGCGGCCGCTGCCCGTTCCGACCTCCCCGCCGCCCAGTAGAGCCACCGCACGCCAGATCCGGGGCGCTAAAAACAACAGCGCCACGGTTAACCATCCCCGGCGATAGACATTGCATCCGCCCCCCATAGGGTCACAATGAACCCTGCCGATTTCTGTCCCGCGCCAAGGATTTACATGCCCGCCCGCCGCCCCGCCCTGCCCTATGGCCTGAAGCTGCCGACCCGTCTGGCGCTTTGTCTGGTGCTGGCCGCCTGCGGCGCCGCGCCCAAGCCGGAGGCGCCGTCGCCGGTGCCCGCCCCCTATGGGTTCAGCGGCGCGGGGCATGCGCAACCGCACCTGGCCGAACGCTGCGTGGCCCGGCTGGCAGCGGACACGGCAACGCCCGCTCCCGAAATCCGGCCCGGCGGCATCACCGCCACCGCGCGCGGCAATATGGTGGCGCTCAGCCTGCGCGGCACGCCCTATCGCTGCACCGCCGATCCCGGTGGCGTGATCCTGTCGGTTCTGCCGGAATATCCGCCCGCCGGATAGCCCCCGAAGGGGCGAAACAGATCGGCGAAAACCACCGCGCCGCGCCCATTTTCGGGCCGGGCACGACCGCGGCGGACAGCGCCGCAACCCCGGCACTGGCGAAGAATTCGCCGCTCCCCAGATCCGCGAAAAATTCCGCACCGCCCCGCGGGGCGGCCTGCAACTTTTCCGGCCCTGCGGCGTAGCTGATCCACCGGGACAGTTCTGATCCGCTGCCCCAAACCGCGCATCACGCCGCGATACCTGTACCGCCCGCGTCCTCCCCGAGGCGGGCCCCGACGAAAGAGACCCGATGTTGCTCACCACCCTCGCATTTCTCGGCTTTGTTCTGCTCGCACGGCTGGGCGAACTCGCCCGCTCGCGTCACAACACGGTGCGGCTGGTGGCGATGGGGGCCTATGAGGTGAGCGCCGGGCATTATCCGCTGATCCTGTTGCTGGATCTGGGCAGTTTTGCCGCGCTGGCCACGCTCGGCCTTGACCGCCCGGTGCAGCCGCTCTGGCTCGGGCTCTATGCCGTGGTGATCGCCCTGAAACTCTGGAGCATTCTGTCGCTCGGGCCGCGGTGGACCGCGCGGATCATCGTGATGATCGAGCCGCCGGTCACCGCGGGGCCCTATGCACGTTTCGCGCATCCCTCGGATGTTCTGGGCGCGGTGGCCGCGCTGACCGCGCCGCTGGTCCTCGGGCTGCCCTGGCTCTCGGCCGCGCTGCTGCTCCCCGTCTTCCTGATCACGGCCGTGCGGATCCGGGCCGAGAATGTCACCCTCGCGCGGCTGCGCAGCCTGCCCAGCCTGCAAGATCAGCCGAGGCCGGGGATCGCCAGACCAAAGGTCGTCGCCAACAACACGGCGTTCAAACCCAGAACGATTGCCGAAGCCGCGATGGCCAACCGCCGCACCAGCGGGCCGTTGGTGTAAACGCCCATGATGTCGCGGCGGCTGGTGAAGACCACCAGCGCGATCATCGGCACCGGCAGCGCGATGGACAAGATCACCTGCGACATCACCAGCGCCTTGGTCGCATTCACCCCCATCGCCACCACGATGAAGGCGGGGGCCATGGTGATCAGGCGCCGCGCCAGCACCGGGATGCGAAAATTCACAAAGCCCTGCATGATCATCTGACCGGCCATGGTCCCCACCACCGAGGAGGAGATCCCCGAGGCGATCAGCGAGATCAGGAAGGCCGCCGCCGCCGCTCCGCCCAGAAGCGGGGTCAGCGAGTGATAGGCGGTCTCGATCTCGGCCACATCCGAGTGCCCCTCGTGAAAGGCGCTGGCGGCCATCATCACCATGGCGATGTTGACCATCCCCGCCACGGCCAGCGCCACCACCACTTCGATGTTGGAAAACCGCAGGAGTTTGCGGCGCTCGCCCTCATTGCGCACCACGGCGCGGCGTTGGGTCAGACCGGAATGCAGATAGATCGCATGTGGCATCACCGTCGCGCCGATGATCCCCACCGAAATCGTCAGCGCGGCGGCATCGGGCATCTGCGGCAGCACCAGCCCCCGCGCGGCCTCGCCCCAGGCAATGGGGGCAATGAACACCTCGACGAGGTAGCACAGCCCGATCACCCCCACGAGCGCACCGATGATGATCTCCATCGGGCGGAAGCCTTTGCCTTCAATCAGCAAAATCCCATAGGTCACGATGGCGGTGACCACCATCCCCGACATCAGCGGCATGTTGAACAAGAGCGCCAGACCGATGGCACCGCCCAGAAATTCGGCCAGATCCGTGGCCATGGCCGCCACTTCGCTGACCGCCCACATCACCCAGACCAGCGGCTTCGGGAAATGGTCGCGGCAGAGTTCCGCCAGATTGCGCCCGGTCACAATGCCCAGCCGCGCCGAGAGGCCCTGAAACAGCATGGCGATCAGATTGGCCATCAGCACGACCCACAGCAGCGCAAAGCCATAGCCCGCCCCCGCCTGAATGTTCGTGGCATAATTGCCGGGGTCCATATAGGCGATGGAGGCAATGACGGCGGGCCCCGCAAACAACAGCACCGCCCGGATGCCGGTCTTGCGCCCTGCCAGAACGTCCGAAATCCCGGCCTGCGTCCGGCTGCTCAACGAGCCCTCAAGCGCCGCATCCGCCGCCACTGCCGAAGTCGCATCCAAAGACATCACCATTTCCTACAGCCATTTCACGCCGAAATGTAGACATGGCTTTATTGTTGTCAACCATCACCAGCATCAACCCCCATGCAAATTTGCACGCATTGCGAAATTCCTCACCCACGTTTACAAAATGAAGCAATGGCAATAGGGTGTGCCCACAATTTCAACTGCCCGGAGGCACCGATGTCCGACCCTGAAGCGCCTCAGGCGGGTCCGCAGGATAACACCACCCCGGGCCCTGGCGGCGCAGCGGAAGCGGCCTCGGAAGCGGGGGCTGAGGTGGTGGCCGAGGCCGCGCGCTTCAATCAGGCCCGGACCGCGCAATCATTGGCGCTTCTCGAAGATTACACCGAGATGATCGACGATCTGATCACCGAACTCGGCGAAGCCCGCATCACCGACATCGCGCATCGCATGGGGGTGACGCATCCGACGGCAACCAAGGCCGTCGCCCGGCTCAAGCGCGAAGGCCTGGCGAATGCGCGCCCCTATCGCGGGGTGTTTTTGACCGATGCCGGGTCAGAGATGGCCGCCCGGGTGCGCCGCCGCCACCGGATTGTGATTGACGTGCTGGAACGGATCGGCGTCCCCGCCGAAGCCGCAGCACTGGACGCCGAAGGCATCGAGCATCACGTCTCGGAAGTGACGCTGGCCGCCTTTGAGCGTTTCTTGAACCGTCCCTCGGGCTGAGAGCAGCGCCCCGGGGCGGGCTTGTCGCCCCCGGTCGGTCAGGCACCGCAGCGCCTGTGGCAGGTCTGCCCTGCGGCGCGGGGAGGGCAAAGCAAAAGGGCGGCGCTTCCCGTCGGAAGCACCGCCCTCGGTCTGACACCCCGGCACGAAGAACCGCCGCCCGCAGGCGCCGTCAGATCACTCGGTCAGCGTGTAGGAGCCGGTTTCGCACAGATCTGCGGTGTCCTCCAACTCCGAACCATCGGTGAACACAAAGCGCATGTCATAGGTGCATTGCGTGCGGCCGTCCGCGATGGTCACCTGCGCGCTCGACCCTGCGCCCAGCATGTCAGCGCCCAGAACATCTTCTTCCCATTCATTCACATCTACGGGCGAGGTGTAAAACTCCTGCAGATCCGCGGAAGTGTTGTTGCTCAGCGTGAAGACCAGATCTTCGGCAAAGGCGGGAACCGCCAAAGCCGTGGCAAGAGCGGTCAGGCAAGCGAGACGCGAAACGGAAACCATGGTTCGTAAACTCCGATGAGGATGTAAATCCGACAGGCGCAACTGGCGCGCGGCCACTGTGCTGCAATGGCCGCCAAAAGCAAGCTGGCCGCAAGAAAATGTCGAAATATCTTTCTGCATTTTCTTGAACTTTCCCTAAGGGTTCGCCCACAGCGTGTAGCGCATCAACGCGCCGCCCCCTCAGATCGCAGAGGGCGGGCCGGTGTCTCGGATTCGGCACGGGCCTTACGGCGCCGCCGTGCCCGGCATGCAGATCGTGGAGCGGGTGAGAAACCGCCGCTCGCGCCCGTTGTCGAGGCTGAACATCCCGCCGCGCCCGGTGACCACATCAATGATGAGATCCGTGTGTTTCCACACCTCATATTGCGGGCCCGAGATATAGACGGGCATGCCGCCGATCTCGCCCAGCTTCACATCACTGTCGCCCAGCCGAAACTCGCCCTGCGGGTAGCACATCGGGGCGGAGCCGTCGCAGCAGCCCCCCGATTGGTGAAACAGTACCGGGCCGTGATCGGCGACGATCTCGGCCAAAAGCGCCAGAGCTTCTGGCGTTGCGCTGACTTTATCCATGTCATCCTCCCTGGGCCGGGGCTGACAGGGCCACGACCGTTGATCTCCCTGCCCCGCCGGCAGATGCCCCCGCTCTCCCACGGGGGTCCTGCCGCGCCCTCCTGAAAACCGAAGGGCGGGCCGTGATGGCCCGCCCCCCGATGATCATGCGCCGTCCCGAGGGAGGTCAAGAGCAGATGGCACATGACATCCGGCGGGCCAGGGTGCCTCAGGCGAAAGCCCCGGGCCTGCCGAAGGTTTTGCTCAGAAGAAGCCCAGCTTCGAGGGCGAGTAGTTCACCAGCATGTTCTTGGTCTGCTGATAATGGTCGAGCATCATCTTGTGGTTTTCGCGACCGATGCCCGATTGCTTGTAGCCGCCAAAGGCCGCATGGGCCGGATAGGCGTGGTAGCAGTTGGTCCAGACCCGGCCCGCCTTGATCGCGCGGCCAAAGCGGTAGCAGGTGTTCACATCGCGCGACCAGACCCCAGCCCCCAGGCCGTAGAGCGTGTCGTTGGCGATCTCGAGCGCTTCGGCATCATCCTTGAACGTGGTGACCGAGACCACCGGGCCAAAGATTTCTTCCTGGAAAACGCGCATCTTGTTGTGGCCTTTGAGCACGGTCGGCTGGATGTAATAGCCGCCCGCCAGATCACCTTCCAGCTTCGCCGCATCGCCGCCGATCAGCACTTCCGCGCCTTCCTGGCGACCGATGTCGAAATAGGACATGATCTTTTCTTTTTGCTCGGACGAGGCCTGCGCGCCGATCATGGTGGCCGGATCGCGCGGATCGCCCTGCACGATGGCCGCCACGCGCTTCAGTGCGCGTTCCATGAATTTCTCATAGATGTCTTCATGGATCAGCGCGCGGCTCGGGCAGGTGCAGACCTCGCCCTGGTTCAGCGCGAACATCACAAAACCTTCGATGGCTTTGTCGAAGTAATCGTCATCGGCGTCGCAGACATCCTTGAAGAAGATGTTCGGGGATTTGCCGCCCAGCTCCAGCGTCACCGGGATCAGGTTTTCCGAGGCATATTGCATGATCAGACGGCCGGTCGTGGTCTCGCCGGTAAAGGCGATCTTGGCGATCCGGTTCGACGAGGCGAGCGGTTTGCCCGCTTCCAGACCAAAGCCGTTGACGATGTTCAGCACACCGGCGGGCAAGAGATCCGCGATCAGCTCCATCAGCACCATGATCGAGGCCGGGGTCTGTTCGGCGGGTTTCATCACCACGCAGTTGCCCGCACCCAGCGCCGGGGCCAGTTTCCACACCGCCATCAGGAGCGGGAAGTTCCACGGGATGATCTGGCCGACAACGCCCAGCGGCTCGTGAAAGTGATAGGCGACAGTGTCATGGTCGATCTCGGAAAGACCGCCCTCTTGCGCGCGCACGGCACCCGCAAAGTAACGGAAATGGTCGATGGCCAGCGGCAGGTCGGCGGCGCGGGTCTCGCGGATCGGCTTGCCATTGTCCCAGCATTCGGCGGTGGCCAGCAGCTCAAGGTTTTGTTCCATCCGGTCGGCGATCTTGTTCAGGATGATCGCGCGTTCGGCGGGGCTGGTGGCGCCCCAGGCGTCTTTGGCGGCATGGGCGGCGTCGAGCGCCGCATCAATGTCCGAAGCGTCCGAACGGGCAATTTCGCAGATCGCGGCGCCGGTCAGCGGGGTGGTGTTGGTGAAATAGCGACCGGCATTCGGGGCGCGGAACGCACCGCCGATGAAGTTGTCGTATTTCGCCTTGAAGGGCGAGGTCATCACACCTTTGAATTCTTGCGCCATGTCATTGGCCATGATCGTTCCTCCCAGATTGGCCGGCCTCCTCGCCGGCGATGGGATCAGGTTGCGCGCCCCGGCCCCCGCTGCATAGCCGGGGGAAAGCGTCGCTTTGGCCGACCTGTCTCAGGGGTGAGACAGGTGCAGGCGCAGAAAGCCGAAATCGGGCCGCGACAGGAAATTGCGCGATTCCGGCGGTTGGCGGATCAAAATGTCGGAGCGAAATCGCCTCTGCCCGCGCGCAGGAGCCTCCGGCGGGGATATTTGGGATCAGGCAAAGGGGATGGGTCGGCCCCGGCCCCGCGCGCGCGGCGCGAAACCTGCGGTGGCGGGCGCGGCGGCGCTCAGACCGACAGGCCGAGCTGTTTCGCCTTGCGGTAGAAGGTGGCCCGGCCGATGCACAATTCGCGCGCGGCGGCGCTCACATTGCCGCCATTGCGGGCCAATGCGCGCGACATCTCCGCCCGATGCGCCGCTTCCAGCCCGGATTGGGCGTCGCCCTCCAGCAGATCGGCGGCGGGCAGACGGCCGAGGCTCTCGGCCTGAATGCCCAATGTGCGGCGCGCGGCGCGTGTGGCGCCCACGATCAGATCATCGCGGTCAATTGCCAAGAGCATGACGCCCTGCGGCCCGCTTTCGCCGCCCCCCGTCGAGAGGATGCGCGCGCCCTCATAACTGGCGCGGAAGAGATCGGATTCGATGCGCTGCGCCGCATCCTGCACGGTCAGCGCCACCAGACGCGCATAGCCCTCGGTCATGTCGGCGCGGGCGGAGGAGACGTCAATCACCCCCGCCAACTCGCCCTGCGCGCCAAAGATCGGCGCGCCCATGCAGGACAGGCCGATGTTGGAGGCGCGAAAATGCTGATCGCGGTAGACGATGACCGGGCGGCCCTCGGCGGCGCAGGTGCCGATGCCATTGGTGCCCTCGGCCCCTTCGGACCAATCGGTGCCGGTGATCAGGCCCACACCGTGGAAATAATCGGCATCCCCCGCCCGCACCCGCTCATCGAGGATCAGCCCGCCCGCATCGGTCAAAAGCACCGCACAACCCGCATCCCCCGCCGCCCGCGCCAGCCGGTCAAGCAAGGGCGAGGCCACCTGCACCAAAAGCCCCGAAGCCTCGCGCCGGGCGAGGATCTCGGCCGCCGTCATCCGCTGCGGTTCCGGCCGCTCTGCCGGGTCGATCTTGTGATGAATGAGAGAGCGGCGCCAGCTGGCGGCATGGGCCGAGCGCCCGAGGGCCTCGGCCGATTGCGCGATGGACCGGACCGTTTCGGCATGGCCCTGTGCGGCGGTTTCGCCTTTTCCGGAAATCACCTTGAAAAGCCTCCCCTCTCTTCGCAGTCAGACCGCAAGGATAGATCGTTTCGCAAAAAGCGCAATGTGGCTTACGAAAAGGTGAGGCGCGCGGCGCCGCGCGCGGTCCCGGTCAGAGGCCGGAACCGGCGCTAAGGGGGCCTCAGCCCGCGTCGTCGTCCTGCAGATCCCCGGCCTCATCCTCATGGCGTTTGCCGCGAAAGCCCGTCGCCACCACGAATTTCTCCGAGGAATCCGAGCGGCTGGCCGGGGGTTTCATGTGATGCACCTTGGTGAAGTTCTTCTTCAGGATATTTTGCAATTCCGTCTCGGCACCGCCCGCCAGCACCTTGGCGACAAAGGTGCCGCCCTCGACCAGCACGTCAAAGGCGAAATAGGCGGCGGCCTCGCAGAGCGCGATGATGCGCAGGTGATCGGTGCCCTGATGCCCCGAGGAAGAGGCCGCCATATCCGACATCACCACATCCGCCGGGCCGCCCAGCCAGTCTTTCACCTGCTGATCGGCGCCCTCTTCGAGGAAATCGAGCTGATGGATATCGGCGCCCGCAATCGGCGACACCTCCTGCAGATCGACGCCGAGCACGGTGCCGATCTTCTTGCCGCCCTTTTCCCCCAGCGCATTCACCCGCGCCACGGCCACCTGACACCAGCCGCCCGGCGCGCAGCCAAGGTCAACCACCCGCGCGCCCTGCACGAGGAAATGGAACTTGTCGTCCAGTTCCATGATCTTATAGGCCGCACGGCCGCGGTAACCCTCTTTCTTGGCGCGCACCACATAGGGGTCGTTCAGCTGCCGCTCGAGCCAAAGCGTCGAAGAGAGCTTGCGCCCCTTGGCGGATTTCACCCGCACCCGCAGGTCGCGCTGGCCGCGACCGGACGTGTTCTTGCCCGTCGGCGTCTTCGTCATCCGTTACCCCATCTCGTGCAGCACGCCATCGGCGGCCATTTGTGCGTAGAGCAGACCTTCGCGCAGCCCCCGGTCCGCAACCGACAAAGCATCGGTGGGCCAGACCCGCATCAGCGCCTGCAAGATTGCCGAACCCGACATGATCAGCGAATGCCGGTCGCGTCCGATCCGCGGATCGCCGCGCCGCCCCTCCGGCCCCAAGGCCAGAAAGCTGCGGATCACCGCGTCGATCTGGTCCGAGGACATGGTCAGCCCGTCTACCTTGGTGCGGTCATAGCGGCGCAGATTGAGATGGCAAGCGGCAACCGTGGTCACCGTCCCCGAGGTGCCGATGATCTGAAACCCCTTGCGCGGCGAACCGGCGGTATAGGGCGAGAAATCGGCCAGCTTTTCCTCAAAGAACCAACTCATCAGCGCGAAACGCGCCGCATCATCCTCGACATCGCCGAACTGATCCTTGAGCGTCGCCACCCCGAGCGGCACCGAGATCCAGTCCACCACCCGCGCGGCCGGTTCTACCGCCGGTTCCGGGTGAAAGCCTTTCGACAGCCGCATGATCGCGCGGGGACGGTCGAGGGGCGGCACATCGGAGAGGTCGATCCAGACGAGTTCCGTCGAGCCGCCGCCAATATCCACCACCAACAGCTGCTCGGTCGTGGTGTTGACCAGCGGTGCACAAGAGATCACCGCCAGGCGCGCCTCTTCCTCAGGTTGGATGATCTCCAGCGGCAGCCCGGTCTCGCGCTTGACCAGACGCATGAAATCCCGCGCATTTTTGGCGCGGCGACAGGCCTCTGTCGCCACCATCCGCATCCGCAAAACCCCATGCTGCTCCACCTTGCGGCGGCAGATCTGCAGCGCCTGCACCGTGCGCGAGATCGAGGCACGCGAAAGCCTGCCAGAGGCTTCAAGCCCCTGCCCCAGCTGGACAGCCTTGGAAAAGCTGTCGACGACCAGAAACTGACTGCCCGAGGGTCGGGCAATCAGCATCCGGCAACTGTTGGTGCCGAGATCCAGCGCAGCATACAGCTCGCCTTGCTCGGCCGACCGGGTGACGAGCGGCTCAACCGCCTTCGGGAACGCGCCCGCACCCGCAGAACGCCTGGGCGCCATTGCTACGCCCTCCGATTTCAAGTTACCCCCAGAGTAATCCGAGCGCCCCGCGCAATCAACCCATGCCCCGAGGGAGGCTCTGTGCATTTTTGCACTTTCATGACAGCCGCCCGGCTTTCTGCGCCCCGACCCGGTCTGCCTGACCGCGCCACGGCCGTGCAGGTCGCAAACAGGGTGTGCAGAGGCGAAAAACGACCTCTTCCGCGCCGGGCGCCCGCGTAATGCTACGAATAAGGACAGGGCGGAGGACAGAATCGACATGGCAGAGGTGACCATCGTCTATTGGCGCGACATTCCGGCGCAGATCATCGTCGGCAAAGGCCGCCGCGCGCTGAAACAGCCGCTGCCCGAGCGCTATGAGCAGGCGATTGACCGCTGCGCCATGAAGATCGGCGCCCGCGACAGCGACGCCTATCTCGCCGAATGGCGCAAGGCCGCCCCGCAGGACGTGCCCGGAGAGGATGCCGCCGCCGCCGAGAGCGAACTGGCCCGGATCCTCGCGCAGTATGACGCCGAGAAACTGCGCGCCCTGATCGAGAATGATGGCTGGGAGACTGCCGCCGAATGAGTTCGGGGCGCTGGGTGAAGGATAAGATAATGGCACTGTTCAATTTCCGCCGTGACACGACCCCTGCGGCCGCCCCGGTATCGGCCGAAGTGGCGGCCTTTCTCGACGGCTTCTCGATCGAGGTGATGCCGCGCACGGCCGCCGGGATCGAGGATTTCGGCGCGCATCTGCCGAAAGGCACCCGCGTCTATATCGCCCATATCGAGGGCACGCCGATTGACGAAATGGTCGCCACCGCCAAGCGGCTGCGGCTGGAAGGCTATGAGCCGATGCCGCATTTCCCGGCGCGGATCATCCCCGACTCTGCCACGCTGAACGACTGGATCACCCGCTATAAAGGTGAGGCGGATGTGCGCCAGGCGCTCTTGCTGGGCGGCGGCGTCAACACCCCCGCGGGCGAGTTTGACAGCTCGATGCAGCTGATCGAGACCGGCGCCTTCAACGGCTTTGCCCGGCTGCATGTGGCAGGCCACCCCGAAGGCAACCGCGACATCGACCCCGACGGCAGCGACCGCGCGGTGATGGAGGCTCTGCGCTGGAAACAGAAATTCTCCGAGCGCACCGATGCCGATATGGCGATTGTCACCCAGTTCTGTTTTGAACCCGATCCGGTCATCGCCTGGGTTGACCGCCTGGCCGCCGAAGGCATCTCGCTGCCGGTGCATATCGGCATCGCGGGGCCGGCCAAATTGCAGACCATGCTGAAATTCGCGATTGCCTGCGGCGTCGGCCCCTCCTTGCGGGTGTTGCAACGCCGGGCCAAAGATGTGACGAAACTGCTGTTGCCGTTTGAGCCTGATGAGATGATCGCCGCTTTGGCCGCGCATAAAGCCGCCAACCCCGGCTTTGGCATTGAGGCTGTGCATTTCTTCCCGCTCGGCGGGATCAAGACCAACGCCGCCTGGGTGGCGCAGAAGAGCAAAGGTTGAACGATGGCCCGCACCGTACTGGAATCCAAAACAAAAACCGTCGTCATCGGCTTTGACGAACCCTTTTGCGTGATCGGCGAGCGGATCAACCCGACGGGCCGCAAGAAACTCGCGGCCGAGCTGGAGGCAGGCAATTTCTCCACCGTCGAGATGGATGCGCTTGAGCAGGTGGCCTGCGGCGCGATGGTGCTCGATGTGAATGCGGGGGTGGTCTACAACTCCAACCCCAACCCGAACGAGACCGAACCGCCGCTGATGACCTCGATGATTCAGCTGGTGCAGGGGCTGGTGGATGTGCCGCTCTGCATTGACAGCTCGGTCCCCGCCGCGCTTGAGGCAGGCCTTGCCGCCTGCGAGGGGCGTCCGCTCCTGAATTCGGTGACGGGCGAGGAAGACCGGCTGGAACTGGTGCTGCCGCTGGTCAAGAAATACAACGTGCCGGTGGTGGCCATCTCCAACGACGACACCGGGATTTCGATGGACCCAGATGTCCGCTTTGCCGTGGCGAAAAAGATCGTCGAGCGCGCCGCCGATTTCGGCATTCCCGCGCATGACATCGTGGTCGATCCCTTGGTGATGCCGGTGGGCGCCCTCTCGAGCGCGGGACAGCAGGTCTTTGCGCTGGTCCGGCGGCTGCGCGATGAGCTGGGGGTGAACACCACCTGCGGCGCCTCCAACATCTCCTTTGGTCTGCCGAACCGGCATGGGGTGAATGCCGCCTTCCTGCCGATGGCGATTGGCGCGGGCATGACCTCGGCCATCATGAACCCCGTCCGCTCGGTCGAGATGGAGGCGATCCGCGCCGCCAATATGCTGATGGACCATGACGCCAATGGCGGCGCCTGGATCGGCTTTTCCCGCATTCTGGATGCGGTCAAAGAGGGCGCCAGCTTCGCCGAAGCCTCCAAGGCCGCGATGGCCGCCGGGGCGGGCCGCGGCGGGCGCCGGGGCGGGCGCGGCCGCGCCTGACACCGATTCTCTTTTTGACAGAAATGAAGGTGAAACCCGGACGCCCCCGCGCCCGGGTTTTTTGCATCTGCCGCATTCGGGTCGCTAAAATCAAAGCAATTCCGGCAGATATGGGCGCGATTATGGCCAGATCTCCGGCAGCAGGGCCAATTGTGGCGCCGAAAGGGCCCTGATGCGCCCTGCGGCAGGCACCAGATCACTATCGCCCTGAAAATATCTTGATTGAGTCACAACAAACCTCTGGTGGCAGGGCAGGCTACACCTTAACGTGAAGACTTAACCGGGGGTTACGCACTGCCATGCGTTACGAAATTCTGCCGACCCGGGCAGCGGCCACCAATCCGGTGGATGCGCCCACGCATGTGTGCCTGCCAGCACGCCTGCATCAAAAAACCGCGCTGACGGTCTCGGCCCTTGTGGCCGCGCTGTTTCTGGGTGCCTGCACCCCGGGCCCGCAGCAAGAAACCATCACCCGCGCCTCAACCTCGGCGCTGGAATTGCCGGGCATGGTCGCTTCCTCCGGCGGGCTGACCCAGCCGCAGCCGCAGGCCCGCCGTCGCGTGGCCTCGAATGCCGAGATCGCCCGCGATTTCGTCGAGCTGAGCTTCAATCTCGAAAGCGGCCGCCCGATCCCCCGCCTCTCGCGCTTCGAGGGGCCGGTGACCATCCGCACCACCGGGGCCGTACCCGCCTCTGCTCCGGCGGAACTGGCGCGCCTGGTCTCGCGTCTGCGGGCCGAGGCGAACATCGACATCACCGCCAGCCAATCCCCCGATGCCTCGATCACGGTGGAATTTGTGCCGCGCCGCACCATGTCGGCGGCCGTGCCGAATGCCGCCTGTTTCGTGGTGCCGAATGTCACCTCCTGGGAGCAGTACAAACGTGCCCGCGGCACGGCGGTGACCGATTGGGCACAGGTGCCGGTGCGCACCCATGCCACGGTTTTCGTGCCCTCCGACACCGCCCCGCAAGAGGTGCGCGACTGTCTGCATGAGGAAGTGGCCCAAGGCCTCGGGCCGCTGAACGACCTTTACCGGCTGCCGGATTCGATCTTCAACGATGACAACTTCAACACCACACTGACCGCGCATGATATGGCGGTGCTCAAGGTGTATTATGCCCGCGAATTGCATTCGGGCATGACGCCGCCGCAGGTGCAGGCGCTCTTGCCGCAGGTGCTGGCCCGGGTGAACCCGGCAGGCGGCCCGACCTCGGGCGCCGGCAAACCCAGCCCGACGCCGCAGATCTTTGTGGCGACGCTGGAAAAGGCGATGGGGCCGCGCGCCTCGAACCGCGCCCGGCAGGATTTCGCCCGTCAGGCCGTGGCGATGGCCGCCGCGCAGGGCTGGCATGACACCCGCGCCGGGTTCGCCTGGTTCGCTCTGGGCCGTCTGACCATGCAGGACGCGCCGCAGACCGCGCTGACCGCCTTCCTCAACGCCGGTGCCATCTACCGCGCCACGCCGGGGGCAGGCATTCAGGCCGCCCATGTCGACATGCAGCTGGCGAAAGTGGCGCTGGCCAATGGCCGGGCACAGGAGGCGATCCAGCTGGTCAACCGCTCGACCGGCGCCGCGCTGGAAAATGAGAATCCGGCGCTGATGGCGACGCTTCTGCTGATCCGCGCCGAGGCCTATGAGATGCTGGGCAACGACCAGTTGTCGCGGCAGGCAAGGCTCGACTCGGCTTCCTGGGCACGCTATGGCTTCGGCTCTGATGCGGCGGTGCGGCAACGCTCTGCGGAAGTCGCGGCGCTGGCCAATACGGGCTCGCGGCGCAACTGAGGCCCGCCATCCCGACGGGCGCGTTCTGAGCAGGGCGCGTCCCCTGCCCCTAGCGCGCCCCGGAGGCCCCATGATCGTTATCGCTGCTCTCATCTTCGGTGCCCTTCTGGGCTATCGCCGCGCGGCAACGCGCGGCGGCAATGGTTTTGACCGCACGCAATATGCGGTGGTGCATGCCATCGCCCTGGGTCTGGTCGGCCTCATCATCACCCTCGTCATCGACCGTATGGTCTGAGCCAGGGGGGGGCGGCGATGTTCCTGCCCTTTTTCCAGATGCTGCGGCGCGAGGGGGTTCCGGTCTCGCTGCGCGAATATCTCGGCTTTCTCGAAGGGCTGCGCGCCGGTCTCTGCACCTATGACATTGACGCGTTTTACTATTTCGCGCGGCTGTCGATGGTGAAGGATGAGCGCCACCTCGACCGCTTCGACCGCGCCTTTGCCGCCAGCTTTTCCGGCCTCGACGCCATTCCCGCCGAAGCAGTGCTGGAGGCGATTGATCTGCCCGCCTCCTGGCTGGAGAAACTGGCCGAAAAGACCCTCAGCCCGGAGGAGCGCGCCGAGATCGAGGCCCTGGGCGGTTTTGACAAGCTGATGGAGACCCTGAGTCAGCGGCTGGCCGAGCAGGACGGGCGGCATCAGGGTGGCAACAAATGGGTGGGCACGGCGGGCACCTCGCCCTTTGGTGCCTATGGCTACAACCCCGAAGGCGTGCGGATCGGTCAGGACAAATCCCGCCATCAGCGCGCGGTCAAGGTCTGGGACAAGCGCGAATTCCGCGATTTCGACGATACTGTCGAGCTGGGCACCCGCAACATCAAGGTCGCGCTGAAACGGCTGCGGAACTGGGCGCGCAAGGGGGCCGAGGAAGAGCTGGACCTGCCCGCCACCATCCGCGCCAGCGCCGAGGCCGGGCATATTGATGTGGTGATGCGCCCGGAGCGGCACAATGCGGTGAAGCTGGTCCTCTTCCTCGACATCGGCGGCTCGATGGATGCGCATGTCAAGACGGTGGAGGAACTGTTCTCGGCCGCCCGCGCCGAGTTCAAGCATCTGGAGCATTACTACTTCCACAACTGCCTTTATGAGGGGGTCTGGCGCGACAACCGCCGCCGCTGGGATGAAAAGATCGCGACGATGGACCTGATGCACCGCTTCGGGCCTGACTGGAAATGCCTCTTTGTCGGCGATGCCTCGATGAGCCCCTATGAGCTGACCCATGCGGGCGGGGCCAATGAACATTGGAACCCGGAACCCGGCGCGCTCTGGCTGCAGCGCAGTTGCGAGACATGGCGGCACCATGTCTGGCTGAACCCGGTGCCCGAGCGCTATTGGCCCAGCACACCGACGATTGCAGCCATCCGCGATATTTTCGGCGGAAACATGTACCCTCTGACGTTGGAAGGGATCACGGCGGCGATGAAGGCTCTGGGGTGACCGCAAAACTGCGAAGGCGGGCCCGGCCAAAGTCCCGCCCGGAAGAATGCCGAGAACTGAACGCCCGTGGCTCACCATACGCCTGTCTGACCACCCGCCTGTCTGACCAAACCTGACCTTTGCCCGCCTCTCAACCCTGCCCGCCCCTGAACACCCGCCGTCCCTGCCCGCCCAGCGTCCCGAACCGAACCGACCCCACCAAACCCAAACGCCCGAACAAAAACGCCCGACACCGATACGCCCCGCAGCAACCACCCCCTGCCCCGCCCGCTCTGCCCCGCTGCATCTGCCCCGAACACCCCGACGGAAAGCCGAGAATGACCCGCCTGAAGACCATCTGGAAACGCCAGCCCATCGCCACCATCGCCTTTGTCATCGCCGTGGTTCTGGCGGGGTTCTATGGCGTGCGGGTGATTGGCCGCGTGGTCTATTGGGCGAACCCCGCGCATCACGCGCAGGCGCCGGAGGGCTGGATGACCGTCGGCTATATCGCCAAAAGCTGGCGGTTGAAAAAGCCCGATGTCGGGGCCGCCCTTGATCTGCGGCCCGAGGACTACCGCAAACCGCTCGCGGCAATTGCGCGGGCGCGCGGCATCCCGCTGGCCGAGCTGATCTCGGAACTCGATCCGGTGCTGACCACCCATGACTGAGATTCTCCTGCAGCTTTTGCCCGTCTGGGGGCCCTGGCTGGTCGGGCTGACCACGCTCTTGTCCTGCATGATGGTGCCGGTGCCCGCCTCGATGGTGATGCTGGCGGCGGGCGCCTTTATCGGCACCGGCGATCTCGATCTGGTCACCACCGGCGGCGCGGCCCTGGCGGGGGCGCTCGCGGGCGATCAGGTGGGCTTTTGGGGCGGGCGTTTGCTGCGGCGGCTCTTGCCCGCGCCGGGGTCGGCCCGCGGGCGGCTGGTCAGCCGGGCACAGCGCGAGCTGGAAGAGCGCGGAGTGCTGGCGGTGTTCTTGTCGCGCTGGCTGTTTTCACCGCTCGGCCCCTGGGTCAATCTGGTGGCGGGTGCCACCGGCTTTGCGCTGACCCCCTTCCTCGCGGCGGGGATCGCCGGTGAGGTGGTCTGGGTCAGCCTCTACACGGGCCTTGGCATCACCTTTGGCAGCAACCTTGAGGCCGCCACCGAACTCGCCTCCTCCACCCTTGGCCTGCTGGCGGCACTCGCCGCCGCGCTGGCTTTGGGCCGCTGGATCTGGCGCCGTGCCACAACCCATGCCGAGCGTGAGACGGCAAGCCCGGCAGAGGACCCCGCGGCCTTCGACAGCCCCCTGCCCGGCGGCGCACAGGATGGGGCCTGACCCCTGCGACCCCTTGGGCGCTTGACCCCGGCGGCCACAGCATCATACTCGGGGGATGCTGCGCTTTCTCCCCTTCCTTCTGATCATCGGCTATGGCTTTGTGGTCTGGCATTTCTCGGCCCGCCGTCTGGCGCGCGAGCTGGATGAACGCTCGACCCCGCTCAATGATCCCGCCCTCACCCCCATGCTGCTGCAGCTGGCTCTGGCCCTCGGTCACAACCGGCTGCCGGTCTTCGTCTATGAGGTCGCCCCGATCAACGGTCTGGCCGCCCCCGATGGCCGGGTGTTCCTGACCCGCGGATTTCTCAATGCGTTCAAGGCAGGTGAGGTGAGCGCCGATGAGCTGGCCAGCGTGATCGCGCATGAGCTGGGCCATGTCAGCCTCGGCCATTCCCGGCGGCGGATGATTGATTTCAACGGCCAGAACGCGCTGCGGGTGATCCTCAGCGGTATTCTGGGGCGGATCCTGCCGGGCATCGGCGTCTGGCTGGCGCAGGTGCTGACCTCGGCGCTGGCCGCCCGGCTGTCGCGGCGGGACGAGTTCGAGGCAGATGAATTTGCCACGGCGCTGATGATCAAGGCGGGCTTTGGCACTGCGCCGCAGGTCCGGCTGTTTGAAAAGCTGCCCGCGCTGACCGGCGGCACGGGATCGGTGCCCGCCTGGCTGATGTCGCATCCCGAGACCGGGGCGCGCATCGCCGCCATCCGCAAGAATGAGGCCCGCTGGAGCGCTGCGGAGGATTGAGGGCTGCGCCCCGACGCCAGAGGGCCGACATCAGAGGGCCCGGATATGAGGGTTGAGGGCGGAAGGGCAGCCCCCCGACGGCACCCAGTTCTCCCCGCCTGCAAGCCCTTACTTTTGCCTGATTTCGGCGCTAGCCTGCGCAAAACCGATGAGGCGCAATGTCCGATCCCGCATCCATAGCCAGCCCGGCCGCGTTGCAGCCCGCCGGAGCTGAACCGCGCAAGGGCAGCCGCGCTGAGGCCGGTGCGGCCCCGGGCGTTGCGGAACAGACCGTGCGCCGACGGCGGGTGTTCTACATCCCGGGCTATGACCCGATCCCCCCGCGCCGCTACCGCGAGCTCTACCGCAGTGAAAGCGCGGCGCAGGCGAAGATCTCGGGCTATGAGATCACGCTCAGCCCCAAGGCGACGCGGGCGGGCCGCTACGGCTGGCATGTCGCGGCGACGATCGGGGGGGCCAGCTGCTCGGCGGATGTCGAGGTGCTGCTCTGGTCCGATATCGTGCGCGGCTCGATGGGCCAGTCGATCCCGGCGACCTATGCGCAACTTCTGCGCACCGCCTGGGCCTATATCGGCTCGGGCGCGCTCTTCCGGCTGATGCGGCTGCGCAAGGGGCCGATGATTGCAGCGCTCTACCCGATCGTACTATTGATCCTGCAAGCGGTTCTCGGGGCGGGCCTTGGCTGGGGCGTGGCGGCACTGGCGCTTTGGGCTTTGCCCGATTTTCCGGGCGCCGGGCTGCTGGGGCTGGTCCTCGCGCTCGCGGTGCTGGCACTGGTGCTGGAGCGGTTCCGCCGCTGGGACCACCGGCTCTATGCCTATTACCTCATGCATGACTACGCCTATTCGGCGCAGGCAGGCGGGGCCAATCCCCCGGCGCTGGAGGCGCGGATGGCGGAATTTGCCGATGCCATCGCCCATGCCCTGACCGAGGATTGGGACGAGGTGCTGGTGGTGGGCCATTCGTCGGGGGCGCATCTCGGCGTCTCGATTCTGGCCGATCTCTTGCGCGCGGACCGAGTGCCCGCGGGCGCGACCCTGGGATTTCTGAGCCTTGGTCAGGTGGTGCCGATGGTCTCGTTTCTGCCCAAGGCGCAGCGGCTGCGCGCCGATCTGCGCCATCTCGCGGCGCAGGACCGCATCGCCTGGGTCGATGTCACCGCGCCGGGCGATGGCTGCGCCTTTGCGCTCTGCGATCCGGTGGCGGTCACCGGCGTGGCCCCCTCGGACAAACGCTGGCCGCTGGTGATCTCGGCCGCCTTTACGCAATCGCTGAGCCCGGAACGCTGGGCCGAGCTGCGCTGGCGGTTTTTCCGGCTGCATTTTCAATATCTTTGTGCCTTTGACCGCCCGGCGGATTACGATTATTTCCAGATCACCGCCGGGCCAGAGACGCTTGCTGCGCGCTATGCCGGACGCCCCGCCTCCAAAAGCCGGATCGAGCGGGCCGAGAACCGATACACGGATTATGCGCTATGAGCGGCTGCCCGCATCTGCCGGCCCAGAATCCGGCCCAGAACCCGACCCGGAATCCGCGCCAAGATCCGGCCCGACTTCCGCCAAAACCCGCGGCGCGGCCCGACAAGGTCAGCCTCTGGCGCTATCTGCGCCTGTTTCGCCGTGACATCCTCTCGGCGCAACCTGCCCGCCTCTACCGCGCCTGGATGGCCGAGTTCCGCACGCCGTTCTTCCGCAGCTATCTCTGCAATGACCCCGATCTGGTGGATCTGGTGCTGAAGGGCCGCCCGCAGGATTTCCCGAAATCCGACCGCGTGCGCGAAGGGCTGAAGCCGCTTCTCGGCCGCTCGGTCTTTGTGACCAATGGCGCCGAATGGGAGCGGCAGCGGCGCATCATCGACCCTGCCTTTGAAGGCGGCCGCCTGCGCGAGATCTATCCGGCGATCTGGGCGGCGGGACGGGCTGCCGTGGAACGCATGCGCGCGAACATTGGCCCGGAACCGATTGATATTGAGCCGGAAACCAGCCACGCGGCGGCGGATGTGATTTTTCGGACCCTGTTCTCGATCCCCATCGAACATGCCACGGCTTCGGCGGTATTCAGCGCCTTTCGCGCGCATCAGCAGGCGATGCCAATCCTCAACCTCGGGGCGCTTTTGCCGCTGCCGCGCTGGTTTCCGCGTTTCCATTCACGCGCGACCAAGCGCACGGCGCGGCAAATCCGGGCGCTGATCACCCGGCTGACGGCGGCGCGGATGCAGGAAATCACCGCGGGCACCGCGCCCGGGGATCTGGCGACCAAGATCATGACCACCGCCGATCCCTTGACCGGGGCGCGGTTCGACACCGACGAGATGGTCGATCAGGTGGCGATCTTCTTTCTGGCCGGGCATGAGACCTCTGCCTCGGCCCTCGCCTGGGCGCTCTATCTGCTCGCCACCCATCCCGACTGGCAGGACCGGCTGGCGGCGGAGGCGGACAGCGTCCTGAGCCACCATCAGGATTTCGCGGCTCTGGGGCAGTTGAAAACCGCGCGCGCGGTGTTCCGCGAGGCGATGCGGCTCTATCCGCCGGTGCCGATGATGGTGCGCGAGACGCGCTGTCCCGAGACCTTTCGGACCCGCGAGGTTGCCCCCGGCGCGCAGGTGGTGCTTTCGCCCTGGCATCTGCACCGGCATGAGCGGATCTGGGACAATCCGGACGCGTTCGACCCCGCACGGTTTGAGACCGAGAATGGCCGAGAGGGGCTGCGGCGGGCCTATATTCCGTTTTCGGCGGGCAGCCGTGTCTGTCCGGGGGCGGGATTTGCCATGGTGGAGGGGCCGCTCCTGCTGGCCATGCTCGCGCGGGAATTTCGCTTCGCGGCACTGGCGGACAGGGTGCCGGTGCCCGAAGCGCATCTGACGGTGCGCGGGCGCGACGGGATCTGGCTGCGGGTCAGCGCGCGGGAAGGAAGCTCGGGGGCGCCTGTTACGGCGGAGTAAGGGGGGGCGCTGCCCCCGGCCTGCGGCCTCCCCCGAGGTATTTTCGCCAAGAAGAAAGCGATCAGAGGCGGTAGATGCCGCGGAACTTCTCTTCCAGATAGTCGAGCAGCGGGCCTTCATGCGGGGCAAAGCCACAGGCGTTTTCGATCGTGCTGGCGGGCGCGTGCAGGCCGCCGTGCTGTTGCAGGTTTTGCCGCAGCCAGCGGGTGGCGGGGCTGGCGTCGCCCTGGGCCAGATGCGCGTCGAGTTCGGGGACCTGCGTTTGCAGGGTTTGCCAGAGGCAGCCGGCATAGACATTGCCGAGCGTATAGGTGGGGAAATAGCCGAACAGGCCCGCCGCCCAATGCACATCCTGCAGCACGCCATGCGCCGGACGGTCGACCGCAAAGCCGAAATCGGCAAGGAAGCGGGCGTTCCAGGCCTCTTCCAGATCGGCGACTTCGAGGCGGCCGGCGATCAGCTCACGCTCAAGATCAAAGCGCAGCATGACATGCAGGTTATATTGCAGCTCATCGGCTTCGGTGCGGATATAGCCCGCATTCACCCGGTTCACCGTGCCATGGAAAGCCTCGGCATCACGGACGGAGAGCGGGCCGAAGGCATCCGACATCCGCGCATGCAGCCAGCCGGTGAAGGCCTTGCCGCGGCCCATCTGGTTCTCATAGATCCGGCTTTGGCTTTCATGCACCCCCATCGATACGCCGCGCCCCAGCGGGGTCAGCGCATGGATGGGATCGATCCCCTGTTCGTAGCAGGCATGGCCCACCTCGTGGATGGTGGAGTAGAAGCAGTTGAACGGGTCGGTTTCGACCACGCGGGTGGTGATGCGCACATCCGCGCCGGAGCCTGAGGAGAAGGGATGCACCGCCATATCAAGGCGGCCGCGCGTCCAGTCATAGCCGAAAGCCGTGGCGCAGGCTTTGGAGATGCGCAGCTGCGCATTCTCGGGGAAGACCCCTTCGAGTTTCGGGGGTTGGTAGGCGGCGCCGAGCACCGCTTCGCGGAGCGCCACCAGACGCGGGCGCATGCGGCCAAACATCGCCGTCAGGCTGGCGCCCGTCGTGCCGGGCTCATAATCCTCAAGCAGCGCGTCGTAGAGGTCGCCCTCGGAGAGGGCCTCGGCATATTCGCGTTTCAGCGCCACGATCTGGTTCAGCGTCGGCAGGAAGGCCGCCGGATTGTCATTGGCCCGCGCCTCGGCCCAGATGCCATAAGAGAGGCTGGTGAGCCGCGCCAGTTCCGAAGCGAGACGCGCCGGGATGCGGGCGTTGCGGTTGTAGCTGCGCGCGATCAGATCGAGCGCACGGCCCCCGGCGGCATCCGTCGCCTCGGCGCGGGCCAGCCAATCCTCGATCCGGGGATCGGTGCGGCGGGCATGCAACACCCCCTCCAGCGCGGCGGTCTCCTCGGCCCGCTGATCGGCGGCGCCGCGCGGCATCATCGCCTCCTGATCCCAGCCAAGACGTTCGGCCACCAGGCTCAGCGCTTCGGTCTCGCGCTGAAATGCCATCAACTGATTGAACGCGGTCATTTGGTCCTCCGGATGGATTGCACGAGGGGGTAGCGGGCGTTGAACCGCGCGCGGATGATCAGCACCCAAAGGGCGACGGCGCCCAGCTGATGAGTCAGGCCAAGATGCAGGGGCGCGGCATGAAGCACGGTGAAGATGCCCAGTGCGACCTGTGCCACCAGCATCACCGCCATCACCAGAAACGCCTGTTGCGTCAAGGGATGCGCCGAACGGCGGGCCTTGAGGAAGGCGGCGATGCCGAAGGCAAAGACCGCATAGCCCACCATGCGGTGGATGAACTGCACCAGCCCGGGGTTTTCAAAGAACGCGGCCCAGAGCGGGCGGCCCGGCACATAGAAGGCATCCGCCGGGAAGAACTGCCCGTTCATATCGGGCCAGGTCGGGAAAGCGCGGCCCGCATCAATGCCCGCCACCAGCGCGCCGAGCAGGATTTGCAGGAAAGCCAGATGCATCAGCCCGGTGGCCATGCCGAAAAGCCGGGGTTCGCCCGAGCGCCGCGCCTGCAGGAGATCCGCCTCACGCCGGCCCAATTGCAGCACATACCAGGTGATGGTGCCGAGGATGATGAAGGCAAGGCCCAGATGCACCGCCAGCCGGTAAGAGGCGACCGAGGTCATCTGTCCGGTCAGCCCCGAGGAGACCATCCACCAGCCAATCGCGCCTTGCAGCCCGCCAAGCGCGCCCAGAATCCACAACCGGCGGCTCCAGCCAACCGGCAATTTCCGCGCCAGTGCAAAGCCCGCGAAGCCCAAGGCCCAGACAAGTCCGATCACCCGGCCAAGCTGGCGATGCCCCCATTCCCACCAGAAAATCGCTTTGAATTCCGCCAGTTCCATCCCGTGGTTCAGAATCTGAAACTGCGGGCTGGCCTGATATTTGCTGAACTCAACCTCCCAATCGGCAGGGTTCAGCGGCGGGATCGCCCCGGTGACCGGCTTCCATTCGGTGATCGAGAGGCCGGAATCGGTCAGCCGCGTCAGCCCGCCCACGGCGATCATCGCCACCAGCAGCGCAAAGATCAGCCCCAGCCAGATCTGCATGGCGCGGCGCGCGCCTTGCGGGCGGGTGTCGATCATCCCGCCCTTGGGGGCAGGTTTCGCGGTTTCCGTCACATCTTCAAAAATGCTGCGCGCTTTGGCCATCTTGGGTCTCCATCTTCGCGCGGAGACTAGGGCGACGGGGCCCGGCCTTCAAGGGGACATGGGCCGAAGCCGCGCCCCTGCCCCTGCGGCAGATCGCGCAAAGCGCCGCGGTTATCCCCGGTTGCGCAGGAGTTGCCGCAGCATGCCGTGCAGCATCTGCACATCGGCGCGGGTCATCCCCATCCGGCTCCACATGTTGCGCAGGTTCAGCTTCATCCCCGCGGCCTTGGTCTCGGGGAAGAAGAACCCGGCCTCCTCCAGCCGCTCTTCATAATGATCGCCCAGCTTTTCGATCTCGATCCGGCTCGCGGGTTCGCCGCCCGCCAGCCCCGGCTGCACGGGTGTCACGGGTTCCGTCTGCCGGATCCATTCATACCCCGTCAGCAGCACCGCCTGCCCCAGATTGAGCGAGGGGAAATCCGGGTTTACCGGCACGGTGATGATCGCATTGGCGCGGCTGACGTCTTCATTCTCGAGGCCCGCGCGTTCGGGGCCAAACATCACCCCCACCCGCTCGCCCCGGGCAATCCGCAGGCGCGCCTCGGCCATCGCCTCTTCCGGCGAATAGATCGGCTTGGTCAGCTCGCGGCTGCGCGCGGTGGTGGCAAAGACGAAATCGAGATCGCCAATCGCCTCGGGCAGGGTCGGAAACACCGCCGCCCGGTCGAGCACCTGCCCCGCCGCGCCCGAGGCCATCGCCACCGCGCGCGGGTTGGGCCAGCCGTCGCGCGGATCGACCAGCCGCATCGTGTCGAGGCCAAAGTTCAGCATGGCGCGGGCGGCGGCCCCGATATTCTCGCCCATCTGCGGACGGACCAGAATGAAAACGGGTTTGGGCGCTGCGGACATGGGATCTCTCAAATTGGAACCTGTCCCCCTTAGCCCCGCGCGCCCCCTCTTTCAAGCCAGCCCCGCTTGCGCTATGGGGAATGAAACCGCTGAAGGACCAAGATCATGGCACAAGAAGACCGCCCCCAGCTTTATCTGCTGACCCCGCCCGCCTTCGATCTGGAGGTCTTTCCCAGCCAATTGGCAAAAGTGCTGGATGCGGTCGAAGTGGCCTGCATCCGCCTGACCATGGCGACCAAGGATGAGGACCAGATCGGCCGCGCCGCCGATGCCTGCCGCATGGTCTCGCATGAGCGTGACGTGGCGCTGGTGATCGAGACGCATCTGAAACTGGTCGAGCGTCACGGGCTTGACGGGGTGCATCTGACCGATGCCGCCCGCACCATCCGCTATGCGCGCAAGGAGCTTGGCGCCGATGCCATCGTCGGCACCTGGTGCGCCGACAGCCGCCATGACGGGATGAACGCCGCCGAAGCGGGCGCCGATTACGTCTGCTTCGGCCCGGTGGGCCAGACCGCGCTCGGCACCGGCACCCCGGCTGAACTCGATCTCTTCCAGTGGTGGAGCGAGATGATCGAAGTGCCGGTGGTGGCCGAAGGCGCGCTGACGCCCGAGCTGATCCGCACCCTGACGCCGATGACCGATTTCTTTGCCATCGGCGAAGAGATCTGGAACACCGAGGATCCGGCACAGGCGCTGCGCACCCTCGTCGCCGCGATGGGCTGACCCATGCCGCGCGCGCGCCTGCCCGACGGGTTGATTGACCGCATCCGCGCCCTGCCTGGCGCCCGCGTCATCGTCGCTCTCGCGGGCGCGCCCGCCTCGGGCAAATCCGCGCTGGCCGACGCGATCATCGAGGGGCTGCGGCAGGCGGGCGACAGCGCCGAGATCCTGCCGATGGACGGCTATCACCTCGACGATGCTGTCCTGATCCCCGCGGGTCTGCGACCGGTGAAGGGCGCGCCGCAAACCTTTGATGTCGATGGGTTTTACCATACGCTCCGCCGGTTGCGCCGTGCCGATGAAGCCGCCGTCGCGGTGCCGGTCTTTGACCGCGAGCAAGAGCTTTCCCGCGCCGCCGCCCGGCTGATCCCGGCCAGCACACGGGTGATCCTGACCGAAGGCAATTACCTCCTGATGGAGGCGGCCCCCTGGGACCGCCTCGCGCCGCTTTACGATCTGACCCTGCGCCTCGACGTGCCCGAGGAGGTCCTGCGCGAGCGGCTGATCAAACGCTGGCAGCGCTACGGCATTGACCCCGCCGAGATCACCCGCCGGGTCGAGGAAAACGACCTGCCCAATGGCCGCCGCGTCACGCAAGGCAGCCGCCAGCCGGATTTAATCCTCACCGCCGACTGACCGGGCCGCCGCGCAACCGCGGCCGCCCGTCTCCAAACGCTTCGCATTGCTTCGTTTAAAATATCCCTGCCGGAGGCATCCGCCGCGCCGGGCGCGCGACCGCCCTGAGAGATGGCTCAGAGCGGCTCGATATCCCCTTCCGCCCGCAAGGCATGAAACGCCTTCACGAAACCGGCCAACTGACCCGCACCAATTGCCGCGCGCAGTCCTGCCATCAGCTCCTGATAATAATGCAGGTTGTGCCAGGTCAGCAGCATCCCCGCGATCATCTCCTGTGACCGCACCACATGGTGCAGATAGGCGCGCGAGTAATTCCGGCAGCAGGGGCAGGTGCAAGCCTCGTCCAAGGGCCGCGGATCATCCTGATGCCGGGCGTTCTTGAGGTTCACCTGACCGCGCCGCGTCCAGCCCTGCGCCGTCCGCCCCGAACGTGAAGGCAAGACGCAATCCATCATGTCAATGCCGCGCTCCACGGCCCCCACGATGTCATCCGGTTTGCCCACGCCCATCAGATAGCGCGGCTTGTCCTCGGGCAGGAACCCCGGCGCGTAATCCAGCACGCCGAACATCGCCTCCTGCCCCTCGCCCACCGCCAGACCGCCGACGGCATAGCCATCAAAGCCGATCGCGCGCAGCTTTTCGGCGCTTTCCTCGCGCAATTCCCGCGTCACGCCGCCCTGCATGATGCCGAACAGCGCATGCCCCGGCCGGTCGCCAAAGGCATCGCGGCTCCGCTCGGCCCACCGCATCGACAGTTGCATCGAGGCCGCCACTTCCTTCTCGGTGGCGGGCAGCGCCGGGCATTCGTCAAAACACATAACGATATCCGAGCCGAGCAGCTTCTGGATCTCCATCGAGCGTTCCGGCGTCAGCATGTGTTTGGAGCCGTCAATATGGCTCGAGAACCGCACGCCTTCCTCGGTCAGCTTGCGCAGCGAGGCCAGCGACATCACCTGAAAGCCGCCGGAATCGGTCAGGATCGGCTTGTCCCAATTCATGAACCTGTGCAGCCCGCCCAATTTGGCGATCCGTTCGGCCGTGGGGCGCAGCATCAGATGATAGGTATTGCCCAACAGGATATCGGCCCCGGTGGCCGCCACGCTTTCCGGCATCATCGCCTTCACCGTCGCCGCCGTGCCCACCGGCATGAAGGCGGGGGTGCGGATCTCGCCGCGCGGGGTCGAGATCACCCCCAGCCGTGCCTTGCCATCGGTTGCCTTGACGTCAAATCCAACGCTCTGTGCCATCGCCTGTCCCATCCGAAATACCGCCCGCCTTCTAACGGCAATTCGCGCGAAAAGCCAAGCCTTGCGCAGCACTGCCCCAAGGCAATCCCGCCACCCGGCCCCCGGCGGCTTTCGCCTCATACCGCCCGGCTGTCACATCCCTGTTGAACTTTCCCGGCATCTGCTGTCTGAGCCGGCGCCCGGGCGGCCCCGGCGCGGCGCCGATTCCCGGCCCCGAGAAAGACAGGACCCCAGATGCGCGACCCTTTCCCGACTGCCGGGTCCCCCCCGCTCCCCCCTGCGCCCTTCCGGCTCGGCTGGGAGGAATGGCTGGCCCTGCCCGGCCTCGGCCTGCCCGCCCTCAAGGCGAAAGTGGACACCGGCGCGCGCACTTCGGCGCTGCATGCCTTTGACATCGAGCCCTTCGGCCCGGCCAACGCGCCCCGGGTCCGCTTTGCCGTGCATCCGATTCCCGGACGCGAGGATGTGGTCATCCCTTGCTCGGCCCGCATTCTGGACCGCCGCGAAGTGGTCAGCTCGAACGGCGAGATGGAATACCGCTACGTGATCGGCAGCGAACTGGCGATGGGCCCCCGCCGCTGGCCGGTCGAGATCACCCTGACCGACCGCGCGCAGATGGCCTACCGGATGCTGATCGGGCGGCAGGCCTTGGGCGATGACATGATCGTCAGCCCGCAGGAAAGCTTCTGCCAGCCGCTCCTCGACTACTCCGCCTATCACTCGGCGCAGCGGCTGATGGAGGCCGCCCCGCCGCGCAGCCTGCGCGTCGCCGTGCTCTCGCGCGAGGATGGCGCCTATTCGACGAAACGGCTGGTGGCCGAGGGCGAGGCGCGCGGCCATGTGGTCGAGGTGCTCGACACCACGCGGCTCTATATGGCCATCGATGCCCTCTCGCCGCAGGTCTATTATGACGGCGCGAAACTGCCGCGCTTTGATGCGGTGATCCCGCGCATCGGCGTCTCGGTCACCGCATACGGCGCGGCAATCCTGCGGCAGTTCGAGGCGATGGGCACGCTGACCCTGAACCCCGCCGAAGGGATCGTCGCCAGCCGCGACAAGCTGATGGCGCATCAGGTGCTGGCGCGCCACCGGCTGCCGATGCCGGTCACCGCCTTTGCCAATTCGCCGAAAGACACCGACAATCTCATCGAACTGACCGGCGGCGCGCCCCTGGTGGTGAAACTCCTCGAAAGCACGCAAGGCAAAGGTGTGGTGCTGGCCGAAACCCGCAAGGCCGCGCAATCGGTCATCTCCGCCTTCCGCGGCCTGCGCGCCAATTTCCTCGTGCAGGAGTTTGTGAAGGAAGCCGCGGGCGAAGACATCCGCGCTTTGGTCATCGGCGGCAAGGTGGTGGCCGCAATGCGCCGCCGCGCCGCCCCGGGTGAATTCCGCTCCAACCTGCATCTCGGCGGCTCGGCGCATACGGTCAAACTGAAAAAGGCCGAACGCGACCTTGCCCTCCGCGCCGCCCGCGCCTTCCGCCTCGGCCTTGCCGGGGTCGACATGCTGCGCGGCGATGACGGCCCGAAAATCCTGGAGGTCAACTCCTCCCCCGGCCTCGAAGGCATCGAAGAGGCCACCGGCAACAACCTCGCCGCGCTGGTCTTTGAAGAGATCGAGCACCGCGTGCGCCCGCATCCCGCCCGCCGCCGCAAGGAAAGCTGACAGCCCCCCAAACGCCCCTCGCCCCGCCGCATCCTCCACCACGGGTCCGCCACCCCCGTCCCCCTTCTTCTTGGCCAAAATACCTCGGGGGTGAGGCCCGCAGGGCCGAGGGGGCGGCGCCCCCTGCCTCGCCATCCCCGCGCAGCACCCCAACCAATGCCCCACCCGGCCTTGCCGCCGCGGGCCAAGTACCCTATATAATCAGTCGACATTTCATGCGAGACCGACATGACCCTTAATGCTCAGCCCGCTGCGGACAACACCCCGCTGGAAGGCACGCCCCTGATCCGCCCGTCCACCACCGAACACCCGCTCTATGACAGCGTGGTCGAGGCCTGCCGCACGGTGTTTGACCCGGAGATTCCGGTGAACATCTATGATCTTGGTCTGATCTACACGATTGAGATCAGCGATGAGAATGAGGTCGAGATTGTGATGACCCTGACCGCGCCGGGCTGCCCGGTGGCGGGTGAAATGCCGGGCTGGGTCTCGGATGCGGTCGAGCCTCTGGCCGGCGTCAAAATGGTCAATGTCCTCATGACCTTCGAGCCGCAATGGGGCATGGAGATGATGTCTGACGAAGCGCGTCTTGAACTTGGCTTCATGTAACCCCATCTGAACTCCACGGTTCAGAAATGAACCCGGCGTGATCGGGTGCGTTGGCTCCGGCGGACCCGATCCGCCGCTGATCACCGCCCGGTGACACCGCAGCCTTTTCTCCGACCCGAGGATTTTCAGATGACCGAACCCACATTGTTTTCGCCCGTGACCCTCGGCGCTCTGGCGCTGAAAAACCGCGTCGTGATGGCGCCGCTCACCCGCAACCGGGCCAAGCCCGAAGATGACACCCCCTATGCGCTTCATGCCGAATATTACGGCCAGCGCGCGGGCGCCGGGCTGATCATCTCGGAAGGCACGCAGATCTCGGCCGAGGGCAAGGGCTATGCCTGGACCCCGGGGATCTATTCGCCCGAACAGGTGGCGGGCTGGAAACTGACCACCAAGGCCGTGCATGACAAAGGCGGGCTGATCGTCGCGCAGATCTGGCACGTCGGCCGCATCTCGCACACATCCCTGCTGCCGGACGGTGGCGCGCCGGTGGCCCCTTCGGCGATTGGGGCGGAGAGCAAGACCTTTGACGGCACGGGATTTGTTACCACCTCGGTCCCGCGCGCGATGACCGCGGAAGACATCACCCGCACCCTCGCCGATTACCGCCATGCCGCCGAGGCCGCGAAAGACGCGGGCTTTGACGGGGTCGAGATCCACGCCGCCAATGGCTACCTGATCGACCAGTTCCTGCGCGACACCTCGAACAAACGCAGCGATGCCTATGGTGGCAGCGTCGAAAACCGTGTGCGCTTCCTGCGCGAAGTGCTCGAGGCCGTCACCGGCGTCTGGGGCGGCGACCGTGTCGGCATCCGCCTTTCGCCCTTCTCGAACGCCAATAACGTGGGCATCGATTCCGATACGCTCGGCACTTTTGGCGCGGCGATTGACGTCATCAACAGCTTTGATCTGGCCTTTGTGCATATGGTCGAAGGGCAGACCGGCGGCCCGCGCGACTGGCCCGACGGCGCGCTCGACACCCTGCGCGCCCGGATCACCGCCCCCTATATCGCCAACAACGGCTATACCCGCGACAGCGCGATCGAGGCGGTGGCGGCCGAGCAGGCCGATGCGGTGGCCTTTGGCCGCCTGTTCATCGCCAACCCGGATCTGGTAACGCGCCTGAAAGAGGACGCATCGCTGAACCCGCTTGACCCCGACACGCTCTATGGCGGCGGCGCCAAGGGCTATACCGACTACCCGACCCTGGCCGACGCCACGGCCTGACCCTGATGCCAGAGCCGGGTGCCGCAACGGCCCCGGCTTCGGCCCCCCTTGTCACCCCGACCCCGGCGGCCTATTTTAGAAGGGCAGCCACAGGAGTTCTGCCATGTTTTCGATGCCCGGCAAACAGGCCGTCACCCTCACCCCGCGCGCGGTCAGCCAGATCGCGCGGCTGATGGCGCGTGACAAGGCGGCGGGGCTGCGGCTCGGCATCAAGAAGGGCGGCTGCGCGGGCATGGAATATACCATGGAATTCGCCGCCGAGGCGGGCCCGATGGATGAGGTGGTCGAGCAGGACGGCGCCCGGGTGCTGATCGCGCCGATGGCGCAGATGTTCCTCTTCGGCACCGAGATCGATTATGAAACCGGCCTCTTGGAAAGCGGCTTCCGCTTCAACAACCCCAATGTCGCCGAAGCCTGCGGCTGCGGGGAATCGATCAAGTTCAAGGACATGCCCGCCTGAACGGCCCCACTAAGGGCCTGATGACAGGGTTCAGCCGACAGCAAACCGCCCCGCAAATCTGCCGGGCGGTTTTTGCATCTTTGCCCTTTGCGCCGGGCCGCCCCCTGCCGTAAGGTCGCGCGAAACCGGGTTTAGGAGGATCACATGCGGCGGAAACTGGCGGCAGGAAACTGGAAAATGAACGGCACGGCGGCAAGCCTGGCAGAGGTGACTGCGCTGATCGCCGCGCATCCCGCCCCGCGGTCCGAGATGCTGATCTGCCCGCCCGCCACGCTGATCGCCGCCATGGCACAGGCCGCTGCGGGCAGCGCGCTGCAGGTCGGCGGGCAGGATTGCCACGCCAACACCTCGGGCGCGCATACCGGCGACATCGCCGCCGTGCAGCTGAAGGACGCAGGCGCCAGCCATGTGATCCTCGGCCATTCCGAGCGCCGCGCAGACCACAATGAAACCGATGCCGAGGTGCGCGCCAAAACGCTCGCCGCGGTGGCGGCAGGCCTGACCGCCGTGGTCTGCATCGGCGAGACCGAGGCCGAGCGCGACGCGGGCGCCACGTTGAAAGTCATCGGCGATCAGCTGATGGGCTCGCTGCCCGACACCGCCTATGGCAAAGAGGTGGTGATCGCCTATGAGCCGGTCTGGGCCATCGGCACCGGCCGCACGCCGACGCTGGAGCAGATTGCCGAGGTGCATGATTTCCTGCGCGACGAGCTGGCGATCCGCTTTGGCACCGCCGCAGCCGAGGATTTCCGGCTGCTCTACGGCGGTTCGGTGAAACCCTCGAATGCCACCGAAATCTTTGCCATCGCCAATGTCGACGGCGCCCTGGTCGGCGGGGCCAGCCTGAAAGCGGCGGATTTCGGCGCGATTCTCAGCGCCCTCGACGCCAGCTGAAACCGGCGCGGGCCGACACTTTCTGTCAATTCTGTCAGCAGCTTACGCAATCCAAAGGCCTGCACCCTCACGGGTGTGGGCTTTTTCTTTGGCTCCCCGCCCCGGTCCAATGGCGCAATCCCGCGCAAAGGTGTGGGCGGACCGCAAAGGGCCTTGCCAGCCGGGAGGTCCTTTGCAACTTTGCCCGCATGACAGATTTTCTCAATCTCCTTGGCCGCATCCTGATCGCCGGATTGTTTCTGGGCGGTGCGGCGCAAAAAGCCCTCGATCCTGCGGCCGTTGAGGCGATGATCGGCTCCATCGGCCTGCCGCCGCTGCTGGTCTGGCCCGTCGCGCTCTTTGACCTGATCGCCGCCTATGGGCTGATCTTTGGCCCGGGCGTGCGCCGCTGGGCACTGGTGATGGCGGCCTATTGCATGTTCACCAGCTATTTCCACTGGCAGCTGCGCGCCGATCCCTGGCAGGTGACGATCTTCGTCAAGAACTGGGCGATTGCGGGGGGGCTCCTGATCCTCGCGGCACAGGGACCCGGACGTTTCGCCTATGGCGAAAAGGACCGCCGCCGCTGGTAAACCACTCCGGCGATTGAAAAAAGGCGGCCCGAAGGCCGCCTTTCAGGGAGGGGGCGCCACGACAGGGAGTCATGGCCCGTTGTGCCGGCCCCTTGCGCGGGGCCGGTCGCTTATTTGATGATCATCTCCGGGCCCATCATCTTGGTCGGCAACCAGGTCGACAGGATCGGCACATAGGTGATCAGGATCAGGAAGACGAAGAGCACGGCCAGGAACGGCAGCGCCGCGCGCACCACCCGCATGATCGGCATCCCCGCCACGCCCGAGGTGACAAAGAGGTTGAGGCCCACCGGCGGCGTGATCATCCCGATTTCCATGTTGACCACCATGATGATGCCCAGATGGATCGGGTCCACCCCGAGTTCGATCGCGATCGGGAACACCAGCGGTGCCACGATCAGGATCAGCCCCGACGGCTCCATGAACTGCCCGCCGATCAGCAGGATCACGTTGACCACGATCAGGAACATGATCTTGCTCATCCCCGCGCCCAGCATCGCATTGGCGATTTCCTGCGGGATCTGCTCATCGGTCAGCACATGTTTCAGGATCAGCGCATTGGCGATGATGAACATCAGGGTGATGGTCAGCTTGCCCGCCTCGAACAGGGTGGCCTTGGTGTCGGGGTGGAAAAAGGCGGTGATCATCGCCTGCGGGCGTTTCCACAGCGGCAGATGCCCCTCGGGCGCATCCAGCGGCCCCATGTCGCGGTAGACAAAGTTGGCGACAAAGAAGGCATAGATCGCGGCCACCGCAGCGGCTTCGGTCGGGGTGAAGATGCCCGAGGTGATGCCCGGCACGCCGTAAAGCCCGACCATGATGATCACGATCAGCATCAGCCCCCAGAAGGCATCCGCGAAGGAGGCCCAGACCTCGCCCCAGCCCTTCCACTCGCCTTTGGGCAGCTTTTTCCAGATGGCGATGCCGAGGATGGTGGCCATCAGCAAGACACCCGCCAGCAGGCCCGGGATCACGCCCGCCAGGAACATCCGCCCCACCGAGACATCGGTGGCGGAGGAATAGACCACCATCACGATGGACGGCGGGATCAGGATGCCCAAGGTCCCCGCGTTACAAATGACACCGGCGGCGAAATCCTTGGAATAGCCCACCTGCCGCATCGCCGCGATGACGATGGAGCCGATGGCGACCACGGTCGCGGGGCTCGAGCCCGAGAGGGCCGCGAACATCATGCAGGCCAGCACCCCGGCGATGGCCAGACCGCCCGGCAAATGGCCGACGCAGGCGATGGCAAAGCGGATGATGCGTTTGGCCACCCCGCCCGTCGACATGAAGCTGGAGGCGAGGATGAAGAACGGAATGGCGAGCAATGTCGAATGCCCCTCCATCGCCTGATAGAGCGTCTGCGCGATCGAGGCGAGCGAGGTGCCCGAATAGAGCAGCAGGAACAGGATCGACGACAGGCCAAGCGAGATGGCGATGGGCACGCCGATCAGCATAAAGCCGACAACCATCACGAAAAGAAAAGCGATGTCCATGGGTTATTCCCCGTCATTCAGGTGGCGGACATCGTCAATCGCGTCCTCGGCTTCGTGGGAGACGATCAGGCTGTCGCGGTTGCCCCGCACCACCTCAACCGAAGCCTGGATGACGCGGAACAACAAAAGCGCCGCGCCGATCGGCAGGATCGCATAGGGGATGAAGCGCGGCAGCTTGCCATAGGCCTCGCCCTGATTGAACATCGGCTCAAGGAAATGCAGGATCGCGGGCATCGGGATCTGCTCGGTTTCATACCAGGCCTGATCGCGGGTCTTGATGAAACCGGTGGGGAACCAGCGCCCGCCCGTCTGCTCAAACCCGGCGAAGGGCGCGAAATAATCCCAAGCGCCCTTCATCAGCAGCACCGCATACAAAAGGCAGGCCAGAGCCGAGATCAGCGCCATGATCCGGCGGCTGCGCTGCGGCACCATGGCGATCACCGCATCCACGCCCAGATGCGCCGTGACCTTCACCGCATAGGACATGCCAAAGAGCACGAGCCAGGCAAACAGCGCCTGTGTCGCCTCCGGCGCCCAGATGACGCTGGTGTTGAACACATAGCGCAGCACCACATTCATAAAGGTCATCACGGTCATCACGCCCAGGATCACCGCAATCGCGGATTCCTCGAACACATGAACGGCCCGCCCTAGGGCGGTTTTCGGCGCATATTTCGCGCTCATCGTCATCCCCCGGAAAAAAGAAAATGGGCGCGCGCCACGTTCAGCGCACGCCCGGGATCGCTCAGTGCTGGGCGTTGATCGCCTGCGCGGCGTCGATGTTTTCCTGACCCACGCCGTCGACGAATTTGCCCCAGACCGGCATCATCACATCCACCCAGGCCTGACGCTGTTCAGGCGTCAGTTCGCGAATGGTGCCGCCTGCGTCGATGATCGACTGCCGTGCGCCCATCTCGACTTCGCCCACCGCGGCGTTCCGCTCAACGGTGACTTCGTTCAGGATCGTGGCCAGCTCGCCCGAGATTGCCGGATCGAGGCTGTCCCACCAATCGGTCGAGACCACGACCAGATAGTCGAGCACACCGTGGTTGGTTTCGGTGATGCCGTCCTGCACTTCGTAGTATTTCTGGCCATAGCTGTTCGACCAGGTGTTTTCCTGCCCGTCGACAACGCCGGTTTGCAGCGCGCCGTACACCTCGGCAAAGGCCATCGGCTGCGGGCTGGCGCCCAAGGCTTCCATCTGTGCCACCAGCACATCCGAGGGCTGCACGCGGAATTTCAGGCCCTTGGCGTCGGTCGGCAGGATCAGCGGCTTGTTGGCCGAGAATTGCTTCATCCCCGAATGCCAGAATTCCAGCCCCTTGAGGCCGCGCCGTTCCATCGAGGCCTTCATCGCCTGCCCGGTTTCCGAGTTCTGGAACGCGTCGACCGCATCCATGTTCTTGAACATGAAGGGCAGATCGAAAATGTTGAAAACCTTGGTGAAGGCTTCGAATTTCGACAGCGACGGGGCGGCCATCTGCACGTCGCCCTGCAGCATCGCCTCCAGCACCTGATCGTCATCATAGAGGGTCGAGTTCGGGTAAACTTCAACGCAGACCTTGCCGTCCATTTCCGAATTCACACGCTCGGCGAACAGGCGTGCCGCGATGCCCTTGGGGTGTTTGTCCGCATTGGTCACATGCGCGAATTTGATCTTGATCTCGCCATCATCGCAGCCGTCAGAGGCCAGAGCGGCACCAGCCGAGGTCACCAGCGCAATCGCCGTCATGGCGGCGGTAAAGGTCTTCATCGTTAATCCTCCCATGGATTTTGGTCTCCCGCGCTGTTGCCAGCGCCCTCACCCAGAAAGCGCGCTCTGGGCAGGCCGATCAACACTTTCGTGATACTTAATTTTTAATGTTTATTGTCAGATATTTGCGGATATAAATTAAAGTTCCCGCCAGATGGATGTGCGGAAATCCGCACAAGGCAAGCCGCCGCCCGTGCGGATTTTCGCACAACTCCGCCGGTTGCCGGGCGCGGTGAATACCCCGTCCGGGGCCTCAGCGGAAATCTTCGGGGCGGATTCCATGCCGGGTCAGCTTGTCGTAAAACGTCTTGCGCGGCAGTTGCAGCGCGGTGGCGGCTTCGGTCGCATTGCCCTGCGCCCGCGCCAGCGCCTCTTGCAAAAAGCTGCGCTCGACCCGCGCCATGCGCTCGGCCAGCCCGAGGTTCGCCTCTTCCGGTGCCGCCCCCATCCCCATCGCAAAGCGCATCGCCTCCGACATCAGCGCGCGGGCATTCCCCGGCCAGTCGCGCGCCATCAGCGCCGCCGTCACCTCGGGTGTGATCTCGGGGATCGGCAGCGCCGATTGCTCGCAGGCGATCTGGACGTAATGGCGAAAGAGATGCGGGATATCCTCGGGCCGCTCGGCCAGGCTGGGGATGCGCACGCGCACCACGTCAAGCTTCCAGTAGAGGTCGGGGTTAAAGCGCCCGGCCTCCGCCTCGGCCGCCAGATCGCGGTAGGTGCCGGCGATCAGGCGGGTGGCGGGCTGGGTTTCCAACAGATCGAGCAGCGCGAATTGCGCGGCGGGCGGCAGATCGGCCACCTCGTCGAGGTAGAGCGTGCCGCCCTCGGCCCGCAGCACGCCTGCCTCCAGGCTTTCCGGCGTCTGCGCGGCGGCGGGCAGTTTGACAAAAGCGCGCATGGCGGCGGCGGACATCAGATGGATGGTCTCGGCCACTTTGGAATTGCCCGCCCCCGGCGCGCCGGTGATCAGCACCTCGGCGCCTGAGCGCGCGGCGGCCCGCGCCGCCTCCCGCAGGGCCTCGGCCACCGGCGATTGCCCGGCCAGCATCCGCGCCGCCGCATCGCCACGTTTCAGCTCGCGCTTCAGCGCCCGGTTCTCCAGCACCAGCGCGCGGGTCTTCATCGCGCGTTCGACCACGGCCAGAAGATCCTTTGGCGCGCAGGGCTTTTCCAGAAAGTCAAAGGCCCCCGCCGTCATCCCCCGCACCGCCATCGGCACATCGCCCTCGCCGGTCAGCAGGATCACCGGCAGTTCGGCATCAATGCTGCGCACATGGTCGAGCAGCGCAAAGCCATCCTTGCCCGGCATCCGGATGTCCGAAACGATGATGCCGGGAAAATCGGCGGTGATATGATCCTTGGCTTCGATATAGCTGCCCGCGAGGACCGGGATCAGATCGGCCAGATCCAGCGTCTGGCCCAGAGCCTCGCGCACCGCACGGTCATCATCGACCAGAAGTACCTTGCGTGTCATTCCCGCTCTCCGCCCGTTCTGTGCAACCTGTCGTCCCAGGCCGCGTCATGGCCATTTGCCCTGAGGTCCGGTCCCGCATCAAGGGCCGCACCGCGCGCCGGGGTTTTGTCGCCGTCGCTCACCCCCGCCGCCACAAGGTCGACGGTGAACACCGCCCCCGAGACGCCGGAACCCGGGTCGCTGGCCTCGATGTCGCTCTGCCCCATGACACTGGCGCCCATGACACTGGCGCCCGAAACGCCCGCCCCTGCCGTGCGGTTATGCCCGGTGATCGCACCGCCAAAACTCTGCACCAGGCCATAGCTGATCGAGAGGCCCAGCCCCATCCCCTCGCTGTGCCCCACCTCTTTCGTGGTGTAGAACGGATCAAAGATCCGCTCCGGCTCGGCAATCCCCGGCCCGGTATCGGCCAGCGTCAGCGTCACCCGCTCCGGCCCGCGGGTAATCTTGATCTCAAGCACGCGCAGATCGCGCCCCTCCATCGCATCGGCGGCATTCGAGACCAGATTGACCACCACCTGCTGCAGCCGCACCTCGCCGCCGCGCACCCAGACCGGGGTGTCGGGCGGGCTCCAGCGCAGCGTCACCCCGACCTGCGCCAGCTTGCCCGCCATCAGATCGAGCGAGGCCTCGACCACCGCCGCCAGATCCACGCGCGAAACCGGTTCGCTTTCCTGCCGCGCAAAGGCCCGCAGGTTCTTGATGATCCGGCCCATGCGGCGCGCGAGCTCATTGATCCGCTCAAGGTTCTGCCCCACCTCCGGCAGACGGCCGCGCGCAAGGTACAGCCCGGCGTTTTCCGCGAACGACCGGATCGCCATCAGCGGCTGGTTCAGCTCATGGCTGATCCCCGCCGACATCTGCCCCAAAGCCGAGAGTTTGCCCGCCTGCACCAGTTCCGCCTGCGCCCGGGTCAGCTGGTCATTCGCCGCGCGCAGCGCCTGCGTGCGGTCCGCCACCCGCGCCTCGAGCGCGGCATTGGCCTCTGCCTCGGTGGCGAGCTGTGTGGCCAGCGCCCGCCGCCGTGTGGCCAGCGCCATCAGCACCGCCCCAAAGCCCACCGCCAGCGCCGCCGCCGCCACCGCCTGCAACCCGGCATAGCGCAATGCGGGGCCCGCATCGACGAGGCCAGTGCCCGACATCTCGATCACCGGCAGATCGCGGGTCAGCATCAGGGCGCGCGCGGGCAGATAGGGACCGCCCTCGACGGTCCAGACCCGGTGCCCGGCCAGCGCCGTCCCCTGCATCTCGAGCGGTGGCAACGGAATGCCCGCCGGGTAATAGGCCCCCACATCCTTGCTTTCGGCGCCAAAACCGCGAAAGCGCATCTCATCGCGGTTGGAGACAAAGATCACCCCCAACTCATCGCTGAACCAGACGGGCATCGCATCGCCCCGCCCCGGCGCCTCCAGCTCCTCGACATCGAGACGCAGGATTAGCGCGCCCGCCACCGGCCCGTCCGGCGCAAAGATCGGGGCGGCAAAGGAAAAGATCCGTCGCCCCGACCGCAGATCGACCCGGTGCGAGAACCCCAGCGCGCCATGGCCCGCGCGCAGGAGGTCCGGCGTCATCGGCAACCAGGCCGCCGCCTCATGCGCGGCGGCCAGCACCTGTCCGTCGGGGGCAACCAGAACCAGATCGAGCGAGCCGGTGGTATCGGCCACCCGCGCCAACAGCGCCGAGGCCGCCGCCCGGTCGCCGCCCCGCCGCAGGGCCAGCGCCACCACCGCAGGATGATCGGCCATCAGCACCGCCGTCTGCCGGTATCCCTGCAGCTGCGCGGTCAGCCGGTCCCCCGCCAGCCGCAGATCGGCCTGACCCCGCTCGGCCAGCCGGTCCAGCGCCTCGCGCGCCGCGAAATGCCACACGCCCCCGGCAAAGCCGAGCGTGGCCATCAAGAATGCCAGCAACACCAGCAACCGGTGCGGTTTAACGGCTTGCATGCTTTCCTTTCAGCTTCCGAACACAGGCAGGGGGAAGCCCCCAAGGGACAATCCGCCACCGCGAACGCCCCCCAAAGAGACAAGGCGCAATGCGGGCCCCGACGTCAAGCCCGCGGCGGCGCACCTGCCCTCTTGCAGCCGCCCGCAACTCGGGGTTTTGTGCGCGCCGGAGGTACCCCATGCAACGCCTGAGCCAATTGCCAACCGACCCCGCCTTTGTGCAGGACCCTTACCCGTTCTACGACCGGCTGCGCGCCGCGGGGCCCTTTGTGCACTGGGACGACTATGCGATGCCGGTGACGGCGCGGGCGGCCGTGGTCAGCGCGGTGATGCGGGACCGCCGTTTTGGCCGCGAGGCGCCCGAAGGATTTGCCCCCCCCTATCCGCCGCATCTCGCGCCGTTCTATGCGGTCGAGAACCATTCGATGCTGGAACTCGACGGGGCGCGCCATGCCCGCCTGCGCGGCCTAACGCTGCGCGCCTTCACCTCGCGCCGGATCAAGGCGATGGCGCCGGAAATCGCGCAACTCTCGCATGATTTGATTGATGCGATGCCGGCAGAGGCCGATCTGATCCGCGATTTCGCACAAAAACTGCCGGTGATCCTGATCGCGCGGCTCCTCGGCGTGCCCGAGGCGCGGGCGGATGACCTTCTGCACTGGTCGAATGCGATGGTCGGCATGTATCAGGCGGGCCGCAGCGCCGAGACCGAAGCCCGGGCGATTGCCGCAACCGAGGATTTCGTGGCCTTCCTACGGGGCTATATCGCCGAACGCCGCGCCAGCCCGGCCGATGATCTGATCACCCATCTCATTGCCGCCGAAGAGGCGGGCGAACATCTGACCACGGACGAGCTGATCGCCACCTGCATCCTCTTGCTGAATGCCGGGCATGAGGCGACGGTGCACACGATCGGCAATGGCGTCAAAGCCCTGCTGGAAAACGGCTATGGCGCCGAAGCGCTGACGCCTGACCAAGTCTCGGGCACTGTTGAGGAAATCCTGCGTCAGGACCCGGCATTGCATCTCTTTACCCGCTGGGTGCTGGAAGATCTCGAGATGGCGGGAGAACATTTCCGGCGCGGTGACCGCATCGGCCTCCTGCTCGGCGGCGCCAACCGTGACCCGATGGTCTGGGAGGACCCCGCCGCCTTCCGCCCCACCCGCGCGGCCCAAACGCATTTCACCTTCGGCGCGGGCGCGCATTTCTGCATCGGCGCCCCCCTGGCGCGGCTGGAATTGCAAATCGCGCTGCCGATCCTCTTTCAGCGTCGCCCCAATCTGCGGCTGGCGGAAGCGCCAAGCTACGCGGATATCTACCATTTTCACGCGCTGAAACGGTTGCGCGTCGAAGGCTGATCCCCTGCCCGGCCGCGCACGCTGCCGAAAATGCGGGAGCCTCCGGCGGGGATATTTTGAACGAAGCAAGCGGCAATTTACTTTTTGTTAACCAAGCCGCGAGACGCTTGTCAGGCGGTACAGGCGGGGACGCCGATGACCGCACGACGCAAGCGCTCCGCCTTCCCGACTCGATGTGTCGCGCAGGGCGGAGCGTGAACTCAGATCGACAGATCTTGCGGAACCTTCCAGATTGCTTCGTCAAAAATATCCCGGGGGGAGCCGCAGGCGGGGGGCAGCGCCCCCCTCTGACCTCAGAGCGGAAGCAAGGTCGTGGATTTGATCTCTTCCATCGACAACAGCGCCGTGACGTTGTGGATCTTCACTTCGGAGATCAGCGCCTGATAGAACTGGTCATAGGCACGGGCATTCTTCACCCGCACCTTGAGGATGTAGTCGATATCCCCCGCCAGCCGATGCGCTTCGAGCACTTCGGGCCGCGCGCGCAGCGTCTTGAGAAACCGCTGCTGCCAGTCGCTTTCATGCTCCGACGTGCGGATCAGCACGAAGAAACAGGCCTCCAGCCCCAGCGCTTCGGCGTCGAGCAGAACCGTCTGGCGTCCGATCACGCCTTGCTCTTTCATCTTGCGGATACGGTTCCAGACCGGCGTCTTGGAACTGCCGACCTTGCGCGCGATATCGTCCAGCGACTGGCTCGCGTCCTCTTGCAGCTGCGCAAGAATTTTCCGATCCATCTCGTCCAGCCGGACAGTCATCCGCTTTTCCTTCCATTTCCGGGACAGGGGTTTTCCGCAGCAGAGCATAGAGAACGAAATTCCTTATCTGCAAGGGGATATAGCGCAGCAGGGGAAAAATTTCCTATATTGGGAGGGAAGAAAGGCAGGATTCCGTGCAAGCAATCCATCCCCATCTTGGTCATGTGACCCTGGCAGGCTCCGGCCCCGGCGACGCCGGGCAGCTGACGCTGGCCGTGGCGCGGGCTTTGGCCAATGCCGATATCGTGCTGCATGACCGTCTGGTCAGCGCAGAGGTTCTGGCGCTGGCGGGGCCGCAGGCGGCGCTGATCGAGACCGGCAAGAGCGGTTTTGGCCATGCGCTGCCGCAAGATGAGATCAATGCGATGATCATCGGTTTCGCCCGCGAGGGCCGCGATGTGCTGCGGCTGAAATCGGGTGACCCGTCGATTTTCGGCCGTCTGGGCGAAGAGCTGGACCAGCTCGACGCCGCGGGCATCGGTTACACGATCCTGCCGGGTGTTACCGCCGCGTCGGCCGCCGCCGCCGCGATTGGCCAAAGCCTGACCCGCCGCGGCCGCAATGCCGATCTGCGCATTCTGACCGGGCATGATGTGGCGGGCTTTGCCGAGCTGGACTGGCACAGCCTCGCCCAGCCCGGTGCGGTTGCCGCGATCTATATGGGCAAACGCGCCGCGCGCTTCCTGACCGGGCGCCTGATGATGCACAGCGCCCACCCGGAAACGCCGGTCACCCTGGTCGAGAACGCCTCGCGCGCCGAACAGCGGATCACCGGCACCACCCTCGCGCAATTGCCCGATGCGGTGGAGGGGCTTGACGGTCCCGCCGTGATCCTGTTTGGCCTCTCCCCGCGGGCGAGCGCTACCGCCCTGATCCATTCTCCCCTGCCGCCGCTAACCAAGGAGGCCACCCGATGAGCCGCCGTTTTACGCCCAAAGTCGTGACCGCCAATGACCTGCTGGAAGGCGATGTCATTTACCAGACCGCTGACAATCAGTGGAGCCGCCATCACCACGAGGCCGAGCTGATCGAGGATGAAGAGCTGGCCAATGCCCGCCTCGCCCATGCGGCCGCGCAAAAGAACCTGATCGTCGGCGCCTATCTCGCCGATGCGAAACCAGGTGCGCAGGGCCCCGAACCGATCCATTTCCGCGAAGCCTTCCGCACCCGCGGCCCTTCGAACTATCCGCACGGCAAGCAGGAGACTGCAGATGTATAAATACAGCGATTTCGACGAAGCCTTCGTGCGTGAGCGCGTGGCGCAATTCACCAGCCAGGTTGAGCGCCGCATCGACGGGAGCCTGACCGAGGATGAATTCCGCCCGCTGCGGCTGATGAACGGCCTCTATCTGCAGCTGCATGCCTATATGCTCCGCGTTGCCATTCCCTATGGCACGCTGTCGAGCGCGCAGATGCGGCAACTGGCGATGATCGCCGAGCGCTGGGACAAGGGCTATGGCCATTTCACCACCCGGCAGAACATCCAGTACAACTGGCCGAAACTGCGCGATGTTCCGGCGATCCTTTCGGCTTTGGCCGATGTGGGGATGCATGCGATCCAGACCTCGGGCAACACGATCCGCAACGTGACGGCGGACCATTTCGCCGGGGCCGCCGCCGATGAGATCGAAGATCCGCGCCCGGTGGCCGAGCTGATCCGCCAATGGTCCACCGACCATCCGGAATTCCAGTTCCTGCCGCGCAAATTCAAGATCGCCATCACCGGCAGCCCGAATGACCGCGCCGTTACCCGCGCGCATGACATCGGTCTGCGCATGGTCCGCAACGACGCGGGCGAGCCGGGGTTTGAGGTTCTGGTGGGCGGCGGCCTTGGCCGCACGCCGATGCTGGGTCAGGTCATCGCGCCCTTCCTGCCCAAGGCGGATCTCTTGCCGTATCTGGAGGCCATCGTCTCGGTCTATAACCTGATGGGCCGCCGCGATAACAAATACAAAGCGCGGATCAAGATCACCGTCTTTGAAAACGGCCTCGACACCTTCCGTGAGGCGGTGGACGCGGAATTCGCCCGCATCCGTCCGACCTTCCACGGCGTGGATCAGGTGCTGCTTGACGGGATCGTCGCGCAATTCCCGACGCCGGATTTCAAGGCGACCGATACGGCGGAATATGAGGCCGCACGTTCGGTGGATGCGCTCTTCCGCGCCTGGGCAGATCAGAACCTTGCCGCGCATAAACAGCAGGACCATGCGATCGTCACCATCAGCCTTAAGGCGCATGGCGAGACGCCGGGCGATGCCACCGCCGATCAGATGCGGCTGATGGCCGATCTGGCCGAGCGCTATGGCTATGGCGAGCTGCGCATCAGCCATGAGCAGAACGTGATCCTGCCGCATGTCGCGAAAGCCGACCTGCCGAAGGTGCATGCGGAACTGCTGCGCGCGGGTCTGGCCACGGCGAATGTGGGCCTCCTGTCGGATATCATCGCCTGCCCCGGCATGGATTATTGCGCGCTGGCCACCGCCCGCTCGATCCCGGTTGCGCAGGAACTGGCAACGCATTTCAAGGCCATCGGTCTGGAAGAAGAAATCGGCCAGCTGAAGATCAAGATCTCGGGCTGCATCAACGCCTGTGGTCACCACCATGTGGGCCATATCGGCATTCTCGGTCTCGACCGTGCCGGGGTGGAAAACTACCAGATCACGCTGGGCGGCGACGGCACCGAAACCGCCGCCATCGGCGAGCGCGCGGGCCCCGGCTTTGCCTATGACGAGGTGGTCCCGGCCATCGAGCGTTTGCTGCGTGGATATCTTGACCTGCGGGACAGCCCGTCGGAGAGCTTCATCGAAGCCTTCCGCCGTCTGGGGCCCGCCCCGTTCAAGGAGGCTCTCTATGACACTGCTGCCCGTGACGCCGCCTGAGGCGGATACCTCCGAGATCGACGCCCGTGTGGCCGAGCTGAACCAGAGCTACCGCCATCATGCGGCGGTGGCGGTGCTCGAGCGCGCGCTGAAAGACCCCGCCGTGGGCAATGTCTCGCTGGTCTCGTCCTTCGGGGCGGAATCGGTGGTGCTGTTGCACATGGTTTCGGTGATCGCGCCCGGCACGCCGGTCCTGTTCATCGACACGCAGATGCTGTTTCCGGAAACGCTGGAATATCAGCGCACGCTGGCCGACAAGCTGAAGCTGACCGACATCCGCAGCATCGTGGCGGCGGATGCGGCGCTGGCGCTCGACGATCCCGACGGCACCTTGCACCAGTTCAACACCGATGCCTGCTGCGCCCTGCGCAAGACGGTGCCGCTGGAAAACGCCCTGCGCGAGTTTGATGCCTGGATCACCGGGCGCAAACGCTATCAGGGCAGCACCCGCGCCGACATCAACTTCTTTGAGGTGGAAACCCCCACCCGGATCAAGATCAACCCGCTCGCCATGTGGGGCCGTGAGGATCTGGAAGAATATATGGTGGAAAACCGCCTGCCCCGGCACCCGCTGGTGGCCAAAGGCTATCCCTCCATCGGTTGCGCCCCCTGCACCAGCCCGGTAAAGCCCGGCGAAGACCCGCGGGCGGGCCGCTGGCGCGGTGCGGCAAAAACCGAATGCGGCATCCATTTCATCGGGGGCAAGGCCGTGCGCGGCCCGATCCCGACCGAGACAGACAAGGACCAAGTGGCATGAGCATTCTTGTGCGCGACGACGGCTTTCACGCCGATGATTACACCGGCGACACCGTGGTGATCGCCCCCGACACCAACCCCGATGAGCTGGCGCAGCTGGTCACTGGCGCGAGCCTGGTCTCGGTGGCGTTCCCGGCCTTTTCCGACGGGCGCGGCTTTACATTGGCGCGCCGCATCCGCGCGCTCGGCTATACCGGGCGGCTCAGGGCGGCGGGGCATCTGATCGCCGATCAATATGCGATGGCGCGCCGTTCCGGCATTGATGAGGTCGAGATCAGCGATGATCTGGCCGCGCGGCAACCGCAGGCGCAATGGCTGGCCCGCGCCAATTGGCAGGCCCATGACTATCGGTCGCGGATGCAGGGCTGAATTCAGTCTTCCCGAGACCGGCCTGACCCCTTAGAAGGGGCGCGCAAGCCCAAAGCCCGCGCCCCCTTTTCCGTTTTGACGAAAGTAAAGCCCGTGACCGAAGCAACCGCATCCGCCGCCACCATTCCCGCCCCGCGCCATCTGCCCGATGCGCAGACGGTGACTGCCGTCACCCATTGGACGGACAGCCTGTTCTCGTTCCGCGTCAGCCGTCCGCAGAGCCTGCGCTTCCGCTCGGGTGAGTTTGTGATGATCGGCCTGATGGGCGATAATGGCAAACCCTTGCTGCGCGCCTATTCCATCGCCTCGCCCAACTGGGACGAAGAGCTGGAGTTCTACTCGATCAAGGTACAGGACGGCCCGCTGACCTCGAAACTGCAGCACATCAAGGTGGGGGATGAGATCATCCTGCGCCCGAAACCGGTGGGCACCCTGGTGCATGACGCGCTCTTGCCCGGCAAACGCGTCTGGTTCCTGGCCACCGGCACCGGTCTCGCCCCTTTCGCCAGCCTGATGCGCGACCCGGAAACCTATGACAAGTTTGATGAAGTCATCATGATGCACACCTGCCGCACGGTGGGCGAGCTGGAATATGGCCGCAAACTGGTCGAGGGTCTGGCCGAAGATCCGCTGATCGGCGAGATGGTCGAGGGCAAGCTGAAATACTACCCCACCACCACCCGGGAAGAGTTTCACCACATGGGCCGGATCACCGACAACCTCGCCAATGGCAAGGTGTTCGCCGATCTGGGGCTGACCCCGATGAACCCGGAAACCGACCGCGCGATGGTCTGCGGCAGCCTGGCGTTCAACAAGGATGTCATGGCCGTGCTCGAAGGCTTTGGCCTGCGCGAGGGCGCCAATTCCGAACCGCGCGAATATGTGGTGGAAAAGGCATTCGTCGGCGAAGGCGTCTGAGCCGACCCCCGCAAGGCATTGAACCAAAAGAAAACGTAAACGCCGCCGGTCGCTTCCGGCGGCGTTTTACTTCGGGGGGAGCAGATGCACCGTCGCTTGATGCACCGTCTTTCGATGAAACGTCACTCGGCGCACAGTCTCTCGGTGCACAGTCGCTCGGTGCACAGTCGCTCGGTGCCATAAAAAACGCCGCCGGTCTGCACCGGCGGCGTTTTCTGTCTGGCGGTGGAAGGCGCTTACTTCAGCGCGGCTTTCACCTGCTCCAGTGCGGCCGCCAACAGCGCCGGGCTGTCCTTGGCGGCTTCCACCGTGGCCTTCAGCGCGGTTTTCGCGTCATCGGCCAGCGCCGACCCGTCGATCAGCTGGGTCACGGCGGTCATGTCAAACCCGTCAACCGACAGCGCCTTGTCCATCGCGGCAGCGGCATCGCCCGCCGCCTGACCGGCAGCCGCAGTGGCCTCAGCTGCAGCAGAACTGGCGGCAGCGGCGGCATCAGAGGCCGCAGCGGCCGCGTCATCGGCAGCCGCACCAACAGCGCCGGTGGCCGCATCGAGCGCTTCGGTGGCCGCGCCCTGCGCCGCAGCGGCGGCGGCGGCGGCATCGGCTTCGGCCTTGGCGGCCGCATCGGCGGCAGCCTGGGCCGCGGCGGCAGCTTCGGCTTCGGCGGCAGCCGCCGCCTCCGCTGCGGCTTTCTCGGCGGCGGCCTGATCGGCAGCGGCCTTTTCAGCGGCGGCTTTCGCGGCCGCATCAGCCTCGGCTGCCATCTGCGCCTTTTGCTGTGCGTCGTAATAGTAGAAACCGCCCGCGCCCAGGGCCAAGATCACCACGCCGATCAACAGATTCTTATTCATCATTCGCTCCCATTTCGCCGAAATGATTAAAGTTAATGCGCACTCTATTGCAGATAGCACCCCGTTTGAAAACCCAACCTGCCCCTGCGGCACCCCTCCTTGGCGGGGCTTTGCCGGTGCAATCGACAGCCCATTCGCCGCGCGGGGCCTTTTGCGGTTGAATCCCGGCGCGCAGAGTTCTATTTTGCCCGCCATCATTGAACCTCAGAAGGAACGCCACCATAGCCCGCAGACCGCACAACGCCCCGCCGCAACGCGACACCGGCCCCCGTATCAATGAGCGGATTCGTTCGCCCGAGATCCGGCTGATCGGCGCAGACGGCGAAAATGTCGGCGTCGTCACCCCCGCTCGCGCGATGGCCATGGCCGAAGAGGCCGGGCTGGATCTGGTGGAAATCTCGCCGACCGCCGTTCCGCCGGTCTGCAAGATCATGGATTTCGGCAAGTTCAAATACGAACAGCAAAAGCGCGAAGCAGAAGCGCGCAAGAAGCAAAAGATCATTGAGATCAAAGAGATCAAGTTCCGCCCAGGCACGGATACGCATGACTATGAAGTCAAGATGCGCTCGGTGCTCAAATTCCTGGACGAGGGAGACAAGGTCAAGGTGACCCTGCGCTTCCGCGGTCGGGAAATGGCGCACCAGCAGCTCGGCCTCGAACTTTTGAACCGCGTTGCCGCCGATGTGGGCGAAGCGGGCAAAGTGGAATCGATGCCCCGCCTGGAAGGCCGCCAGATGGTCATGATGATCGGGCCGAAATAAGCCAGAGCCTGCCGGAAGGAGAGACTCACCTCCCGCATCTGACATCAAACCCTCGGGCATCTGCTCCGGGGGTTTTGTTTTTCCGGGGGCATGCGGAGATCAGACCGCCGCTCTTACCGTCAGGTTCGACGGAGCGGGCTGTGCAAAGCACAAAGCGCCGCGGAGGGAGATCCGCGGCGCTCTGGCACCAGCGCAAGCACTGGCGCGCGGAACTGATGGGGGCGGGAAACCCGGCATCAGATGCACTGCCGGAGGGAGATCCGGCTCTGTGCAGGGCGACCGGAGGGAGATCCGGCGGGCACAACGGGAAGACAACAGGGAGACGTCGGGGCCCGCTGAGCCCGAACCCTGCCGCTTTTCTACGCGGGCTTGCGCCGCAGCACTTTGACCGAAATCAAATTCTTCGGGCGGGCGCGTTTCTTTGCGTGGGCTTTCGGGGTAAAAGCCGCCGTCCCCCCAGTGCCCACCCGGCAGGAGATCGCCATGACGCCGCCCTCTCACCCCCCGCATCTGCCCGAAGTGACGCCCGAAGACATGGGCGACGACAAGGCCGATCAGCCCGGCGTTTCGACCCCGCAACCCCTTGCTGCCAAGGACAGGCAGGCCGCACCGGCGGCCGCAGACGGGCCGGACGCCCCCCGGGGCGCTCCCCAGAGCATGCCCGACAGCGAGGTCCCGGCAAACCCCGCCCCGGCACCGGGTGAGTCGCCGATGCCGGACGGCACGGTCCCGACGGATCAGCCGCTCTCACCAACGGCAGATGCCCCGCCCGTCAACACGGCGTCAGGCATGGGGAGTGGGAGCGGGACTGAGACTGGTGGTTCCGCAGACGCAGGCATCAGCAACCGTGACGGCGCGGCGGGCGGCCCGCAGCAGGCCCCGGCCACCCCGGCGGCGGCGGAGACGGGCTTTTTTGCGCCGCAGATGCTGCGCGGGCGGGCGCTGACGCTGGCGGCGGCGGTGTGTGGCGCCGTGATCTTCGTCACCCTCGGGCTGCCGCTGCCGCTTTTGCTCGGGCCGATGATCGGCTGTCTGATCTTTGCGCTGGCGGGTGCGCCGTTGCGCGGCATGGGGGTGTTTGGCATCTTCATGCGCACCTTTCTGGGTGTGGCCATCGGCGCAACCGTGACGCCGGATCTGATCCGCGCCATGCCCGGCCACATCACCACCCTCGCGCTGGTGCCCCTGTTCATTCTGGTGATCGGCGGCATCGGCTATCCGTTCTTTCGCAAGGTCATGGGCTTTGACCATGCCACCGCTTTCTATTCGGCCATGCCGGGCGGGCTGCAGGACATGCTGATTTTTGGCGAGGAGGCGGGCGGCGATGTGCGTGCCATGAGTCTGGCGCATGCGACGCGGGTGCTTGTCATCGTCACCGCCGCGCCGATCCTGCTGCAGGTGTTTTATGGCGCCGATCTGACGCGCCCCCCCGGGGTGCATATCGGCGACGTGCCGCTGCACGAACTGGCGCTGATGTTGCTGGCCGGTCTGGGGGGCTGGCAACTGGCCGAGCGGGTGCATCTGTTCGGCGCCTCGATTCTCGGGCCGCTGATCGCCACCGCCTGCCTCAGCCTGGCCGGGCTGATCCATCAGCGCCCGCCTGCCGAGGTGATCTGGGCGGCGCAATTCTTCATCGGGATCGCGGTCGGGGCGAAATATGCGGGCATCACCCACCGCGAATTGCGGGTCTATGTCGGCGCTGGGGTGGCGTTTTCGCTGCTGCTCGCGGTGATCTCGGTCGGCTTTATCGAGGTGGCCATCCATCTTTCCTCGGCCCCGCCGCTGGATCTGATGCTGTCCTTCCTGCCGGGCGGCCAGGGCGAAATGGCGGTGATTGCCATCGTCACCGGCGCCGATGTGGCCTTTGTGGTGACCCACCATCTGACGCGGATCTTTCTGGTGATCATCATCGCGCCGATCATCGGCCGCTGGGCGCAAAGACGCGCCGCCCGCCGCACATTTTAGGCCGCCAGCCCCGCGAGATAGGCGCGCAACTGCGCCACCGCGGGCACCGGCGCGCTGCGCTCGGGCACGACCAGCACATAGGGCGTGCCGCTGGCCAGCCGCCGCCCGGAGGCCAGCCGCAATTGCCCCGCCGCCAGATCGCCCGCCACCAGAACTTCGGGCACCAGCGCCACGCCAAGCCCCGCCTTGGCCGCCGCCAGCACCATGGCAAATTGCTCAAACCGCGGCCCGCGCAGAATGGTGATCGGGTCGAGCCCCGCATGCAAAAACCAATCCAGCCAAAGGTTTGGCCGCGTGGATTGCTGCAAGAGCGGCAGCATTGCCAGATCGGCATCGGCCAGCGGCCCCGCCCCCACCAAAGCAGGCGCCGCCACCGCCACCAGCTGCTCTTCGCACAGCACATCCACCTGCAACCCCTGCCCGCTAACCGGCCCGCGCACCACCGCCACATCGCGGGCATCGCGGGCGAAATCCAGCGGGCTGAGCGTGGTGCTGACATCATAGGTCACCTGCGGGGCCGCCCGCGCAAAACCCGCCAGCCGCGGGATCAGCCAGGCCGCGCCGAAACTGGGCAGGCAGGCGATGCGCAGCACCTGATCATGGCCGCCAAAACTCATCACCGTCATCGCGGTGGCCTGCAGATCCGCGAGGATCCGCTCGGCATCGCCCAGCATCGCCCGCCCGGCATCCGACAGCACCAGACGTTGCCGCAGCCGCAGGAACAGCTGCACCCCCAGCCGCGCCTCCAGCGTGCCAAGCGCCCGGCTGACCGCGCTTTGCGTCAGCCCCAGCGCCGCCGCCGCCCCGGTGGCCGAACCGCTGCGCGCCGCCTGCACAAAGGCCTGCAGCTCGCTCAACGTGGGGGTATAGGCGTGGCGCATGAACCGGACTCCATGAGATTTCCTCATGAACTTGTAAACCCTATTCATTTGTACCCGGCAAGCCCCGGCGCTAGACTGTCCGCAACACTATGTCCCGGAGGATGCGATGAAACCGACGCTGAAAGCCAAAGACGCCCCCGACCTCGGCCGCTTCGACTGGGAGGATCCGTTCCGCCTGAACGACCAGCTGACCGAGGAAGAGCGGGCTTTGCGCGACGGGGCGCGGGCCTATGCGCAGGACAAATTGCAGCCGCGCGTCATCAAGGCCTTTGCCGAGGAAAGCACCGATCCGGCGATCTTCCGCGAAATGGGCGAGATGGGCCTGTTGGGCGCCACCCTGCCCGAACAATATGGCGGCCTTGGCGCCTCTTACGTCTCCTACGGGCTGATCGCGCGCGAGGTGGAGCGGGTCGACAGCGGCTATCGCAGCATGATGTCGGTGCAATCCTCTCTCGTGATCTATCCGATCTACGCCTATGGCTCGGAAGAGCAGCGGATGAAATATCTGCCGAAACTGGCCTCGGGCGAATGGATCGGCTGTTTCGGCCTGACCGAACCGGATGCGGGCTCTGACCCCGCCGGGATGAAAACCCGCGCCGAAAAGACCGCGACGGGGTATAAACTCACCGGGTCGAAGATGTGGATCTCGAATGCGCCGATCGCCGATGTCTTTGTGATCTGGGCGAAATCCGAGGCGCATGGCGGTAAAATCCGCGGTTTTGTGCTGGAAAAAGGCATGAAAGGTCTCTCGGCACCGAAGATCGGCGGCAAGCTCTCGCTCCGGGCCTCGATCACCGGCGAGATCGTGATGGACGGCGTCGAGGTGGGCGAAGACGCGCTCTTGCCGCATGTGGAGGGGCTGAAAGGGCCGTTTGGCTGCCTCAACCGCGCGCGGTACGGGATCAGCTGGGGCGTGCTGGGCGCGGCAGAGTTCTGCCTGCATGCCGCACGGCAATACGGGCTTGACCGCAAGCAGTTCAACAAGCCGATTGCGCAGACCCAGCTCTTCCAGCTGAAACTGGCGAATATGATGACCGAAATCAGCCTTGGCCTGCAGGCCAGCCTGCAGGTGGGCCGGTTGATGGACAGCGCCAATGCCGCGCCCGAGATGATCTCGATCGTCAAGCGCAACAATTGCGGCAAGGCGCTGGACATCGCCCGCTGGGCGCGCGACATGCATGGCGGCAACGGGATTTCCGAGGAATTCCAGGTCATTCGCCATATGGTCAACCTTGAGACGGTGAACACCTATGAGGGCACGCATGACGTTCATGCGCTGATCCTCGGCCGCGCCATCACCGGCTTGCAGGCGTTTTTCTGAAGATTGCGGCTCTCTGAAGGCGGGCCGCTTGGCCCGCCGCTTGCCCGGTGCTAAACAGGGGCAACGCACCGAAGGGGAGGCCGATGACTGCGGGACAAGCTGACCTCAAGCTCCGGTTTCTGGCCGTCACCGCCGTCAAGAATGAGGGGGCGTTTCTCCTCGACTGGATCGCGCATCACCTGGTGGTGGGGTTTGATCATTTCCTCATCTATTCAAACGATTGCGACGACGGAACGGGCGAGATCCTCGACCGGCTGGCGGCGCTTGGCCTTGTCACGCATGTGCCGCAAACCGGCCCCTACCCCAAGGGTCCGCAATGGGAGGCGCTGAAACAGGCCGACAAGCATCCGCTGGTCAAAGCCGCCCCATGGCTGATGTTTTTCGACGTCGATGAATATGTGAACATCCACGCGGGCGGCCACCGCCTGCCCGATCTTCTGGCCGCCCTGCCCGAGGCAACAGCGATCCCGATGACCTGGCGGCTGTTTGGCAATGATGGCGTGATCAGCTACCGCGATCTGCCGATGACGCAGCAGTTCCGCCGCGCGGCGCCTGCGGTGATGGGCTGGCCCTGGCGCGCGGCGATGTTCAAAACCCTGTTTCGCAACGATGGCTGCTACCGCAAGCTCGGCGTGCACCGCCCCCGCAACCCCGACCCCGCCCGCCTCAAGACGCAGCGCTGGTTCGACGGCTCGGGCCGCGAGATGCCCGCGCTGTTTCACAGCGGCCGGGTTTTCTCTGCCTTTGGCCGGGATAATTATCAAATTGTTCAGCTGAACCACTATGCGCTCGGCGCGATGGAAAGCTATGTGGTGAAATGTGACCGGGGGCGCGCCAACCGCGGCGCCGAGGGGTTTGACCTGTCCTATTGGGTGGAGCGGAACTTCTCCAGCGCCGAGGACAGCTCCATCTCCGCCCTGGAAGAGCCTGTGGCCGCCCAGCGGGCGACCTTTGCGGCGGATGCGGAATTGCAGCGCCTGCACGCGGCTGCCGTCGCCTGGAGGCACAATAAGTTTCAAGAGCTTATGCTGAATGACGCCGCCCGCGACATGTTTGGCCGCCTGATGATGACTCCGCCCAGCCAGCCGATCAGCGGCCCCCGCGCGCAGTATATGGCCGAACTGAATGCGCGGGCCTTTGCGCATCATCAGGCAACAATCCCGCCGGAGGCCGAGGATTGACCACGGGACTTGCCCCAATCGCAATCTTTCCCAATCCTGCCCTTATTCCGGGCGCAAAAAGGCCGTGTTACACCTGTCATATTGACACAACGCTTTTGAATGATGCGACCCCCAATGCCCTATGGCGGAGGCCCTGAATGACCCAGACACTGCCCGAGACCGACCTGACCCAACTCAGCGCCGCCGATTGGCTGGCGCGTCTGGAGGATATCGGTGAAGAGGCGGGGTATTTTGAGCCGCTCGGCGCGCGGCATTCTGCCTTTTTTGCCGATGAAGGCCCGGTGCTGCTGGTCACGTTCGAGACGATGAACAGCATCCGTGACAGCCAGGACGATCAGCTGCCGATGGGCTATGCGATCACCCGCAAACATGGCTGGTCGCATCTGTCGATCATTGCGCATGAGGACAGCTGGTACCGCGACCCCCGGGTTTTCGCCTATTTCGACCGGCTGGTGGATGACGCCTTCTTTGAAGATTTCGATCAGGTCGTGTTTTACGGCGCCGGCATGGCGGCCTATGCGGCGGCGGCCTTTTCCGTCACCGCCCCCGGCGCGACGGTGCTGCTGGTGCAGCCACAGGCCACGCTGGATCCGCGCGTTTCAGGTTGGGACAATCGCCACACCGACATGCGCCGCACCTCTTTCACCGACCGCTACGGCTATGCGCCCGACATGATCGAGGGCGCGGGCGAGGTCTTCGTGGTCTTCGATCCCGATCAGCCGCTGGATGCGATGCATGCCGCGCTCTTTACCAAGCCGTTCGTGACCAAGCTGCCCTGCCCCTACGCGGGCAGCGAGGTTGCGGATTTGCTCAGCAGTTTCAAAATCCTGCAGCCCCTTCTTGAAGCGGCCTGCGAGGGGAAATTCACCGCCTCGACTTTCTGGAAGCTCTACCGTGCCCGCCGCAACTCGCCGCGCTTCCTGCGGCAGATCTCGGGGCGGCTCTTGGAAGAGGGACGGCCCTTTCTCAACGCGCTCCTCTGCCGCAATGCCGCCACCCGGCTGAACGGCCCGCGTTTCCGCGCGCGTCAGGGACAACTTGAGGCAGAGCTGAAGGCGCAGGGCCGCTGCCTGCCGCCGGTACGCCGCCCCGAGCTTGCTGACTGACAGCCAAGGGCGGGCGGGCAGCGACGATCCGAGGGGCCTAAAACCCCCCGGCTTCCTCGATGAAGGCCACCACTTCCGGCACACCTTTGCCCGCCCGCAGGCTGGCCATCACATAGGGCCGCGCACCCCGCGCCGCCCTTGTGTCGCTTTCCAGCAGCACCGGATCCACGCCGACATAGGGCGCCAGATCGGTCTTGTTCACCACCAACAGATCCGAACGCGTCACCCCCGGCCCCTTTTTGCGCGGAATATCCTGCCCGGCGGCGGTGTCGATGACATAAAGCGTCAGATCTGCCAGTTCCGGGCTGAAGGTGGCCGCCAGATTGTCGCCGCCCGATTCAATTAGCACGATATCGAGATCCGGGAAGGCCTGCCGCAGATCAGCGATGGCGGCGAGGTTGATGCTGGCATCTTCGCGGATCGCCGTATGCGGACAGCCGCCGGTCTCCACGCCGCGGATCCGCTCCAGGGGCAGCACCTGTGCCTTCATCAGAAACTCGGCATCCTCGCGGGTGTAGATGTCATTGGTGACCACGGCGACCGAGTATTTCGCCGAGAGCGCGCGGCACAATGCGGCGGTCAGCGTGGTCTTTCCGGCACCGACCGGGCCGCCGATGCCGATGCGCAAGGGTCCGTTGGGGGATTTCATCGCGCGCCTCCTAAGGTGAGTTCAGTCGTGTAAGTCTTTATCATGTCTTGAAAATCCGCACTTCCAGATCTTCGTGCCGCATCGCGGCCATATCCGCGCCGAAGGCCGAGGAATGCAGATGCTGCGGTGCGGCCACCGCCGCCGCCGCCACGGTCTCGATGTCGGCGTGCAGCGCCTGCAGGATGCGCTGCCCCTCGGTCTGGCCCAAAGGCACAAAGCGGACCGCGCCCTGAATGAGGTTGGAAAAGAATGCGTGCAGATACATCGCCACCACCCGTTCGGGCGCGAGGGCCAGCCCCGCCGCCGCGCGGCCCACCGCCACCGGCAACGGCGCCGGGGGGTGATCTGCCGCCAGCAAGGCATTGGTGGCGCGGGTAAAGGCCCCGCCCTGCGCCTCGGTCTCCTCCGCCCGCTCGGCACTGGCGGCCAGCGCGCGGGCAAGATCGGTGAGCGCTGCGTGATCGGCCGCCGGATGCAGCGCCTGCGCCAGCAGGCAGGCGTCGAGATGACCGGAGCCGAAGCGCAGAATGTCGCGCAGCCAGCCCTCAATCTCTGCCCCCGTGCGCAGTTCGCCCGCGACGATCGCCGCCTCCAGCCCGTGGGAATAGGCATAGCCGCCCACCGGAAACGCCGGGGACAGCCATTGCATCAGGGTCAGCAGATCGCGGTCGCTCATGTGGTGCCGCGTGGGCCGGGCAGCGGCGCCATCAGCGGGGCATGGCTGTGGTCCGCGCTGTGCCCCGTGGGCCCGTGGCTGTGCCATTGGCCGTCGCCGTGATGGTGCAGACCGAAAGCCTCGGGGCTTTGCCCGGGCGTGGCAATGCTCGCCGTGCCATGCTCATGCCCCATGGTGCGGCCATGGCCATAGGCGCCACCTTCGGGCGTAAAGGGTTCGTTGGAATAGGAAATATCCGCGCCCAGCTGCCGCAGCATCGCCTCCAGCACATGATCGCGGGCGATCACCAGCCGGTCGGCTTCAATCTGACAGGGGGTGTGGCGGTTGCCGATATGCCAAGCCAGGCGCGGCATGTCACCGCGGACCGAGACCACGTCTTCGACATCGGCGGTCACTTCGATCAGGCGGCCATCTTCCAGGCTGAACGCATCGCCCTGATTGAGGCTGACGGTCTCGGCCAGATCGACCAGAAAGGCCATGCCGGCCACCGTGACCAGCCGTTTGCGGCGCAAGAGACGCTCGGCATAGCTCAGGCTGACGCGGTCGGCGGCGGGGCCCAGCGGCTGCCACTCATCGGCGCGCAGGTAAAGATGGGAATGCGGCAGGCTCATGCGCGCTCCTTTCCGGTCGGGTAACGGGGATTTCGGCGATACGACGGGGCCGCCCTCTGGACGACCCGGCTCAGTATCGCGGTCCCTGCCCCGCCCGGCAAGCTTGCCGGGCCGGTTGGAGCGGTCGCGCCCTGCGAGAGGCTCAGATGTAGAAGCGGTCGCGGAAGACGTATTGGGCGATGCGGTCGCGTTTCACGCCCAGTTTGGCGAGTTCGGCATCGGTCATCTCGTTCAGACGGGTGATTTCCGCCATACGTGCATGACGTTCCATGTAGGCGGCAAGGCCTTGGCCGAGACCCTCGAAGAATTGGGCAACGGATTTGCCAAAGCTTTTGTTGCGGGCGGCGGTGGCGTGGGCGGTGCTGGCGAAGGCCATCTGGTATCTCCTTAGGCTTGGGATCATGTCCCCCTTGCTCTTGAAGATAGGACAGACCCGCTGCCGTAACCACCGACAATGCGGCAAGCCTGCCATGCGGTTTCTGCATTGCAGCGTCAAAATTCTGCAATGCAGCTATGCACTTGCGGCAACCGTCTTCGCCAGCTGCCCAATTCAGCAGCGATAGGCCTGCGCCTTCAGCTCGTAGACCGGTGCGCCGGGCACCACGGGGTCGAAGACCGCATGCGTTGCCCCGGCTTTGCGGGCATCGTCGAGAATCTTGTTGCGCGCATAGCTGACGCCCTGTTGCGCCAGCACGCCATAGGTTGGCGGCGCCATGGTCACCGTGGCGAGAAAGGTGCAGCTGGCCACCGCCGGTGCCTCGACCACCTGCACGCCGGAGGCGCCGCGAAAGCCCGGATCGTTGCACCCCATCAGGGCCAGCGGCACGAGCAGCGGCAGGAGCATATGGCGGGATTTCAGCATGATGCGGCCTTTCAGCGGGGGATGTCAGCGGCCCGCATGCTGACGCCGCCCCGAGGCTGGCGCAAGGGGCGGCGGTTCGCAAATGCGTGAAAGGTGAGCGGTCCGGCAAGTCTTTGCTCAGTAGAGGAAATACCGTTGCGCCAGCGGCAGCTCTCCCGCCGGTTCGCAGGTGAGCAGCTCGCCATTGGCGCGGACCTCATAGGTTTCCGGGTTCACCTCAATCTGCGGCATCTCGGCATTGTGGATCATATCGGCCTTGCCGATGCCGCGGGTGTTTTGCACCGCGAGCATCTCCTTGGCCACGCCGAGCCGGTCGCGCAGCCCCTCGCCCAAGGCCGACGCCGAGGTGAAGACCACCGCCGAGCGTTCCACCGCCCGGCCATAGGCGCCAAACATCGGCCGCGTGTAGACCGGCTGCGGCGTCGGGATCGAGGCATTCGGATCGCCCATCTGCGCGCAGGCGATCATGCCGCCGATCAGGACCATATCGGGTTTCGCGCCAAAGAACGCCGGGGACCAGAGCACCAGATCGGCGCGTTTGCCCACCTCGATGCTGCCCACATGCTGCGAGAGGCCCTGCGCGATCGCCGGGTTGATGGTGTATTTCGCGATATAGCGCTTGGCGCGGACGTTATCATTCGCCCCGGTCTCTTCCGCCAGACGGCCGCGCTGCAGCTTCATCTTATGCGCGGTCTGCCAGGTGCGGGTGATCACCTCGCCCACCCGTCCCATCGCCTGACTGTCCGAGGACAGGATCGAGAAGGCACCGATGTCATGCAGAATGTCTTCCGCCGCAATCGTCTCGCGCCGGATCCGGCTTTCGGCGAAGGCCACGTCTTCCGGCACCTTTTTGTCGAGGTGGTGGCAAACCATCAGCATGTCGAGATGCTCTTCGATGGTGTTCTTGGTGTAGGGCATCGTCGGGTTGGTCGAAGACGGGATCACATTCGGGCTGCTGACCACTTTGATGATGTCGGGCGCATGGCCGCCGCCCGCACCTTCGGTGTGGAAGGCGTGGATGGTGCGGCCCTTGATCGCGGCCAGAGTGTTCTCGACAAAGCCGGATTCGTTCAGCGTGTCGGTGTGGATCATCACCTGCACGTCATAATCATCCGCGACGCCCAGGCAGCAATCAATCGCGCCGGGGGTCGTGCCCCAATCCTCATGCAGTTTCAGACAGGCCGCACCGCCGAGGATCTGCTCCTCCAGCGCGGCGGGCAGGCTGGCATTGCCCTTGCCCGCAAAAGCAAGGTTCATCGGAAAGGCATCCGCCGCCTGGATCATCCGCCCCAGATGCCAGGGGCCGGGGGTGCAGGTGGTGGCGAGCGTCCCATGCGCGGGGCCGGTGCCGCCGCCCATCATGGTGGTCAGGCCGGAATGCAAAGCGTCTTCAATCTGTTGCGGGCAGATGAAATGGATATGCGCGTCAATGCCGCCGGGGGTCAGGATGCGCCCCTCGCCCGCGATCACCTCGGTGCCAGGGCCGACGATGATGGTGACGCCGGGCTGCGTGTCGGGGTTGCCTGCCTTGCCGATGGCGGCGATCCGGCCGTCTTTCAGGCCCACATCCGCCTTCACGATCCCCCAATGATCAAGGATCAGCGCATTGGTGATGACGGTATCCACCGCCCCGCCCGCGCGGGTGACCTGAGACTGGCCCATACCGTCGCGGATCACCTTGCCGCCGCCGAATTTCACCTCTTCGCCATAGGTGGTGAAATCCTTCTCCACCTCGATGATGATCTCGGTATCGCCCAGACGCAGCCGGTCACCGGTGGTCGGGCCATACATATCGGCATAGGTGGCGCGGGAAATACGGGCGGGCATGGCGGTCCTTTCCGGGGAGGGGTCAGCAGGGACGGATCAGCAAAAGTCAGTCAGAGGGCCCCGAGACAGGGCGCTTGCAGGTCTTTCCGGGCGGCAGCTGAGCGCCGCCGCCCGGGGTTGATTTTCACGCCCCTGAGGGCAGTTGCGGGCCCAGCCGCGCGAGGCGGCGGGCGTTGGAGGCGGTTTTGCGGCCAATGGGTTTCAACCCGGCGCGCATCACATTGGTGGCGGATTCCCCCGCCATCGCCGCGCGTCCGACAGCCATCATCGACGCCGCCGCCGCGACCTGCTTTTCCCGCACCATCCGGTTGTTTTCGGCCGGGTTCGTGGCCCAAAGCCCCATCATCCCCGCCATGCGCATGGCGATGACGGCCTGCGCCTCAACGCCCATCCGGGTCATTTCAAACCCGAGTTTCCATGCATCGAAGGGATTAAACACCATCTCCATCATCGTGGTCTCAATTCTGCTCAAAGAGCGTTCGCAGCGCTTCCGTCCGCGCCCGTGTCACATCAGCCAAACAGCCGTATACCACGGTTTGTTCCATTGAGCCGCCGTGCATCATCCACCCCTCGGCGGCGCAGGTGGCGTCGCGGTAGGGCAACCAGGCGCGTTGGGCCACACGCAGCGCCTCTTCGGCGCCGCGATCCCCTTCGGGCTGATAGGAATCGATCTCCTTCATCGCCGCGACGGCCTGGGCATAGGTCTCGTTCAGATCGCCATCGGCGGATTTGAAATCCTCGGCGGCGCAGGCGGTGATATCGGCCTGCACCATCGCATTGTCGCAATCGATCTGTTGCGCGAAAGCGGCGGGGGCGGCCAGCAGGGCTGCGAGCAAGGGCAGGAGAGAGCGTTTGTTCATGGAAAAGACCTTTTCGGCTCGGGCATGGATGTCCCTTACAGCTTTCCCATAACCTGCTGATTGAAGCCATAGACCTCACGCGCGCCCGAGAGCGGCACCAGCGAGACTTCGCGCCTCTGCCCCGGCTCGAACCGCACGGCGGTGCCCGCGGCAATGTCCAGCCGCTGCCCCCGCGCGGCGGCGCGGTCAAAGCTCAGGCCCGGATTGGCCTCGGCGAAATGGTAATGGCTGCCCACCTGCACCGGACGGTCGCCGGTATTGGCCACCATCAGCACGGTGACCGGCGCCCCGGCGTTCAGCTCAATCTCGCCCTCGGCGGGGAAAATCTCACCCGGAATCATCGGCTCACCCCGCCACGGCAAGGGCCAGGCCCGCCGCCATCATCGACCCGCCCATCAGCCGCGGCGCGAGCGCGCCCAGCCGCGCCAGCCCGGCGCCCAGCACCAGCCCCGCGCCGTGCAACGCCGCGGTCGCCAGCGCAAATCCCGCCGCATATTCCGCAAGGCCCACGCCCAGCTCGGCCCCTTCGGCCCCATGCGCCACCCCATGCGCCGCACCAAACAGCGCGAGCATCGGCAGCATCAGCATCAGCGGCATCCGGGCCGCCAGCGCAACCGCCGCCCCCAGAAGGATGATCGAGGCGAGAATCATCGGCTCCACCCCGGCCAGCATCCCCTGACCCGCGCCAAAGGCTCCGCCCGCCAGCATCGCGCCCACAAAGGTCAGCGGCGCCGCCCAAAGCGCGCGCCCCCCCGCCACGGCGGCCAGCAGCCCCACGCCCAGCATCGCCAAGAGGTGATCAGTGCCCGTCAGCGGATGCAAAATGCCCGCGCCAAAGCCGAACACCTCATGCCCCGGATGCGCGAGCGCGGCCGTGGGGGTCAGGGCAGCAGCAGCAAGGATCAGTTTCTTCATCGCGGTCTCCTCAGCGGATCGGGTGGTGAACGGTGACAAGTTTGGTGCCATCGGGGAAGGTCGCCTCGACCTGCACCTCATGGATCATCTCGGCAATGCCGGGCATGCAATCGGCGGCAGCGACGACGCCCGCCCCCGCCTGCATCAGATCGGCAACGCTGCGGCCCGCCCGCGCGCCCTCGACCACGAAATCGGTGATCAGCGCGATGGCCTCCGGGTGGTTGAGCAGAACGCCGCGCTCCTTGCGGCCCCGGGCCACCATCGCAGCAAGGCTGATCAGCAATTTGTCTTTTTCACGCGGGGTCAGGTTCATGCCATTCCTCAGATCTGCCAGACACGCGGCAGGGGCGCGCCCTGCCGCAGAATTTTCAATATCGCCGCCAGCCCGCGTTTCAGCGGCAGGCCGTCGGCCGCATGGGCGCGCAGGATCAGCCGCCCGTCCCAGCCCGACACCGCAAAGCTGACATCCGGAAGGGTCAGGGCGCGCAAGGCCGCCACTGCCGCCTCGGCCCCCGGCACCACCAGCGCCAGCGTGGCGAAAGCCCGCGCCCCCTGCAAGAGCGCGGCACTGGGGCGCAAGGCGGGCGTGTCGAGCGCGAAAGGCTCCACCCAGACCGGCCGCCCCGCGCGCCAAACCTCACGCCGATCGGAAAACGCCAGATCCGTCACCGTCTCGCCCATCGCCGCGCGGCCCAGCACCACCATCTCGGCCATCAGCAGCCGCGCATCCGGTGCCAGATCCACCCGCGTCAGCCGCGCCAGACCCGAGCCCTGATAGAGGATCGTCTCCTGCGGCAACCAATCGAGCCTACCCCCGGCCCCCACCTGCATCATCACCCGCATCGCGGCCCGGCCACCGCCGCTGGCATAGGCCCGCTCGGCGGTCTGAGTGGTGGCGACAGCGCGCGCCCCCGCCCCCAGATCAAGGCGGAATTCCAGGTCATCACCGCCGGTCAAACCCCCGGAAGTGTTCAGAAAAACAACTTCCGGCACCGGCGCGTGAATGCTGGGCAAAAACGCCTTGGCCGAGCCCGCCTGCGCCAGATCGCGCAGGCCCAGACTGCCCCGGCCATCGGGGCCAAGGGCAACCAGCGCCCGTCCCCGGGCCCGCTGCATCATCATCTGAGGGTGCGCATCATACATACGCCATCTTTGCGGCAGCGCCCCGGCGGATGCCATGCCCGCCGCGCCCCGGCGCAGCCCACGCCCTCCTTCGCCGCGCGATACGCCGAAAATTGCATCATATAGATCAAAATATAAGCAGATGACGAAATCCAACCCCGATGGAAAATCATCACCGCCCACTGGAAAAACGCCCCCGCCCGGTGTAGGGCAAATCCATGACCCAGAGCCTCACGCTTCCGCGCCCCGACGACATGCACCTGCACCTGCGCGATGGCGCGATGCTGCAGGGGATCCTGCCTGAAACCGCCCGGGATTTTGCCCGCGCGATCATCATGCCGAACCTTGTGCCCCCGGTGGTGACCGCCGCCGATGCAATCGCCTACCGCGACCGCATCCTGGCGGCCCTGCCCGAAGGCATGGCGTTCGAGCCCCTGATGACGCTCTATCTGACCGAGGCAACGGACCCTGCCGATGTGGCCGCCGCCCATGCCTCGGGCCTCGTGAAAGCGGTCAAGCTCTACCCCGCGGGCGCCACCACCAATTCGCATTCCGGCGTGTCGAATTTCGACAAGGTGCGCGGTGTGCTGGAAAAAATGGCCGAGATCGGCCTGCCGCTTTGCATGCATGGCGAAGTAACCACACCCTCGGTGGACATCTTCGACCGCGAGGCGGTGTTCATCGACACGGTGCTCGACCCGATCCGTCGCGCAACCCCGGGCCTGCGGGTGGTGATGGAGCACATCACCACCAAACAGGGCGTCGATTACGCCCGCGCAGGCGGCGATGACCTTGCGGCCACGATCACCACGCATCACCTGATCATCAACCGCAACCACATCCTCGTGGGCGGGATCAAGCCGCATTACTATTGCTTGCCGGTGGCGAAACGCGAAGAGCACCGCCTCGCGTTGCGCGCGGCCGCCACCTCGGGCGAGGCACGGTTCTTCCTCGGCACCGATTCCGCCCCGCATATCGACGCGCTGAAGGAACATGCCTGCGGCTGCGCGGGCTGCTTCACCGCCACCAATACCATGCCGCTCTTGGCGCATGTGTTCGAGGAAGACGGCGCGCTGGAGAAACTCGAAGCCTTCGCCAGCCGCAATGGCGCCGCCTTCTACCGCCTGCCGGTGAACGACGCGCAGCTGACGCTGGTCAAATCCGCAACCCCCACTGAATGGCCCGAAAAAATCGAAACCGGCGCCGGGCCGGTGACCGTCTTTGATCCGGGCTACCCGGTCTTCTGGCGCGTGCAAGACTGACAATTCTCCTGGCGCAAATACCTCCGCCGGAGGCGTCTGCCCCGGCCGGGGCCGCTCCGCGGGAGGTATTTGGACCAAGAAGAAACACAACGATAGGACCCCCGAGATGATCCCCTCCAGCTTCCCCCCGAAAGAAGAAATCGCCCGCCTCACCGCGCGGATGCTTCTGGAAATCAAAGCCGTGCATTTCAACGCGGCCGAGCCCTTCACTTTGGCCTCGGGCCTGCCCTCGCCGACCTATATCGATTGCCGCAAGCTGATCTCCTATCCGCGCATCCGCTCAACCTTGATGGATTTTCTGGCCGTCACCGTGATGCGCGACGCGGGCTTTGAGGCCTTCGACAACATCGCGGGCGGCGAGACGGCGGGGATTCCCTTCGCCGCTTTCGTGGCCGAGCGTCTGGCGCTGCCGATGACCTATGTGCGCAAAAAGCCGAAAGGCTATGGCCGCAACGCCCGCATCGAAGGCGCGATGAGCGAAGGCCAGCGGGTGCTTCTGGTCGAAGACCTGACCACCGATGGCGGCTCAAAACTCTCCTTTGTGGATGCGATCCGCGAGACGGGGGCCAGCTGCGCCCACACCGCCGTGATCTTTTACTACGGGATTTTCGAGGGGACCGAGGCGCGTTTGGGCGACCATGGCGTGCAGCTGCATTACCTCTGCACCTGGTGGGACGTGCTGGCCGAGGCGCGGGCGCAAGGCGCTTTTGACGCGGCAACGCTGGACGAGGTCGAGGCCTTCCTGAAAGCGCCGCGCGCCTGGCAAGAGGCCCGCAAACCGGCCTGAGCCAGAGGTCCCCGCGGCACCCCTGCAACGGTGGCGGAGAAGATCCGCCGCCGCTTCGCCTTTTCTGGGGATAAGCCTGTGGGCAATGCGGGGGTAAACTGCGCCATTGAGCCCGTTATGGCCGATTCCCCCCGCAACCTCGACGGAGCCCCCCCTGATGTGGTAAGCTGCCCGCCATGGCACCCCAGATCTGGACCTCCGCGCGCAGAACCCACAGGTTTATCCCCAGGGTTATCCTTTTTGCCATTTCGCGCCGGTGCCGGTATGGCGGGCGCTTGGTCCCGAAACGCCCCGACAGGCCGCACCACATGACGGCCTGCGAGAGACAAGTTGAGGCATAGATGAACGAGATCGCGATCCTTCCGAATGGCGGCATGCCCGCAACCTATGGCACCGATGCGACGCCCGAGGCCCTGCCGCATAACGTCGAGGCCGAGCAGCAATTGCTGGGCGCGATCCTGACCAACAACGACATTTACGACCGGATCGCCGCTTTGCTGAAGGCCGAGCATTTCTATGAGCCGGTCCACCAGCGCATCTTTGAAGTGGCGGTGGCGCGGATCCAGAAAAACGCCCTCGCCTCGCCGGTCACGCTGAAAGGCTATCTTGAGGATGACGACGGGCTGAAGGAACTCGGCGGCCCTGCCTATCTGGCGCGGCTCGCCGGGGCGGCGATTTCGGCCTATGCGGCGCGGGACTACGCGCAGATGATCTATGACCTCGCCGTGCGGCGTGAGCTGATCCGGCTGGGCCAGGATATTTCCGCCCGTGCCAGCCAGATCGCCGTGCATGATGACCCGCGCGAACAGATCGTGGCGGCAGAGCAACATCTTTATAAGCTCGGCGAACAGGGCCATGCGGAAAAGGGCTTCGTCTCTTTCCTGAAAGCGGTGACCGAGGCGGTGAATTCGGCCAATGCCGCCTATCAGCGCGACGGCGGGCTGGCGGGCGTTTCCACCGGGTTGCGCGATCTCGACAAAAAGCTCGGCGGTCTGCACCCTTCCGACCTTCTGATCCTCGCCGGGCGCCCCTCGATGGGGAAAACCTCGCTGGCCACCAACATCGCCTATAACATCGCCAAAGCCTATAAAAAGGGCCGCACGCATGATGGCCATGAAGGCGCCATCGAAGGTGGCGTGGTGGGGTTCTTCAGCCTCGAGATGTCCTCTGAACAGCTCGCCGCCCGGATTCTCTCCGAGGCGGCCGAGGTCCCCTCGGAACAGATCCGCCGCGGCGATATGACCGAAGCCGAATTCCGTCGCTTTGTCGAAGCCGCCAAGATGCTGGAAAGCTGCCCGCTCTTCATCGACGACACGCCCGCGCTGCCGATCAGCCAGGTTGCCGCCCGCGCCCGCCGCCTGAAGCGGACGCATGGGCTCGATGTGCTGATGGTCGACTATCTGCAGCTCCTCAAAGGCACCGGCGGCGGCAAGGACAACCGCGTGCAGGAGGTCTCGGAGATCACCCAGGGCCTGAAGGCCATCGCGAAAGAGCTTAACATCCCGGTCATCGCCCTCTCGCAGCTGAGCCGGACGGTGGAAAGCCGCGAGGACAAACGCCCGCAGCTCTCCGACCTGCGCGAATCCGGCTCGATCGAGCAGGATGCCGATGTGGTGATGTTCGTCTACCGCGATGAATATTATAAGGAACGCGAGAAGCCGGGCGATCATGAGCTGGAGAAAATGGCCGCCTGGCAACAGCTGATGGAGCAGGTGCACGGCAAGGCCGAGGTGATCATCGGCAAGCAGCGCCACGGCCCCATCGGCCATGTCGAGCTGGCCTTCGAGGGGCAGTTCACCCGCTTCAGCGATCTGGCCCGCAACTGGCAGGGCGACAGCCACGATTCCTACTGAAAGTGCCACGGGCGGCCTGCGCCTCCGGCGGGGATATTTGAGATCAGGCAAAGCACCGGGCGCGCGCGCCCCATCCCTCCGCCTGCGCCCCGGCCCTCTCCCCCAAGGCCTGCACCTGCCCGGCGCCCAAACCCGCGCCGCATTTCTTCTTGGCGAAAATACCTCGGGGGGGAGGCCGCAGGCCTGGGGGGGAGGGCCCCCCCCCTTCCCCCCCCCTCCGCCGCTCGCACCACCTTCCTCCTTCCCCTGCCGCCCGGCCTGTCCAAAACACGCTCCTGCCCCCGGAAACCCGCACCCTGATCTTGACACCAT
>NZ_JBGQOG010000019.1:0-85140 GCF_052113705.1 Phaeovulum sp. W22_SRMD_FR3 | reverse complement strand
CGTTAACGACGTCGTTATGCACGTGCCTTAAACGATCACCATGCCATCAGGCAGGCGGTGCCAACCGGTCGGTTACGTTGAAAAATGGACCCAAGCCGAAACACTTTCGGATTGGCACTGGTTCTCAATCTGTCCAACAAAATTCGACAAGCGAAGCCCTTTTGACACTATCGCCAAGTGACGGCTAATGGGCCTTGCGCCGGAAAGTGGGCCGACCTATCGCCGCCATCCTTCACCGGATCTGGAAGGATGACAGCGACTTCTGTTTCGATACGCTGGTGCTTCATGCTCCTTGACAACACTGGTTCCAGCCTATCACCCACTTGATCCCAGTCCATCGAGGTCCCCACGAAATGCGGCTTCAGTGATGCCGTGCTCAGGATTGATGCCGACCGTGCCGAACACGGTAATGAGGTGGGCACACTGGAATTGCATTGAATCCGCTTCATGTTGGCGGCTACCGACCGAAGCATTCACTCGGGTCAATCTCAAAAGAAGATCGTAGAACAGGGAAGCAGATCGAAGGTTCTAAGGAAAAGACCGCGGTTAGGCGAGACATTCGACATGCGCGAAAGCCCTTCATTGCGACGCCCCATTCCCAATGTCCTGACCATCGGGACACTGTAGCCGCCAAACCAGACCTAAACTCGATTCTTTGCGGTTCAATGCCCATGTCCCGATTTCAATTTAATTTCCACCTTGCCAAACTCCAGCGCCGGATAAAGAAAATGACTGTATTCGGCATCATCTGTGTAACATCTACCAAACTGCACCTTCCCCCTTGCCAAAGAAAGACTAGCAAGCCTGAGCTCATCAATGAAGTCGTTGGGCACTACTCCCTGTCTCTTCCAGTGAGCGCGGAAGAAATTTACCAGCATAGTTTCAAACATGGGATCGCCTGCTAGTAGCAGAACGGGAGAAAGAATAAAAATCAATGATATGTAAATAATGGAAAAAATTGAAATAAACTCCAGGGAAACCAAAGATGCCGAATCTGCGCTTTCTATATGAATACCGGATCCAAAACCAAAATACGATGCCGCCGACGTCATCAGTATTGCCAACATACCTATCGGCCCGCCCCAAGTGAATATATAAAAATTGCGTCGTATTGCCGTACGCACAGACAGATAAGATCCGAATGACCCACCAGCCTTCATATAAAAATTCTTCAAAAATGCCGCCGACATCTTTTTGCTTATAAATCTCAGAAATCTCTCGATCAAGATCACCTGTAGTATCGCGACTCTCATATGAAATCGCCTCTTAACCGGCGCAATTTTATCAAAATTTGTTCCAATACACTCCGCCAAATAGGAAATAGCATTTGGTTCTGAGTTGAGCCTCATCGCGACATTTGTTTCGGCTGATGACCTTTCTATTAATCTCGAGGCATGTGGATGATCGGAACATGCCTTAATTGCAACACCTTTAGCAATAAGAAACTCGAAAAATTGCTTATGCGGAAATCTTAAATTACTTGCACCACCCGCAGGATCAGGAACCAGCAGACCTGCACTGCAAATTTCTGCCGTGATCACCTCGACACGCTCAGCCAAACTATCATCACCAAACCGTCTTTCAAACTCAATTAAACCCTCAGCAACCGTTGCTGATACACCAACAGATTTCGACGTAGCTAGAAGAGTATCATATAGTTCTCGAACCATGTCATTTATTTCTGAGCGAGGAATTGTGTTTTTAGCTCCCAACCCCGACATTCTCCAAGCAACACAAATAGTAAGCAGTTCCCTCACTTGCTTAGGCAAAACAAGATACCGTGAGCCGGATGGCGCATCATACAGTATCGTATCCCGCTCGAGTTCGACTTCCTTGCGTGAAAATGCAGCCTGAATATATTTCTCGATCAAAGCTGCACCTGTCAACGGCGCTCCAACTTTCTGCAATTCCGAAATATCATCCCAAATTGTTGCCACGACTGGCAACATCGAAGGGCGAGAAACGATGTCTAGAAACTCAGCACTTGACTCGGCCGCTGCAGCAATCCCTTCTTTTGCATCTCCATCATAGCTTCGGCAGGCGTCAATGATCTGCTCTAGGTTCAATTTCCTGAGCTTCCAGACCGACGTGAAAGCAGCGCCAGTTATCTTTCTCTCATCTTGAGTACGAAGTGTGCGATTAGCCTCATGTTGATCTAAGAAAAAATTTGGCCTCCCTGTGAAAATAATCTTTGTGCCAGGGTAGGCAAACCGCCACAGAGCGTTAAAGTGTTGATGACGATAGAACGCTCGACCTGCATTCCTCAACTCATCAAAACCCTCAAAAATAATTACAGCTTCACCTGCTTTGATAAGGTTGAGCACTTGCTGCGGCAGAAGGCGGTACCTTGCGCACCATGGCGACAGAAATCCTAGAGGATCGGTTTCTGATGGATTTTGCCCTCTAAGCTCAATTAGTAAGGGTATCCGACCTTCAATCTCCCCAGAATCAATAAATTTCCTGGCCCAATCGTAGCAAAATTTTAACAGCGCCGTACTCTTGCCCTGCCCATACTCACCTGTAATCACAATATTCTCACGGGTATCTTGCATGAGCCAATCGTTGAGTCTTTTTGAAACATACTCCGCTTCCAAATCACCTTTTTCAGATCTCCGCTCCGCTTCAAGATCAACATATGAGCCTTGAAGTGTCGTCAATGTGCCGCCGACACGAGTTCTTTCAAATGAATCAACGATATCTCTTGCATAATTTAGAAGATCAAGGCTTTTTAAAATTAACTGACGAGAAGAAATTACTGTGACTGCCGTCCCCGCGATATCGAAATATTTATCATCATTGCCGCAATGTCCATTAGAGAGGTAGAGTGCAAAAAAGCGAAAATCATTCAGATCAACAGATTTTGACTGCAGCTCTTCAATTTTCGCCTCCAACTCCGCCTTTTCGGGGCGCGCATCACAAACAAACGCTATTACTGACTTAGTATCCCGCGAACGAACACCTAATATTTCGCCAACCCATAATTTGCCTTCGTCGCGCCATCCATCATCTGAGATTCGAATTTCCGCGTACGCCGAAACAAGCATATCTTTGAGAAGGTTTCTCGTTGGAACTGGTGGCGGTGGCTCTGATACTTTCTTATTCCAATTGACCATTGCGTCACTTGCAAGTGGATCTTTCTGTCCCTTTAAAATAAATTTAATCTGCTCAATCGATAACGCAAGAACGTTATTCTCAAGGAATTTTTCTGCAAGATCGATCTCAGAAACTCGCACTGGAGCAGTCCAATTCACAACTGAAGTCGAACCAAATCGATAAATAAGCATCATGGCCACTATAGTCAGAACCAAAACAAGAACCGACGGCGGCGTATCATCAACTGGTCCATAGCCCAAGATTTCTGAAATCTTGGAAACAACTAACTTAGGAACATTCGAAGACACCGCAGCAACACCAAAAAACAAACACGTCAACAATGCCGAAACTATAGTTAAAGCAAATCGCCCCTTTGAAACCGTCATTCGCCACCGCATCCACAGGACAAGAGCAACCAAAAAAAAGATCACAAACGTTGATGCATAGAGGATTATTGACATTTATTTTTCCAAACTTTAAAAAATACGACGGCAAGTGTTGATGAATTCCATATATCTCGCCCCGTCGAGTGAAGCGTTTTAATCGTAACAGGAGTTCTTACATGAACGCAATGATCGCTTCGTTGAACACGCGACATTTTCATAGCGAATTCGAAGCGCTGACGGTCAACTTCACCTTGAGAGCCTACATTTTCTCTCATTCACAGTGCCCTCGCTATATGCTGCAAGGATCACTGTTTTACCTCGGATCCCGAGCTATCAGCCGCGTGCCCTTAAAGTTTCTCGCTCTCTCCGCTCAAATCAACCGAGTCCGAACCTCCCGGTTGCTGATGATCAGCTCCTTCGCCTCCGTTGCCCCCGCCGCTGACACCGAATACTTCAGACTGACCTCATGCAGATGGAACGCCCCGAAGATCTCGCGGACCTCGGGCGTATCGTTGATCGACAGGATGAAGCCCCCCTCGATCCCGGCCAGGATCTCGGCCATCCGGGCAAACTGCCCCCGGTCGAACAGCCCTTTGCCATAGTCATCCTCGCCGCCCATGTACGGCGGATCGAGATAGAACAGCGCGCCGGTGCTGTCATACCGCGGGATCAGCTCAGCCCAATCCAACTGCTCAAAGACCACCCCTTCCAGCCGTTCATGCGCGGCATCGAGGAGCGGCTCGAGGCGGGACAGCGAGAACCGCGGGCTGGTGGTGGCGGAGACGCCGAACACCCCGCCGATCTTGCCGCCAAAACAGAGGCGCTGCAGGTAGAGGAACCGCGCCGCCCGCTCGAGGTCAGTGAGGCTTGCGGGATCCATGCCGCGCAGCCGCTCAAACTCGCGGCGCGAGGTGATCTGGAAGCGCATGACTTCCATTAGCTGCGGGTAATGCCGCTGCAGGATGCGGAAGAGATTGACGATTTCGCCGTTCAGATCATTGGCCACCTCGAGGCGCGGCCGGAAGCGGCGGCGCAGAAACACACCGCCCATGCCGATGAACGGCTCGATATAGGTTTGGTGCGGGATCGCCTCGATCCGCTGGATGATCTCCGGGTAAAGCCGCTTTTTGCCGCCGAGCCAGGGGGCGACGGGGGCTGCGATTTTGACTTGCTCCATGGGGTGATTCTACCTCAATAGGTCGCTCCCTCGCGAGGGTCAGGCGACTTTCAAGGTCACTCTTGGGTCGGCGCAGCCTGCGTCAACAGATGCTGCGTGGTCGGGCTGTTAGCGCAGCCCGGCCCCTGCAAAGGGGCGGAATTTCAGGATAGTTTTGGGGAATGCCCGTCGGATGCAGAAGGGCTTTGGCTTCAGGCGAAGGGCTCGATCAGCGCTTCGCCCTCATCGGCAATGCCGAAGCGTTTCACCGGGTGGTAGCGCAGCTGCGCCCCGGCACCGAGGTCCGGGCCTTCATGGCCGGTCAGCCATGCCTCACGCTCGCTGACGCTCAGGATCACCGGCATCCGCGTGTGGAGCGCCACCAGCGGTTCGGTCGCGGCGCGGGTCAGGATCGCGCAGGTCTGCAGATCGCCCCAGAGCGAGACCAGCCCGGCAAACCACAGGGTTTCCTCATTCCCGGCCGAGGCGATGAAGTAGGGCTGTTTCGGGGCCTTTGCGCCCGTCCATTCGTAATAGCCGCCGGTGGGGATCAGGCAGCGGCCGTATTTCCAGGCGGCCTTGAAGCTCGGCTTTTGCGCGGCATCCTCGATCCGGGCGTTGATCGTCGCGGCCTTCCACTCGCGGATATCGCCGCGATACCAGGAGGGGATCAGCCCCCAGCGCGCATATTGCGCCTGCTGCGGCAGCCGCCCCATCACCAGCACCTCCTGTGTCGGCTTGACGTTGTAGCGCCGGGGGATCGGGTCGATCTTGGTTTGCGACATATCCATCTCGCTGCCCCGCAGGTTTGGATCGACAAAGCGTCCGCACATCACCCTATCCCCCCTGCCGTGGCTTCGCGCAGGCCTACATGCCCACCGGGTCATGATGACGCGCCCGCCCTGCCCTTGCAAACCCTGAGCGCGGTGCGGTCCCGCCCCCAGAAGATTTCAACCTCCTGATCGGTCAACGCGCGCTCCGGCAGCGTGACCGGATCGGCACAGGGGTTAGCGGAGATTGAGGCGGCGCACCCCGGCCTGCAGCATCCTTCAGATCATTCCCGCCCAAATACACAGAGAGAAACCGGGCAACCGCGCTGCGAGCAAGCACAGCTCGGCAAAAACGCCGCGCGAATGCCTCCTCACGGTGCACCAAAAAAGCTCGTTCCGCGAACTTTTCGCCATTTCTATGGTGACTCAAGGTGGCAGTTCTTGCGAGAGAAAGTGGTAAAGGGTCTAATGCACCCATTACATGCCCTGCCGGGGCGAAAATCATAGGTGTGAGATGCAACGTAATGTAACGAAAGCCATTTTTCCCGTGGCGGGTCTCGGAACGCGATTCCTTCCTGCGACCAAATCAATTCCAAAAGAAATTCTCACTTTGGTCGACCGCCCTCTGATCCAATACGCAATCGACGAAGCCCGTGACGCGGGGATTGAAGAGTTCATTTTCGTGACCTCGCGCGGCAAGGGTGCCCTCGAAGACTACTTCGATCACTCTCATGAACTGCAAAATTCTCTGGAGAAATCGGGCAAGAAAGATCTGTTGAAGATCCTAGAGGCGACCAACATGGACTCGGGCGCCATTGCCTATCTTCGCCAGCACAAAGCGCTTGGCCTGGGCCATGCAGTGTGGTGTGCCCGGCGCCTGATTGGCGACGAGCCCTTTGCGGTGATCCTCACCGATGACGTGATCGCGGCCGACAAGCCCTGTCTCCAGCAAATGGTCGAGGCGTATCAAGAAACCGGCGGCTGTATGGTTGCTGCAATGGAAGTTCCGATGGAGAAGACCTCCTCCTATGGCGTTCTGGACGTCTCGGAAGATATGGGATCAATCGTCCGAACCCGTGGCATGGTGGAAAAACCAAAGAAGGAGGACGCCCCCTCAAACCTCGCCGTGATCGGTCGTTATATTTTGACGCCGCAGATCATGGAAAACCTGCACAATCAGGCTCCGGGCGCTGGCGGTGAAATTCAGTTGACCGACGCCATTGCGCAGGAAATCCGGGAGGGCCGCGACGTGTTCGGCTTCCGCTTCCGCGGGCAGCGCTTCGACTGCGGCACAAAGGCGGGCTTCCTGCAGGCCACCGTTTCCTTCGGTCTCGCACGCCCCGATCTGCGCGACGAATTCGCGCAATTCATCGCTGACGTCACGATGCTGCAAAACGCTGCCGAATAGTAAGCGGAGACCAGATATATTTTGATTGCCGAGGGTGCGGGCCATACAGGTTTGCACCCAAGCCACGCGCCGAAAGAAGTGGCACACTATTCGCCTCTGTTATTCTGATCGCCGGTCGGCAGGGCTAATTCGAAAATTCGTGGCTTGCGCCGCACAGGCCTGCATTCCCGCCGGGTCATGATGACGCGCCCGCCCTGCCCTTGCAGATCCTGAGCGCGGTTCTGTCCCGCCCCCAGAAGATCTCGACCTCCTGATCGGTCAGCGCGCGCTCCGGCAGCGTGACCGGATCGGCGCAGGGCGCGTCAGCGGAGATTGAGGCGGCGCACCCGGTCGAGAGGCAGACAAACAGCAGTAGCAGGCTGCGCATGGGCTTGGTCCTCCAGATCGCGGGCGGAGAGCGCGATGGCATCCTCCTTGGCCCGCAGGTTAATCTCGGCCCGGATCCGGGCGTCCTGGGCGGCGGCGAGCGCTGCCGCCTGCCACCAGGCACCGGCGGCAAAGCTGGCGATCAGCGCCACGGCCGCGAGGGGAAGGCTGCTCATGCCAGCCCCTCGCGGCACATGGCGCGCTCTTCCGCCCGGCGCTTGGTCAGGCCCGGCAGCACCACCCGGATCCCGGCCTTGGTCGCCTTGTTCCAGCGGGGCAGCTGATCGCAGGCGGCACCGATCTCGCCCGCCTTGGCCAGCCGGATTAGGGTCGAGCCGCAGGCCGCCCCCAGCCCGACATTATAGGCCCAGGACACCAGCGCCGCCCGCCGCCGGTCGGGTTGCTGCACCAGCCCCGGATAGCAGCGCGCCAGCCCCGCATCGAAGGCAATGAGCCGGGCGCGCAAGAGATCCGCGCATTGCGCCGGGGTGGCTCGGTCGCCCATCCGCACCCCCTCGGTCTCCCCGAAGCAGAACGTCGGAATGCCCACCGGATCACGATAGGCGATGAGGCGCAGTCCTTCAAAGCCGCTGACCGCCGCGGTGCAGATCAAGAGCCAGCCCGGCGCTTGCTTGCCAACCGCGCCGAGCGTGCCGCGCAGGAAGGCGCGGATGCGGGCCAGGAAGATACGGGCGATCATGCCTTTTCCCCCTTGTCGCGCAGGGCCTTGCGGATCTGCAGCAAGAGCCAGACCGCCGAGAGGATCGAGACCAGGAGCGCCGCCGCGCTGTTGATCACTTCAAGGCTCGGCCACCACGCCGGAAAGGTCAGGCCGAATCCGGCGATGATATTGGTGCTTTTCACGATGGTTCCCTCGTGCTGGTTCATGTCTTGTGTCCCCGGAATCGAAAAAGCCGCCCCGGGCGGGACGGCTTGCATGCTGTGGAACGGCGCGGCCGGTCAGGAGGATCGGCGCGCCAGAATGTGCCGCGTGTTGATCACCGCGACGCGCAGGGTGATCAGCGCCAGGACCCATGCCCCCAAAGTGGCCAGTGCCGCGCCCGACCCGCCCGCAGCATGCGAGGACCAGAGCGCCCATCCGGCCAGCCCGGCCGCGGCAAGCCGCAGGATCACCCAGCCGGGCACGCCCGCCACCGCCATCACCCCGCGCGCCAACGGGTTCGCCTCGCGCAAGCCAGGAAGGCGCAGCGCGATGACCGTAGTGACCGCATCAGCCAGCGAGGCCAGCGCCAGGAGGATCAGCGCCGCGATCATTCTGTCACCCCCGCAAACCCGTGCTGCGGCGTGACAGGCGTCACGACCCACTCCGCCAGCGGTGACAGATCCACCCCGGGGCGCGCCAGAATGTCGATGTGATGGCCCTCGACCAGCGCCAGGAGCGGCTGGCCTTCGCCGTCCAGCGTGCCGGTGTCCTGCATCGGGTAGGTGAGCGCGACAGTGCAGCGCTCATCCTCGCGGTAAGGGGCCAGCGGCGTTTCAGCCTCAGTGGCATCGGCGAATTTCAAACGGATGATCTGCATTACACGGTCCCCAATGCGGCAAGGGCTGCGTCAGACAGCAGCACGGGATAGATGAGGATGGATTTGACGCGCAGGCGCGGCGGGGTGCCTCCGCCACTGGCGTCCGATGCCCCGATGCGCATGGTAGTAACCGCCGGGTAGTTAACGGAACTGTCCTGACCAGATAAAACGCCGTTTATAGCCGTCTTAAAATTGTTCGGACCGGCCCGCATCGCTACGGCAAAGTTAGAGGTGGAAGCCCCGTCAGGGCCGTTAGACGACGCCTCAAGAATGTTGTCTTTTCGGACCTGTGCCAAGATCGCCCCGAGATTTGTACTGGCTAGAATTAAACGGTTATTGAAGCCACCGTCATCAATGCTCAGAATACGATCGTTGGTGCCCGGAGCGGGTTGGGTCAGCCCATCGAAGCGGCCCTTAACGGCTATGGTGCAGCCAGCGGCGATCCCGAGATCGCTTACATCCACGGTGCAAATATCACGGGCGCGGGTGACTGCGCCACCATTGGTGGGGATGTAGCTGGTGGGGACGGTGCCCGCTTCGACCTGAATGCCGAGCGCGACAACATCCTCACCAACGTTGACAGTGTGCGGGCCTATGGCTGGGCGACCCGAAGTGGTAGAAGTGTTGGGGGTGAAGAGGAAAGTAACCTTGTACAGGCCATCTCCGAGAGCAGTGTTCACGATACCGAACACGTTCCCGCCTGCGGAAGAGCCAAGGGACAGTGCCCCAACAAGGCCGCTTACAGATACCTCGATGGCACCCGCAGAGTCTCGCATGACCACTCGGCACTTACCGCTAGTGCCAGCCTTGTACCAAGCTGACACGGCGTAGGTATTGCCAGAAGTCCAATTGACATTTCCAGCGCTTGCTCTGTGGTAACTCTGCCCGTCACTGGCGATTTTAAGGCCCGGAAACGTACCAAGCGCATTCAGCGAGAGGCCAGTCAGGGTAGCCCCATCAATGAGCCAGTTGTCGATACTCGCAGCCGAATACGGTACGAGGTTCGTGCTCGCCGCTTCCTCCAACAGCGCCGCCTCCCCATCGCTGTAGTCGATCCGCGCGGTGTCAGCGGGCACCGTCGCGATTTTGCCGCTGGCGTCGATCACCGTGCCGGTCGTGGCGCGCAGGGTGGTCACGATCTCGGCCAGGGCCTTTTGAGTGAGTGCCATGTCAGGATCTCCCGTAAATCTGTGCCGTGAAATTGAGAATGGCTGCAGGCATCACGCCCTCCACCGCATAGGACAGCGCCCAGCCTTCCGGGTCTTTGGCGAACATATTGCCTGCAGGGTTGAGGATCAGCGTCGGTGCCACCCCGTCCTTCTGATACGCCGTGAAGGACATCCGCACCGAAGATGCCCCGGTGACACCAAGCCCGAGGCCCAGCATCAGAGCCACCCGACAACGGTCGCGGTGGTGCCCGTCGCCTCAACGCCCATGGCGGAGAACTGCAACAGCTCGCCCGCTTGCACCGGATAAATCAGCACCACCCCGGCGCTGTCGCGCAGCGCCACCGTGCCCGCCGTCAGCACTTTCAAAACCCGCGGGCGGTTGGGCAAATTGGCGCCATTGGCGGGGGTAATGGCAAAATGCTGGGTGGCCGGGCTTTGCAACCCCCGGGCATGACTGGCGTATAGATCGGCCATGAATGGCTCCTTTCGTCGGGAAATGGGAAAGCATGAAGGCGCACCGCGCACCGCGCGGAATGGACCGGCGCGGGCAAGGGCTCGGGCGTAGCGTGCCCAAAAGGGGCAATAATCGCCCTAAGACAGCGCGCGGCCGAAACCGGCGCGGCGCAACTTTTCGGAGGTATTTGCGGCGGTCAGGGCAACGGATCGGGACAGCGCCAGGCGAGGATCGCCTTGGCGGGACTCTGCCCTATGCGATGATCGCTCCGCTCAGAGCGCCGCGCGGGCGGTCTCGACAGCGGTGGTGATCTCGCCGGCCGTTTCGGCCGCTGCGATGGTGGTCAAAGCGGCCTGGCGCAAGGCCTCGATCCGCGCGCCCTCCGCCTGCCAAAGGGCATCGAGGTTGAGCCAGATCTGCGCCAGTTCCGCCGCCGTGGGGGCGGTGATGCCGACCTCGGCCGCGATCCAGGGGAAGGCCGAGAGGTCAGCGGGTGGCGGATCTGCCGCCAGCCAGGCGGCGGCCTCGGCCCGCTTGGCGGCATAGACCAGATCCTGCCCCGGCAGATCGGTGATCCAGCCCCGCCGGGCGGCACCGCTCATGGCATTGACCTCGGCCTGTGCCGATGCGGCGAGGGTTGCCAGCGCCCGCTGCCGCCCGGCATCGGTGCGGCGGATCTCGATCATGGCAGCACCCCGATCTCCACCCCGATCTCCACCGTGATTTCCACCGCGACGGGGCGCAGGGGCTCGGGCCCCTCCACTTCGATCCGGTAGCGCCCCGCCTCCGGCAAGCTGGCCGCGATCAGCCCTGCGGCATCCGGGGTCAGGCTGGCCAGATGCTCGGTCCCGTCCAGATCATAAACCTCGGCCCGCACCCCCTCCGGGCAGCCGCTGATCTGAATGCCGCCGGAGACCACCACCGGCACGGGGCAGAGCGGTCGCTCAACCCAATCGCCCCCGGCCGTGCGGTAAAGTTGCTCGGCCATTGCCGGATCAAAGCTGTCCGGGGCCGCGATGGCGCCCTCCGGCAGGGCGCGCGCAACGCCATATTCCGCGACGCACCCCGTCGCGGTCAGTTTCAGGTATTTCATCGTCTCAAGGCCCTTCCCGCAATGCAAAGGCGGCGGCAGAATGTCGTGCCGGTGTAGTCAAAGGTCGTGCCAAACCCCTGCAGCACCGTCCTGACCTGCACGTTGTCGTAATAGCCACTCACGTCGAACACGTTGGATGCGCTGACCCAGCCCGTCCCCTGATTGTAGAATCTGGTGAGGTTCTGGATCGTGCCCCACGCGCCCCAGGAACCGCCCACCGGCATGCTGCGGATCTGATGCACCACGGCGATGGAGTCACTGGGTTGTCCCCCGCCACCCGACACCGGGAAGCGGTATTCCGTATAGATCGCGAACTGATAGAGCTGCGTCGGATCAATGGAACCAAGGTACAGGGCAGAGGGGACATATTCCCCGCCCGTCGCATAGTTCTCAAAAGGATAGGTGATGCTGCCCGGTATGTAGAGGGTCGCATTGTCAGAGGCCGCGCCATCGACAATGGATCCCCGCACCACCAGGTTGTTCAGCTCCATGTTCCCATCTGCCGCGATCCGCCAGCCCGAGGCCCCGGTGGCAAAGTTGGCGCTCTTCAGGTCACCCCCGAACACTGCCAGCCCCGCCGCCGAGAAGCTGGAGGTGTTCACCGCCTGCGCCGTCACCGAGTTGGTCACCAGCCGCCCGCCGCTGATCAGCGTGGTGCCGCGCGGCGAGAATGGCGTCGGCTGGGTTGCTGCCGCATGGGTCAGGCAAAGCTGCGGCTCATGCAGGAAGAGATAGGAGTTCGTCCCGCTCGAGGTGGCGTATTTTGTCACCTGCAGCAGCGCGAATGTCGCCCCTGCCGGTGCCTGCGCCTTGATCCAGGAACGCGCCCAGGTCGCCGGGTTCGTGCTGGAGCCGGGCAGATTCTCGGCAATCGCCCCGAGCGCAGAACTCGCGATGAAGGCCCCGGCATTGTCCAGCCATTGGATCCGCACATCCCCGGCGCAGCGCAGGGTGGACGCCCGCACGCTGGCCTCGACCCAATCCCCCGGCGCAACCGGCATACCGTTCGACAGCACGCCGGAGGGCGAGGTGGGCCGATACCGCAGAAGCGCAAAGCCCCCCGTCTCCGCCGTGGCTTGCGTGATCCCATAGGTCGGATAGGTCGCCCCGGCATAGGTCTGCCCGGCCGCCCGCAGACCGAAGCTGGGCAGCGCCCCGGCAAAGCCGGTGGTCGCCGTCACCCAGCCTTCGGTGCCATCGGCAAAATCGGCGTTCTCGATGAAGTTGCGCCCGAGCCCCACCACCAGCTTGTTGGTGGAAAGCGTGCCCTCGGCCACCACATCATCGCCAATCAGCCGCAAGAGGCTGCCCGACGCCGCCCCCGTGCCATCCCATGCCACCGCCTCGATCCCGGCGATGTAGCCGGTGCCCGCGATGCTCACCAGATTGAGCCGCGCCACCGTCCCGTTCAGCGAGGCCAGCACGCTTTGCTGGATCGCCACCGTGGCGCTGACCCCATTCAGGCTGGCCTGCGTGGTGGCAACCGAGGAGGCCAGCGCCCCCTCTGCCGCCACCCGCACCACCCGCTCCTCCGAGATCCGCGCATCGATCACCGCGGAGACCTGCCCCGACCCCAGCTCTTCTGCCGTGGCCAGCCGCAGGCGCGCCGCATGGAAAGTGATGCCCTTCGCCGCCATGCCCCCAAAGGCCGCCGCCGCGCCATTGGCGTAGAGCAGCAACTGGTTGTAGTCGAAGGTCCCGGCAAACCCGGCCGGGCGCATAAAGACCGCCCGCGCCGTCATCAGCCGGCCCAAAACCAAGGGCGCATTGATCGCCGCCGAAAGCGCGATGCTATGGGCGTAGCCGGTGCCGCCGGTGTTGTTCCAGACCACGGCAAACCCCGCGCCCGACAAACTGCCGCTGTCGAGCGTGAAGTCCACCTCGGCCACATAGGCCGCCGCATTGGCCTGACCTGTCCAAAGCGCCCGCGTCGAGCGGGTGGACAGCCCATCCGCCTGCGCCGCCGTCACCGCAAATCCCCAGCTCTGCCCCAGCGGGTAGATCTGGTTTGCCACTTTGGTCAGCACCCCCTGCCCGGTCACCCGGGTCCAGTTCGCGGTCAGATCGAGGTACTGATCGCCGATCACCCCCGCCTGCCCCGCCGTGCTGACCACCAGCGCAGAGGTCTCCGCCTGCTCGGCCTGCACATCACCAAGGCCCGCATCCAAGAGCGCAATTGCTGCATCGGCGGCATTGATCCGTTCCAGCGCATCCGCTGCCGCCCCGGCGGCCCCCGCCAGCGCATCGGTCACCTCGGCGGCAAGATCCGCCGCCGTGAGACGGATGTCAGGCGTGGTGACCGTCAGCCAGGCTGACCATTCCTGCAGCGGCGTCAGCGCCGAGACATAGCGCCCGCGCACCTCATATTGCGTGGCGGGCGAGAACCCGCCCTGCAGGATCCAGACAAAGGGCGCTTCGTAAGGCAGCCGCGCGGTATCGAGCACCGCCGCCGCCGTGCCCTTCACCCGCACCTGAACGCGGATGTGGCTGACGCCCGCCGCCAAGGGGTTGCAGCCAACCTGAATGCCGGGCACCCGGGCGCGGCCCTGATCATCGGCCAGCGTCACCGGGCTTGCCGTCCAGCCCGAGATCACCTGCACCGGATAATCATCGGCCCCGGTCCAGCCGGATGCCGTCGGCACCTGATAATCACCCGACCAGTCATAATCAGCCGGATCGATCTCCCGAAGCGAGACGAGAACCCCAAAGCCGCGCTGTTTGGAGACCTGCACGACCAGGAACTTCTTGTTGTTGTAGCCGTTGCGCACCGAACTCCAGGCCACAACATCATTCGGCTCCAGCGCATAGGCGTCGGGCGGCAGATGGAACTGGTGGCTGGCAAAGCGCCGGTAATCCTGCATCTGCGCCCGCATCAGCCGTTGCACCTGCGCGGCAAAGGGCACCGCAGGATAGCTGACATTGGCAGGCAGATACCGCCCGCCATCTGCCGCCATCGCCGCCGCATCCTGATATTCCGGCGCATCCTTGCTGGCCCATTTTTCGCCGGGCTCGGGATAGGTCGCGGTCAGCGTGTTGTATGTGTCATTCAACGCCGGGAACGGCGTCAGGCTCTGGCCCTCGGTCACCCGGATATCCTCATCGGTGAAGGCGTAAACCGCCGAGCCCGGCGCGCCGACAAGCGCCTTGAAGAGGCCACCGACCTCCGCCACCCGCATGTTCGCCGCCTGCCCCAGCGCCTCGATCACGCTCAAAGGCTCCATGTCCACGGTGACTTCCATCGCCGCCCGGTAGGAGGGCTCCGTCCCGCCCCCCGCCAGCTCCGCCGGGGCATCGCATTCATTCGCCGCCGCAATCCAGGACGAGGCAGGCAGCCGCGAGGCCGGAAGGTTCTGGCCGCCAAACAGCCATTCATCCCCATAGAAGATGCCACGAATGACATTATAGGCCATCACCGCCGGGTTCTCGGAGGGCGCCCATGTCTCGGGTGCATCCCACCTTTGCGGCCCGGAACCGCCATTGGTGCTGTCCTGGCGCAGATCGTAAAGCGCCAGCGGTTCCGGCTCAAAGAGAACCGAGGGCAGCGTGTTCATATGGTCGCGGTCATAGCGCACGGTCATGATGACATAGGCACAGCCGCGCCCGATCATCTCAGGCGTGAAGGGCCGGTCGGCATGCGCGCCGAACTTGTCGAGAAGATAGGGCGAGGCGGCGGTCTGCGTGCCATCAACCAGCTCAAAGTAGACCGTCCGCGTCGCGCCAAATTCAAATTCAACGGCGTAAAAATCCCCCGGCTCCCCCGGTCCGGACGCCGACAGCGTGACCTTCTGGTCATTCACCCAGACCCCGCGCAGCCCCGCGATCGGCAGGCTGGAGATCTCGATCACATCCACAAAGAAGGTGTTCGCCTCGCCCCAGGCACCCGCATATTTGCGCCGCCCCGCCGTCACCCCCGCCCCGAGCACAAAGCTCATCGGCTGGTCATCGCCCATCTGCACATCGAGCTCGGTGCCGCTGCGCACCTCGGGCTTTTTGCGCAAGGCCGAGCTGAGCAGCGACGTGCCAATGCTGATCACCGCCCGGCCCAGAAGCGCGCCGCCGCCCACCGCCAAAAACGCCGAGCCAAAGGAGACGCCATTGGCAATGAGTGCGGCAAAGACCTGCAACGGCCCGGCATATGCGGCATCGGCCCCGGTGATCAGGGCAAGAAGAACGAGAGCAAAAATCATGGGTCAGCCGATCTTGTAGGCGCGCACCATCGCGCTGCGGTCAAGCGTGCCAAAGCCGGTCTCGGTCAGCACAAACAGACGTTCATAATCCACCACCGCCAGCGCATGGCCGAAGGGGCCGGGCACCGGCACCGCGCCGACATCGCCAATCCGCGCCCGGCTCGGGTGGTCATATTCAGGGGCAAGCGTGGCGATCAGATCGCCGAGCGTGGCAAAGCCACCCGCGCGCAGGATACGCAACGCCCCGATCTCGGAAGTATAAGCCCCGCGATAGGCGGCGGCGCTGTCCACGCCGGTCAGCGCCAGGCTGAGGTTGCCCGCCAGCCCCACCGCGCAATCATTCTCGCCCCAGACAAAAGCCGCGCGCCGCAGCCGGTCCACTTCCCGGTCAAACCGCGCCCGCCAATCCGGCCGCCGCCGCATCACGATGTGCCCCATTTCAAATTCCAACTGCTGATGCTCGAGGCATAGCGCCCCCATTGATCGTTCTGGCGCTGCGCCTGACCGTGATAGCTCGACTTCCTCGGGTTGATCCGGCTCAGCATCGAGATCGGCTCTGAGATCGCGGTCAGCGTGATCGCCCCCTCGCCCTCCGCCGCAGGCGTGGTGAGCGGGGCCTGATCGATCAGCCCGAGAAAGACCAGCTCAGGTGCTGCGGCAAACAGCCCGGTCTCCGGATCAAGCGTCATCTCATGGATCTCGACCCGCGCCAGCCGCGCATCAAACCCGCGCAAGAGATACTGCGCCGCCTCGGCGATCTGGCTGAGCGAGATCTCAACGCTCTGGATCGTCAGGTCCGACACATAGGAGATATCGCCGACCGTCAGATTGACGCCGCCGATGTAGCGCCGCAGGAGCTGCGGGGCTGTGTCATCCTCAGCCGTCACGCCATAGATGCCCCGCGCCGGATCCAGCACCAGCGCGGGCGGCTGGCCCTCCGCCGCATAGGCTTTGGCCCAGCCGCTGGTGTCGGAGGCAAAGCGCATCCGGGGAAAGTCGAGGGTCAGCACCGGCTCCTCAGCAAAGCCAAAGCCCTGCTCAGAGGTGATATCGGCGGGGGTGCGGATCTCGCCGTCCCCCGTCCAAAAGCCGATCTCGGCCTGCGCCCCGGTCATCCGGTCGCGCGCCGTGATCCAGACCAGCCGCACCGGCTCAATCCCCTCCCCCCGCGCCGCCTGCAGGCGGGCGGTGAAGGCCGCATCTAGATTTTTCATGTTACATCTTCTGGATGATCTGGAAGCTGGCGCCCGAAGCCAAGGCCCCGGGCACGTCCGTCGCCCCACGCAAACTGCCGGGGCTGATGATCGCCTGCAGGTAGGGCTTCACCAGCACCACCGCGGCCCCGCTGGCAATCGCCAAAGGCAGGCGCGGGAACACCGGCACATCCTCTGCCACGCCGGTGCCACCCGCCACGACATCGCCCGAGATCTCGCCGTGATAGATCACGCCGCCCGAGACCCCACCGGAGACAATCGTGAAGCGATCCCCCGCCGTCAGCGCAAAGCCCGCAGGCAGGCCCGCCAGATCCACCACCACCCGGCCGCTGCCGATCAGATCGAGGCGCACGGCGGCCCCCGCCAATGCTTCCCCGCGCGGATCCGAGGCCGGATAGCGGGTGAACGGATCGGCAAAGAGGAACGTGCCGCGCGAGCCCTGCAAGGCACGAAGCCGGGCCGCGATCCCGCGCGCCTGCAGGCTCCGTGCCGTGGCCAGCGTCACCGTGGCGGTCCACAAAGGCCGCGCCAGTTCCGCCGACCACACCCGGCCATCGCCGGTGCCCGACAGCTCATCGTTGCGCTGCAGGCCCCAGTTCACCGAGGCAATGTTCAGCCGATCCGACAGCGTGGCCAGATCGAACGGATAGGACAAAGCCGCCATCAGCGCCCCCTTGGATTGCGTTGAATCGCCGCAAAGCGGCCCGGCAGCGCCTTGTCATAGGCCTGCACCGCCTCTGCGACGAGCTGGCCCGCCTCATTGCGCACCATCGCCGTCATGCTCCTGGCCCCCTCATCAAAGCCAATCGACACCGCCAGATGGCCAGACGCGACACCTTTCCCGCCGCCCGTGCCACCGCCCGCCGCGCCGCGCAACGCCGCCTGCGCCTGCGGCACATTCAGGATCGCGCCCGAGCGGGAGGGCACAAAGACCTCCGAGTTCGGGGTGTTTTCGTTGACGAGATAAGGCACCCCGGCAGAGACACCGCCGCCGCCCGCCCGCGCACCGCCCAAGAGCCCGCCAAGCGCGCCGAGCCAGCTGCTGCCACCGCCGCCGCTGAAGAGCCCGGCAATCGCCTTTTGCATCTGGATCTTGGCAATTTCCGCCAGAAGATCCGCCACCGCCTCCCGGCCCGATTTCGCGCCGGTCAGCACCGAGGTGAAGATATCCGACAGCGCATCCGCGCCGCGCTCGGCGTTTTCCTGCATCAGGTCGAGCTTTTCGGCCGCCAGTTCCGCCGATTCCCCGGCGCTGGCATAGCTCTGCGCCAGCCCGTCGATCTGCGCGGTCAGTTCCGGCGTGAGCGTGAGACCCTGCTGCTGCGCCGCCTGCAGAAGCTCCGCGCGCTTGCGGGCATAATCCACCGCCGCGCCATAGTCTTTGCCCGCCGCCGCAACCGCGACGAGCGCCGCTGCCTCGGCCTCCCAGGCCGCGATCTTTTGCTCGGTATCGGTCACCTGATCGGCATAGGCCCCGGGCCTGTCCGCCTTGCCCGCCCCCCCACGCGGGCTGCGCGCCGCACTGGCCGCAACCGCAGCCGCCCCGCCCGCCTGTGCTTCGGCCTCGGTGAGGGTGACCCCCGCCTTTGCCGCCCGCTCGCGGAAGGCGGCAATCGCCTTGTCCAGTTCAAGCTGCTTGGCCGATTTGGCATTCTCCGCATCCTGCAGCGCCAGGAACTCCCGCTTCGCGGTCACCGCGGCTTCCGCATCGCGCCGGTCTTTGAGCGAGGCAGCTTTGTCCGCATCCTCCCCCGGCCCCAGCAACTCCACAGCGGAAGGCAGCGACAGGCCCGCCGCTGCCTGCACTGCCGCCACAAGCTGCACCGCCACATTGCGCACAGTCGAAAGCGTTGCCCCGAGGTGATCGAGTTCGGAAGAGACATTCATAAAGTCTACCCGATCCACCACATCGAGCGCCGCAAGCGCCTCGCGGGCGCGGGTTTGGATCTCGGTCAGCCCCGCCGCAAAGGCCTCGGCATCCACCGATCCGTCACCGAACCCCGCCACCAGCGCCCGCATCTCTTGCGTCAGCGCCACCATCTCCGCCGAGACATCCTCATAGCCAAGATTGGCCAGCAGATAGGGCGTCGCCGCAATCGCCTCCGCCGTCGCCGCCGCCTGCCGTTCGAGGTCACTATAGGCGATCTTGACGCGGTCCACATCGACCGCCTGCTCCTCCAGAACCGCCGCGTTCCCCGCCACGTCCGGACCGAGTGCGCGCTCGACCTGCAGGGTTTCGCGGTCGGCCACCGCCTGATGCAGCGCGTTGATCGCATCCACCCCCGCGCCCGCCAGCTCGGCGATCCCGAGGATGCCCGCCTTTGCCGCCGACCCGACCCGGGTCGCAAGCTCGTTCCAGCGGCGATCCAGCTCCACCGCCTTGTCGATCATCTCGGCATCCATCACCGCGCCCAGCTCATGCGCGAGACCCATCGTGACCGTCAGCCCCTGCGCGCCCTGCGCCACCAGCTCGGTGAACCGCTCGCCCGCCGAGCCGCCGAAGACCTCATCGGCCACCCGCAACTGCGCCGCGCGGTCGAGATCCCCCATCCGGCCGATGATTTCCTTCAGGAGCGCCGAAGGGTCTTTCAGCTTCGCCGCGAGTTCGGTGCCGGTATAGCCGAGGCGCACAAAGCTCTCCGCCGCTGGCCCTGCCCCGGTCACCACGAACTCATCGGCCCGGAGCGACAGCTCCTTCAGCCCGTCCACCATCTGATCAACGCCAATGCGGTTTTGCTCGGCGACGAACTTCCATTCCTGGAACTCGGTCAGCCCCAGCCCCGCGCGCTTCGCCGCATCGCCGATCTCGGCAATCCCCTTGACCGTGCCCGCGATATTCGTGGTCAGCCCGGCAAAAGCCCCGGTGACGATCCCGCCCGCGAGGCCCCCGACAAAGGCCGCGCCAATCCCGGAGATCTTGCTGCCCATCTTGGAAAGGTTGCTGTCGATGCTGCGCGAGGCGCGCGAGACATTGCCCTCTGCATCCTTGGCAAATTTCGCCAACAAGCGGTTGGAGCGGTCGATCACCCGCGCCAGATCCTTGTCCTTCGCCTGCAACAGGATTGTCAGGCGCTCGGTCGCTTCATCACTCATAGCGGCTCACCAATTCCTCATATTCATCCAAAGACGGGGCGGCGACCTGATCGCCCGCCTGCGCCGCATTCCAGCTTTCCACCATCAGCGCGGTCTCGGCAGGCGTCAGCGCCCGGATCTCGGCCGGGCTGCGCCCCAGCACGCCGCAGAGGTTCAGGATCCGGGATCTGGCGTCATACCGGCTGGCGTCAGATTCGGATCGGCCCCGCTTTCCGCTGCCGATCCATCCGGCTTTTTTCCCGCGTCTTCCAAAGCCTCGGGCAGAAAGGTCACCCCCAGAAGCCTTTGCGCGATGGCCCGCAGCCGGGGGTTTTCCGAAGGCGGCAGCGAGGCCACCAGCGCATCGGCCTGCGCGTCGCCCATGCCGCCGCCGACCAACCCCAGCGCCACCAGATCGCGGACATGCCGCACCTGCGGTGCTGCGCCCCGCCCGAAGAGCTGATCCCAAAGGGCGAAGATCCCGAACGGCGCATATTGCACCTCGAACCGCTCGATCTCGCCATTGCGCAGGATGAGACGGCGGCTTTTGCCACCAATCTCTTCTGCATAGGCGGCTGTGCCCTTGATCGCCATCAGGGCAGCGCCGTGAAGGTGACCGCCCCGCTGGAGGCCAGCGAGAGCGAATAGGTCACGCCACCCTCCTGCTCGCCGCCATATTCGACCGAGGACAGAAAGAACGACCCTTCAAAAGTGCCAAAATCCGGCACGATAATCTGGAAGTCGGCCACCGGATCCGACGCCATCGCCACCGTGTTCAGCCGCGCCTCATGCGCCGCATCCTTGAAGAAGCCGTTGCCCGAGACCGAGATCCGCTTGGCCCCGCTCAGAACTTCGGTCCAGAGCGCGCCGCCCGGATCCACGCAATCAGCGGTGGTCACATCCACCTCGCTGTTGTTGATGGTCAGGGTTTTCGAGCGCAGACCGCAAAGCGCCTCAAAGGCTGTGCCATCCTTGATCTTGACCAGCATCAGCCGGCCCTTTGCTTTGGCCATCTCCGGCCTCCTTTCGGTTGGGGTTTTGTCAGAACGATGTGCCCGCCATCGCGGCGCGGAACGCCACCACGGCGGTGTAAGTGATCCCATCCGAGGCCCGGCCCACCGCCTGCGTCAGATAGAAGATCCACTCAAGTTCATGATCGGGCAGCGTGACCGGGGCCGGATCATCCAAGGCGGCGCGGATCAGCCCGGCGATGCGGGTGGCCTCGACCCGGCCTGCCGTCTCCGGGCGCGAATGCGCCTCGACCGAGAACAGGATCACATGATCGGTGCCACCATCCATCCGCAGTGGCGAGAGGTCGATATTGCCAAGCCGGATATAGGGCAGTTCGGCATTCTCCGGCGGCTCATCATAGATCCGGCCGCCTACCAGACCGGTCAGGACCGGAGAGGCCTTGAGTGCCGCAATCACCCCGAGCTGCAGCGCGAGAGCCGGATCGCCGAAGGCGAGCCCGGCAGAAGATGCGTCGTCATCCGCCATGGAACACATCCTTCATCGCTTGTTTCAGCGCCCGGCGATGACGGCCCGAGCGGCGCTTGCGGGTGTAGCTCAGCGCCGGATTGACGAAGGGCCGCGGGCCGCTGTCACCCTCGATCACCTTGGCATGTGAGCCGAAGTCGGCGAGATAGCCGTCGCCCTGCATCCCGCCCCGGATCTCGGCCTGCGCATCACCGTCCACCACCGGCACCAGCACCCGTGCCACGCTGATCAGGTCTTCGCCATTGCGCGCCACCGCCGCCGCCTGCCGCAGCTTCACCCGGCCGGGCAGCAGGTTCAGACGGCGCTTCAGGCGATCTGCCCCCTCGATGGTCATATTGCACCCCCAATCTCGACCAGCACTTCCATGCCCCAGCTGCCTTTGCCAAAGCGCCCCACGGAGATGATCTTGCAGACCTGCCCTCGCCAGATCATCCGATCCGCATCTGTCAGCGCGACAATCCCGGGCGGCGGCGGAAAGCGCACTGTCGCGAGCCGCGTGCTCTCCAGTCGTCCCGCTGCAATCGCCTCGCGTCCCGTTTGTTCGAGGACACTCACACGCAAGGCGACGATCTCCGCCCATGCCCGCTGTGGGTTGCCATACGGGTCGCTGACATCAAGGCCCCGGCGCTCAAAGCGCACAAACTCGTTCATCAGCATGGCACTACCTCCGCCGGGCGGCGGTAGCGCTGCTGTTTGATCAGCGCCTTGGCCCCAAAGCTGAGACCATCGCGCTTGATCTCCTCCAGCGTCACCGAGGCCTCCAGCCAGTCTTTCGCCATCAGGATGACGGCCTGTTTCAGCGCGGCGGGCACGGCATCCGCATCGGCATAGCCGACCGTCGCGGTGATCGTCAGCGCGGTATTGCCCGTCTCGCGCGCCAGCACCGGCTCGCCAAACGGGGTCAGCAGTTCCGCCGTGCCGCCCTCGATCAGGGTCACGGCCAGCACGGGGGCCACCGGGAACCACCAGCGCCGCCACGGCCCTGCGGGGGTGACGAGCCGCAGATCCCGCGCCAGCATCGGACGGCCCGAGGACACCTCCACCGCATTCACCGCCGCCTCCAGATAGGCGGCGAGCGTCTCATCATCGACGGCGGCGGCCAAAGGCACCGCCGCCCGGAACCGCGCCACCGTCACCGGCAGCCCGGCCGCAGGCGTGATCACCTGCATGGCTTACACCTTGCCCTGCATCGGCAGGTCTTTGGCTTTGGAGCCGCTGGGCTTTTCGGGTTCGGGAGCAGGCTCTTCCTCCTCAGCCTCTTCCGGCTCAATCAGGAAGGCTTCCGCCTCGGCCACTTCGGCTTCGCGCTCGGCCACCGCCCGCTCGCGCGCCGCCAATGCCGCCTCACGCGCCGCAAGATCGGCAGCGGCGGCATCCTGCGCGGCGGCATTGACCACCGCGACCGGCGCGGTCGGATCAAAGACCACGGCCACCTTGCCGATCAGCCGGGCGGCAATATCGGGCGCAAAGCCTGCCACCTCGCCCTTGTTGTAGCGCCCCCAGGAACGCGAGAATTTGAGAATGGTTTTCGTCATCGGGTGACCTTTCAAATCAGTGGGAATGCGCCCGGAGCCCTAGCCCCGGGCTGTCGGATCAGAGCGTCCAACCCTTGCCATTGAAGCCCGCGAAGGCCTCATCATGCGCGGGCGCAAAATCATGCTCGGAGATCGAGCGCATCAGCGTCAGATCGTTCTGGAAGGCCGAGACCCAATCGCCCGAACCGTCCACGAAGGCCGCTTCGGTCGAGCTGCCAATCGTCAGCGCCATGCTGTCGCCGATCATCGCCTCGTCAAAATCGCCGAAGTAGATCTCGGTCTCATCGCCGCCCGCCCCAAGGTTGTCAGGCACTTGCGAGGTGACATGGATCGGATAGCCCTGCAGCTCGCCGCGCAGATCGACGCTCGGGAACAGGGGATTGCCGTTGGCATCCTTCAGGCTCGCCAGCCAGTTCTTGGCGCTGGCCCGCATGATCCAGCCGGGTTTCAGCATCCGCACATCGGCATCCTCGACCTTGGACACCGCGCGCCGGATCGCCACCTCTGCCGCCGTCGCCGTGGCCGCAACCACCGCGCCGGGCCAGTTCGCCGCCAGCATCCAGTTGCGCAGACCCTTCGGCGTGTTGTTCAGCCCGTCGCCGCGCAGGAAGGCCAGATCTTCGCGCAAAGCCATCACCTTCAGAAGGTCATCGCGGACGAGCGCCGCCATCGCCACGCCGGAATGCCGCAGGAGTGAGTTGCTGATCGGAACAAGGCCGGTCAGCTTGCGGAACTTCTGCTCGACCGGCTCAAAGCTCGGCTCCGAGGGCATGATCGCCGTCGCCTCCGCGCCATAGCTCGCCGAGGCAGCACCACTCTGACGCGCATGGCGCAGCTCGCCAGCAGGCATCGGCAGCGTCCGCGCGCCCGCGGCCCGCACCACCACCCGGGCGCGCAAGAGCTCGATCAGCTCGGCGGCCTGCGCCCGGGGAATGGTCACCCCGCCTGCCGATTCCGATGCGCCGGAGAGCGCCGCAGAGATCGCGCTGTGCCCGCCCGCCTCCAAAAGCCGCACCGCCTTGTCGCGGTCGCCCCCGGCATTGGCCAGCGCATGTACCATGAACCCCGCCGCGACGCCGCGATCTGCCGGGTTTGCGGCCACCGCCGGGGTGCCCGCGCCGTGCGCCTGGCCCTGGGCGCCGAGATCGCCGACAGCGGCAGCGGCCTGCGCGGCCTCGACCGCTTCCGCGCGCTTCACGGCAACATCCGCCGCTTTGAACCCCGCTTCGGCCTCGGTGAAAGCCGTTTGCGCCGCTTCCAGGGCGGCGGCATCTGCCCCGCCTTCCGTGGCCTCCAGCGTCGAAATCGCCGTGGCGGTTTCGGTCATCTTATCCGCCGCAGCCTTGCGGGCACGGCGCAGATCGTCGAGTTTGAACATCCTGTTTCCTTTGCAAAAAGCGGCCGCACATGCGCAGCCGAAAGACCCCGCCGACCCGGCAGGGTTGTCTGTCACCGCAAGCGCGGAATGTCAGAGAGAGGCCAAAGCCTGCGCCGCCGCAGCCCGGGCGGCATAGCCACCGCCCAAGCTCGCGCGGGAAGGGTTGCGGACCTGCGGCGCATGCGCAGCAAAGATCCGGTCATAACAGGCGGCGCGGGTCTCGATCCGGTCGGCAAGGCCCCGCGCCACCGCCTCCGCCGGGCCGAACACCGCGCCACCGTCGCGCGGATCCTCCGTCACGCTGAGCGCCGCCAGGAGATCCGCCACCGCGATCCCGCGCCCCGAGGCCACCGCCGCATGGAAATCGGCCTCCGCCACATCAAGACTGCGCTGCAGCTCGGCCCGGCCCGCCTCGCTGGTCGCATCCGGGCGCTTGGCCCGGGCATGGCTTGAGGCCATCTCCACCATCTGCATGCCGTTACCGCCGGGCTGCACATAAGAGCCGGTCATCAGCGCGGTGCCAATCGATCCCGCCGAGGCCCCCGGCGTCATCACCACCTCGCTCGCCTGACAGGCCAGCCAATAGGCCGCCGAAGCCGCCAGCGGGTTGATCAGCGCGGTGACGGGTTTCAGGGTGGCGAGGGTGGCAATCGCCTCCGCCGCCGCCTGAATGCCGGTGACATAGCCACCGGGGCTGTCGAGCTCCAAGACCACCGCCGCCACATCCTCCGCCGCCGCGATCTGCGCGCAGGTCTCGGCCAGCCCGTGATAGGTGGCCCAACCGAACCAATCGGCAAAGCCGCTGTTGGCCGAGAGAATGCCCCGCACCGGCACCACCGCCACACCCCGCGCAACGGCATAGCGCTCGGCCCCACCCGCCAGCGCCGCAGGATCTGACGGCACCGGCTGTGCCAGCAACGGCCCCGCAAGGCTGTCGCAAAGCGCCATCACCGCTTGCGGCTGCAGGAGGCCCGCAACTGTGCTTTTCATTGCTTTTCCTCCGGTTTTCCTTGATCCGTGCGCGTCATGTTCGGGGCCGGGTTCAGCGTGTCGCCATCCGGCACCGGGCTGCGCCCGTCGATGCCCCGCGCCTCGTTCGGCGTCATGAACGGCCCGCCCACCGCCTTGTTCAGCGCCTCATAGCGTTCCTTGGTCGTGGGGCGCAGGAGCGCGCCGAAGTCGTGGCGCAGAAAGAACCCCGCCCGCCGCTCGGCCTCCGTCAGCACCGTCAGCGCCAGCTGATCCTCAAAAAGCCCCGCCCAATGCAGCAGGCAATCGGTCAGATAATCGATGGCCTGCTGCTCGCCATTGGCCTTCACGCCATATTCCATCATCTGCAATTTGGCGGGCGGCACCCGGTAGATCGCGGCCAGCTGCTCGCGGTCAAACTTGCGGCTGGCCAAGAGTTCCTGATCCGCTGCCGAGAGATCCAGCGTTTTAATATCATCCGCAGCACCAATGATCGGAAAGCCCTCCACCTCGGGATTACGGATCGCCGCCGAGATTCGGCGGGCGTTGCGCCGGTAGGCCTCATCATCCTCGAAAGCGTCCTCGACCTTGATCACCGCGCGCGTGGTGCCGCCCGATGCCGTGCGCGCTGCAGCCTCTTGGCCCGCCAGCGCGAGGCCCACCGATTCCGAGGCGACTTCCAGCGGCGAGCGGCCGTTCCAGCCATCCTCGGCCATATAGCGCAGATGCACCATCGCCCGCCCCGGCGCGCGCCGCCGCACCCCCTCGCCATCCTCAAAATCATAGAACCGCGCCCGGCCTGCCCGCAAAACCGTGCAGCCGTCCTGGCGGATCAGATCGAGGAGTTCCAACTCGCCCGCGCCATCCCGCGGCGCATAGGCGAAGGCGTTGCCGCGCAGGGTAAAGGCATAGCCCAGGGCGAAGCGCAGCACCGAGGCTGCGACGCCGGGGGCTGCCTCGACATTCAGGAGATAGGCCGCCGGGTGATCGCGCACCCGTTCCTCCAGCCCGCCGCGCCGCTGGTAAAGCTTCAGCGGCACCTTCGCCAGATCCCCGGCGATGACATTGCAGCAGGCGTAGATCGTCGCATGCCGCTGCGCCAGCACCGCCGAGACGCGCGGCAGCCGCGCGACGGAAGGCACAGAGGCAAAGCCCGCCTCCTGCATCCAAGCGGCCGGGACCGAGGTGCCCGACGGCTCACCCGTGCTGGCCATTGGCTCGGGCACCACGCCGGAGATCACCGGCTCGATGCGCGCGGCCGGGGCCGCTGGTGCCGCAGACACCCTGCCCCCAAAGATACGACTGATCAGACTCATGCCGTTTCAAACTCCCTCTTGCGGCGCTTGCCTTCGGCGGCTTCCGCCCGCCCCAGCGCCATGATTGCCGCCACCGCCGGGTCAATCCGGCCGCGGGATTTGTATTTGTTCGGCTTGATGTTCTCCGCCGCATCCTCGTCGCGGTGGACATTGCCCACCGCCCAGGCGAGCACCGGATTGCCCGCATGCCGCAGCCGCTTTTTGGCCACCGCTTCCTCAAAGCGCTTCATCGGCGAGGACATCGAGGCATAGCCCTGACCATGTTCCACCATCGGGAACTTCCGGCGGTTCAGCTCCTTGGCCATGTATTTCATGCCCCAGCGGTCATAGGCCAATTCGCGCAGATCGAACTTGGCCCGGATCATCTCCAGCCGCTCGATGATCTGATCGTCATCGATCACCCCGCCCTTATGCACCTCGAGCCAGCCCTCATCGCGCCAGCCGACATATTCGCGCTTTTCCTTCTGCGCCCGCTGGATGAACCCTTTCGGCCCTTCCGGGATGAAGGAGTAATTCACCAGGAACAAAAGCCCGTCCTTCGGCACCGCCACCGAGATCGCGGTGAGGTCGGTGGTTTTCGAGAGGTCCAGCCCCACCCAGGCGGGCAGCCCGTAGAGCGACCGGGGATCAAACGCCCCCGCCCCCTCATCCCAGACATCGCGCGAGATCCAGCCCTGCGCCCCTTCCGTCCAGAGGTTCATGTGCAGACGCCGGAAGTTCGGCATCTTGCCGGTGATCACCGTCGCTTCCTGGTACATCTCGCCAAACCGCTTTTGCGGCACCGAGACCCCGAGGTTCGGGTTGGCCATCTTCCAGAAACGCGGATCGGCCACATCGCAATCCTGCGGCGGCTCGGCGACATAGCCAAAGAAGCTGTCATCCTTCACCGAGCCCCGCACCACCCCCTCGGAATATTCCCTGAGCTCGCCGCAGATCGAGGCCATATCGGCCCCGGCGGTGGTGATCGCCCAATCAATCGGCTGCGCCCGGGCGATCATCGAATTGACCAGAACCTCGGCCAGCTCGCGATCCGTCCAGCGGTGCACCTCATCGCGGGCCGCAAAATGCGGGTTGATCCCGTCCGAGCTGTTGCCGTCGCGGCTGAGACAGGAGATCACGCCCTCGGTTTTGGCGACCTCAATCGAGCCGCGCCAGACCTTCATCAGCGCCGAGAGCGAGGGCGAGGCGCGGATCATCCGCTTCAGCTCGCGGAACAAAAGCCCCGCCTGGTCGCGGGTGGTCGCCGCGCAATAGCCCTGCGGTGCCGCCTCGCCGTCGAACAGCGTCGAATAGAGCATCGGCACCGCCGTGTCGGTGGTCTTGCCGTTCTTCTTCGCCACCTGATGATAGGTCGCCCGGAACCGCCGCAGCCCGCCCTCCTGTTTCCAGCCAAAGACCGAGCCATGCCGGAACGCCTGCCACGGCTGCAGGCTGAGCGGTTTCCCCGCCAGCGGCCCGGTCGTGTGCTGGATCAGCTCGGCGAAGTTCAAGACCCGGCTCGCCGCCTTGCAGTCGAAGTAAAGCCCGCGGTCGCGGCCGGTTTCCAGATCCGTCAGATGCCGCAGGCAGGCCAGCCGCACCAGCTCGCCCGCGATCTCGCGCCCCTCGACCACATCCAATGCATAGCGCGAGACCGGGTGATCAATGGCCTCCATCGAGCTTCGCCAGGATCTCGTCAAAGAGATCGCCCTGGCCTCCGGTTTTCACCCGTGCCTCATCCACCGGCGACATGCCAAAAAGGCTGGAAAGCCGCTGCATATTGCTGAGCGCCGCCTGTTGCTGGGTGAAGGCGGCGCGGTGTTTCTCCTGCTCGCCGTTGCGGGTCTTCACCGAATAATAGCTGCCCATGATCGCCACATCGCCGGTGCAGCGAATGAAGGCCGCGACCGATTCACAATAGGCGGCAAAGGTATCCTCAAAATGCGGCTCGAGCCGTTTCTTGGCGACCATGATCGGCGCCAGGCGCTCCCAGACCTCGCGCCCCTCATGGCTCATCCACTCCGGCGCCTCGGGCACATGGCCCAGGGCATCGCCGCGCATCGGCACCACATTGCTGACCTTTGGCTTGGCACCTTTCATGGCTAACTCCTTTCCCAAGTGGGCTTTTTTCTCCAATTCCCCGCGCGCGAAAACAAAGGAGCGGAGGACGGTTACCCGGCGCGACCCCTCGATTTCCGGATACCCCCCGGGGGTGCGGCGGCGAAAACCTCGCGCGCCGTCTTGCGGCTGTGGCAGCTTTTGCAAAGCGCCTGCCAGTTCGCCGCATCCCACATCAGCCTTGCATCGCCCCGATGCGGCCGGATGTGATCAACGTCCTGCGCCGCCACGACAAGCCCCAGCCCCGCGCAATCGACACAGAGCGGATGCGCCATCAGGAACCTGCGCCGGGCATGCCGCCAGCGCGCCGTGGCATAGAAAGCCGCACCGGCCCGCGCCACCGCCGAGCCCTTGGCTGCCGCCTTGCGCGATCTGACCCGCGCATCCCGTTCTTCCTGATGTTCCGCACAATAGCCCGCGCCCGGCTCGGCGAGCTCATCACAGCCCGGCGCGCCGCACAGCTTCCGCATGCCAGCCCCCGGATATGACAACGCCCGCACGGTCAGGCGACCTGCGGGCGGAGTTGTGGATGATGTCAACAGAGATGCCAGCGATGGGGATAAGCGTCAAGGGGGGAAATTTTACCGTGGATTCAGGAAGGTTCAACGTTGTCGGCCCGGCCAATCATGATATTGCACACGTGCATTTTTTTGTACCAAGAGGTTTACATGCGCGTACTCGCAAAAGTTCTCACCCTTTCGATCCCGCTATTCGCACTCGCGGCCTGCGACAGTTCCGTTGCCCCGAGCTACCAAACCAGCCCGCAGAATACGGTTGCGCTGCAGCCGCTCGCCGCGCGCGGCAAACACGTCATCGTTGCCTCGGTGACGGCAGACTCCAATGTGAACCTCAACCCGACCTGCCGCCTGATGGGGCCGCTGGATATCGGCGGCGGTCAATCGACCGTTGCGGCGCTGAAGGATGCGATGACGGCAGAGCTTCTCGCCGGGGGCGTATATGCCGCCAACGGGACGCCGCTGACGATCACGCTGACCAACCTGCAAGTAAGCTCGATGGAAGGCTACTGGCTGCTCGCCGGTACCGTGCAATCGCCGAAGATGCCTGGCGGTTTCCAAGTGCAGTCGCGCTTCGACTACAAGACAAGCTTCTCCGCAGCCTCGGCCTGCCCGAATGCGGCGATTGCCTTCAACAAAGCTGCGGCGGCATTCATCAATGCCATCGTGACCAATCCGCAGTTCGCCAGCGCGATCTGACCATCTCCGGCTCGGCCCCACCAACCGGGGTCGAGCCAAACGCGCTTGATCTCACCGCCTCACGAAATGTGACCCGCGTGTCCCGCACTTCTTGATGTTCCGCGCAATATCCCGCGCCCAGTTCGGTCAGCTCTCTGCAGCCCGCTACGCCGCTCAGCTTCCGCACGTCAATGCCAACGAAGGGTTTTAGTTGCCATCTGCCAATTTCGCAGCTTAGCTGACACGTATCGAGTGATTTCAAAATTATCCTACTTTGCTGAGGTTGTATGGCCGCGATTGAAACTGCGACAGTTTTGCTGGGTGCGACAGGATTTAATGTCGGGAATGTCAACGACACCTATCGTGGACAGGTGCTCTTGAACGATAGGAAAATTCGCCAGGCGATCATCAAAGACCTTGAGTTACCCCAACTCTGCAACGAGCTTCTCGCGTTTTGCCTTGCGCGACTCGTCGGGCTACCAGTTCCAGACTGCTTTCTTGGCCTCGCCCGCCCCGAGGTGATGCCAGCAAGTAAAGCGCCATCGTTTGAGGACGGATCTCGGCTCGTTTTCGTAAGTGCGGACGTGAAGGTCCCGAATGTTACATTTCGGCTCAAGAGCTCCAACCCTGCGGGACAATTGGCACTCTTGAATGAAATAGCTGAGTGGTCCGATTTAGGACGCCTCTATGCGTTTGATGCTTGGATTGCCAATATAGATCGGCACCCAGGAAATTTTCTGTTCGGAAACCCGGGTGATACCTGGCTCATTGACCATGGTCACTGCTTCAGTGGTCCAGCGTGGCGGCCCGAAGACCTCAACCCAGCAAGCGATTTCGTAAATCGACTCTCCGAATGGATGACACCATTTCTATCCTCCGTTCAGAAGCGCGAGCGAAAGGCAGAAGCCACAGCCTTCGAGACGGCGCTACGCGGTTTCAGTGCCACAGAGCCCTCGGAATCCAGTCGCATAACACAACTTTTACCGGTAGAGTGTATCAGCGCCTTGAAGGCATTTCTGGAAGCCCGTACTGCACAAATTTCTCGGCAGACAAGCATAGCCCTCGGCATCCCGGTGTTGGTATGATTTCACTGATGGACCATAGTGAATTTCCGACAATTGATCGCGGCGTGCGAGCCCTGTGGGCGCCCGTTCTTCTTGAACCCATCGCTGGCTCCTATGAGCGCCTTGTCGTGGGCGTTGTGGCAGTAAACAGTGACGGCTTTCATCTCGAGCTGGCGAATGTCCTAAGTCGCCTGAATTGCCTCTATGGTGAGAGTGCCGCTGCTGCTGTGACTGCCGTGCAGATCGCGGGAAAGTGCCTGCAACATGACCTAGCACAGCGCTCACGCGATGCTATCCTCCAACCAGAGTCAGCAGTTTCAGGCGTAGTTATAGGCGAATGTCGTGAAGCCGAAGGTTTCAGCCTAGAACAGATGGCTTCGAGCTGGATGGCGGCTCTTTCCTCGCTTTATGACGCAACGCTTGGACAAGATGCGTTGGTATTGGCGCCAGAGCCGGACTTAATGGTTGCCTCTGAGGCCTCGAGCATAAGCGACCGCTTACCCTTTCTGGTATGTGATTATGTTCGGTCTCAACGAGAGGGTTACAGCCGATTTTTCAGCCGTGACCTGCAGGAAGGCCGTGCCCGTAGGAAGAAAGGTGCAAGCCATCAGGTCGTAATTGATTTTGCAGGGCCAAAGCTTGTGGCGAATTTTGGCACCCTTCGCGCAGGTTCACTAACTAGCTCAATCCACTTGATCAAGCGACGTCTGTGGGATCTGAAAGTCGAACGCGACAGAGAAACACAAGAAGCATTCAAGCGTTCCCACGAGATGATACTTCATCGTCCGAGCATGGACGATCCGCAAGTGACCGACCAGCAGCAGGCGAATATAAGCGAAGCATTACAAGCTCTTGAAATGCAAGCAGACCAAGAAGACCTTCGTTTGCTCACATTGAATTCAGTCCCTGCCATAGGTGAAAGACTGTTGCGGTATGACGAAGCAGCTTAAGGAGTTTACCGACCGGCCACCCGATCCAGTGCCCTGCCCAACGCCGCCCGCAACGCCTCCCGGTGCTTCCCATCCACAGCCCACCCATACCGCTCCAACACCGCACTCAGCGTCAGCCCCTCCAAACACACCGCATCCAGCAACGCCAGATCGGTGATGATCCCCCGCGACGCCACTCCCCGCGCCGAAGGCCGGATCCGCCGCACCTGCATTGCCGCGCCGGTGCCGACCCGCGCCCGCATCCGGCGGATCTCATCGCCCTCGGCCACGAAGGCATCCATGAACTCGCCACCCCTGCCCGAGCCGCCCCGTTGCGCCTCGAGGCTGGAACAACGCACCCCGCCCGCCGAATGCCGCTCGACCAGCGTGCGGTAGCGGCGCGCCACCGCCACTTGTGCGGGGGTGAACGGTGCGGGCAGGCCCTTGGCCGCCGCCTTGCGCGCCATGTCATCGAACACATCCAGCGCCGCCACCGCGTTGCGGCCCTTGTAGCCTGCGGGCTCGGCTTTCCAGCCGTTCTTGCCGCCCGGCACCATCACCACCGGGCGCAGCACTTTGCAGGCACCCCGCGCCGGGGCCACCGGGATCTCCGGGCCGCAGCTCTCCGGCGGCGTCGCCGCGGCGAGGATCTGCGCCAGCCGCGCCGCCTCTGCTGACAGGCGCGCCCTGCCCTGGCCATCCGTCGCCGGGCGCATCACCGTCGCCTCTTTCCGTGCCATCATCATGCCGCCTGCCCTTTGTCTTCTGCCCGTTTCTCTGCGCCCGCCGCCACAATGGCCCGCGCCGCCTGTTGATCTGCCAGATAATGCTCCAGCCATGCCCGATCCTCGGCCCCCGCCGCATCCCGCCCGATCCGGTCGCGGATCAGCATCACCTGCCGCGCATTCGCCGCCGCATCGGTGCGGATCTGCCGCGCATCCACCGGCATCGGCGGCCGCCCCGCCCGCGCGAGATAGCGGTAAAGCTCGACCAGATAGCCGCCCGCCTCCGCCTTCGGCCCCTCGACCGAGGCAAGCCAGGAACCGATGATCCGATGCTCGGTCAGCGGCGGTTCCTGCAAGGAGTGGGCGAAGATCATCACCACCCGCTCGCTCGGCCAGATCCCGTCGCCAGAATTGTTGATCAGAGTCTCGGCCAAGGTCTTTAGGTTCTCCGCCGTCATATAACCCAGCCTCTCACCGAGCCGCAGCGCCACCGCATCCTGATCCGCCACCGAGAACCTGGACGGACGGCGCAAACCCGCCAGCCTCAAACGCTCCACCAGCAGCGCCTTCACCCGCGCCCGGTATTCTGCCTTTGCCTCGCTCATCACCCCAGCCCTTTCTCAGCAAATCCCGGGTTATCCACAGGCACGGCACGCCGGAGTGACACGGCACGGAAGGTGTTTTTTGATTTCATTTCCTATCCTTTCCTTTAGGCCGGAACTGTTCCCGAACAGTGCTGGAACGTTCCGGAACAGTAATTACTGTTCCGGGAACACTAATTATTGAATGATTCAAACCGCTTGCGGCCAGAGCCAAACCAACCCTGCGCGCCCGCATGCGCCAAGGCCCGCTCATAGACGGCACGGGTGCGCCGGTTGCTGCGGCAGGTCTCCAGCAGCCAGTCATCCATCCGGGTGATCAGCACTTCATCGGCGATCACATCGCGGCTGCAGCCCAATTCGGTCAGCGCCTCACGCAACCGGCGCTGCCGCTGATAGACCGCCTTGTCGGCATTGCTGGCCTCCCGCAGATCGCGCTTTTCAATCGCCGCCATCGCGACCTCGAGCACCACCGGATGCATCAGCCGGATCTCGTCACCACAGCGGCAGCGCTGCCATTGGTGCAGCGGGCCGATGCTGCGGGCGCGCAGATCCTTCCAGCTTGCCAGATCGATCCGCAACAACTTGGACAGCCGCAGATCATCATCCGGCAGGGTGCCGATGGGCGTTTGCTTCTGGGCGTAATCGAACAGCGCCCGCGCTACGCCTTGCACCTCATAGCTGGCCAGCAGATGCAGATCAGACGCCAGGAATTGGTCATGCCGCCACATGGTGAAATAATGCGCGGTCAACCGGGCGCTGGCATCGATGGGATAGAGCGGCAAATCCCCCGTATCGATCAGTTGCGGTCCGGCGCGCGCGGGGATCATGCTGCGGCCTCCAGACGTGAGAGCGCCGTTTGCAGCGCCGCAATCGCTTCGGTGATCTCCTTGCAGGCCTGCGCGCGGTCCTCGGCGCGGGCCGATTGCTCGGCGGCAAGGATCGCCCCCACCGCCTCGCCCGTCTCGCGGCTGATCGCGCCCGCCTGCAGGATCATGCTGACCGGCGCCGCCACCGCGACCCCGGCCCGCCGCCGCTCGAGCATCCGGGTCACCGGGAACTCGCTGAGCGCATCTTCAATGCCGATCACGTCGCGCACGGTCCAATCGAGCGAACCCGAGACCTTGCGGCTGATCGTCCCCTTGGAACAGCCCCCGCCCCAGCGCGCGGTCAGCGTTTCCGCCACCGCGTCAAAGCAACCGAGGCGTGAGACCAACGCCGACATATGGGCGTTGAGAATAAGCACCGGGTCAGACATGTGCAGCCCCTTCAGCAACGTGGTTTTCTTGAAAGCAGGCAGCCGGCCGGGCAGTTGAAAAGTGCCAACGGGACAAACCCTGGCAGTGAATGGTGCCACTCATGCCGCATCTCGCTCGACACCGACGCCGCCGGAGGTGGGAATGAAGCTGAAAAGTTCATCCGGGCAGGCAATCCCCGCCTCGTCGCACATCGCACGGATCGCGAGGTACCATCGCGCCGGAAACCGCCCCGCAACCGAAGCATTGCTGACGGCTGGAAGGCCAACCCGAACCCGGGCCGCGATGGACCGTCGCCCAAGAACATCGCAAATAGTCTGGACTGTCATGTGCATCCCCCAAATCGAGACATGCACATGGCGTAGTACAAAAATTCTGTACCGACAAGGTACATGCCGGAGTGAGTTCAATATTTCTGTACGGGGTCTATAACTGAACTATGGATTTCGAACAGAAACAGCGGCTTGCCCACCAGAACGATATGGGCCTAGCGGCATGCGCCATCAGGCTGCGTGCTGCGCGCGCTTTCACCGGCCTGAGCCAACAGAACTTGGCAAAAGAGATCGGCACGACGAAGCAAGTGCTCAACAACGCGGAAGCAGGGCTTACCCATCCCAACCGTACCGTGATGAAGCATCTGTACCGCGCCTACCGGATAGACTTCAATTTCATGATGAATGGCGACTTTGCTCAACTTCCGGGTGACGTTCAGGAGAAGCTGTTCGCCGCGCTCGAAGCCGCAAACAATGAATGGGATCAAAGAGAAGGTTAAGGTCCAAGCCTAACTTCCTTGCAATTCTCCCAAGCCAAAACTGCATCTTCACCGACACCTCACAATCTTTTTGTTCTATATTCGTTCCTGTTACGGCAGGACGCCTGCGCGGGTCAATCACCTGCCAGTCAGATTCCTGTGGGTAAACGAAATCCGCTTCACCAGGAGAGAAGAGCCGGGGAGGCAGCGTAAGGAAGTACATATTTTTTGTACATTAGTATTTGACAGTCCATTTTTTCTGTACATTATCTCTCTCCAACAAGAGGAGAGACAACGTGCAAGAAAAATCCGTTCAAGCGCACAACACTGCCCAGATCGAACCCTTCACCCTTTACCGCGCCGCCAATGCCCGGAACTGGTACGGCACGGCACCGGAGCTGGCGCGCGAGACGGGCATCGCCCTCCACCGTGTTCGCAAAATCCTGCGGAGCCGCCGCTGGCACCTGAAACCCGATACTCTGCACGAAGAGACGGGCGAGCCGCTGCCGCTCACGCTGGAGTTCCGCTGATGCAGGATCCCGACCGCAGCGCCCGCTTTCTGAACCTGCGCACACCGCCCGAGCGCCCGAGCCTCTGGCCCACCGTCCTTCTGGTGGCGCTGATCTGCCTCGGCGGGTTGCTCTTCGCCCGCGCGGCCCTCGCCACCGCCGTCTCCCTGCGCATCACGCTCGAAGCTGGCGCGCCCCGCTATTGAACAATCCGCGCGGATCAACCGCGCCACCTGCCCCGGCGGCTGTTGACGCTCCTCCCCGGCCACCGGGGCCCTTTCTTCCTGAGGTTCAGATGCCCAAAGACGAAAAACCCGCTCTGGCGGCCCAAATCGGCGCGGCCCATGACCGCCTGCGCCAGGAACAGGGCAAGCCGCCGATGAAGGACGATCCGGACTTCCGCAAACACAACCAGACCGCTTTCGACGTGACCGCCGACGAGCTGCGCCAGTTCATCGAGCAATACGAGCATCTTGCGGCGGAAAAGCAGGACATCGCCGATCAGCAGAAAGAGGTGATGGCCGAGGCCAAGGGCCGCGGTTACAACACCAAAGTCATCAAGAAAATCATCGCCGAACGGAAGCGCGACAAGAACGACCTCGCCGAGGAAGAGGCGATCATGGATCTCTACAAAGCCTCATTGGGGATGACATGACCCCGATGCGGATCCTGATCGGCTGCGAGACCTCGGGCGTGATGCGCCGGGCCTTTGCCGCGCGCGGGCATGACGTCTGGTCCTGCGATCTGCTGGCGGCCGAGGACGGCAGCAACCGCCACATCCGGGGCGACGTGCGGGACCATCTGCACGACGGCTGGGACATGCTGGCGGTGATGCATCCACCCTGCACGCGGCTCTGCAATTCCGGGGTGCGGTGGCTGCACGTTCCGCCGCCCGGCCGCACCGCCGCCGATATGCAGGCTGAGCTGGAGGCGGGCGCTGCGCTCTTCTCGGACTGCTGGCGCGCCCCGATCCCGCGCATCGCCATTGAGAACCCGGTGATGCACCGCCACGCCCGCGCCCTGCTGCCCACCGATCTGCCAAAGCCGCAGATCGTCCAGCCGTGGTGGTTCGGCGAGCCCTACTTCAAGGCGACCGGCTTCTATCTGCGCGGCCTTGCCCCGCTGACCGCCACAAACCGCCTGTCGCCGCCCAGGAAGGCGCAGGAGCCAGACCGGCACAAAGCATGGTCCGCCATCCACCGCGCCCCGCCCGGGCCAGACCGCTGGAAATTCAGATCCCGCAGCTTCACCGGCATCGCCGAAGCCTGCGCTAACCAATGGGGCGGATGTGCCCGAGAACAGGAGGTCCGACATGGGTAAGCACGAGCCGCATTTTGCGCCCCGCCTGATGCCCGCCCCCGAGGCTGCGCATTACCTCGGCGTCAGCATGTCCAAATTGCTGACGCTTGGAATTCCGCGAAAAATGCTGGGTGCCAAACGCCTGTTTGATCGCCTCGATCTGGACACCTATGCCTCCGATCTTCCGACCGAGGCCGCAACTCCCAAAGGAAACACATGCGACGCGGTATTCGACTGACCGGAATCAAGGTCATCACAAAGAAGAATGGCCAGCGCTATATCTACCGCCGGGTTGGCACCACGCTGCACCGCCTCCCCGATCTGCCGGAGAATGACCCGCGCTTTCTTGCCGCCTATGCCGCAGCAGGTTCCGCGCCCGCAAAGCCGATCAACCGTGAGGTGGCGGGCAGCATTGCCGCACTCTGCGTGGCCTACCTGCGGTCGCCGGAATATGCGCGACTGGCACCCAGCACGCGCAATGTGTGGCGCAACACGCTGGACCGCATCCGCGAGCAGCGCGGCAAGGGAATGGTCTCGGATCTGCGGCCGGATCATATCCGCAAGGATATCAGGGCGCTGACGCCCGGCGCGGCATCGAACCGGATCAAGGCCTGGCGCTCGATTCTGAAATTCGCTGTCGAGGAAGGCTGGATCATCAGCGACCCAAGCTTCGGGATCAAAGCCCAGCGAGGCGAGGTCACGCCGCACCGGCAATGGACCGCAACCGAGATTGCAGCCTATCGCGCCCATTGGCCCACGGGTGCGCCCGAGCGCATCGCCTTCGAGGTCATTTACTGGACCGGCGCACGCTGCGTTGATGCCGTGGCGCTCGGATGGTCCCGTGTCGATGGATCGGGATGGTTGGCCTATGTTCAGGCCAAGACCAAAGGCCCCGCCACCTGCCCGGTGCGGGTTCTGCCTAATTGGGCGCGCAGCATGCGCGCGGATCACGAGCATTTCCTCGCGGCTCTGTCGCCTGAGACAGCATTTTGGATCACCACAGGCACAGGCAAGCCGCGGAGCGTAAAAGGCCTTAGCCAATGGATGAGCGCCAATGCCAAAGCCGCCGGACTCGCCGCCGATTGCACGGCCCATGGATTGCGCAAAGCCCGCGCCGCAGCCTTGGCCGAAGCCGGTGCCTCGGCGCTGCAAATCGGCGCATGGACCGGACATGCTAGCCTCTCGGAGATCGCGCATTACACGCGGCAGGCGGATCAGAAAGGAATTCTAAGTGCGGAACGATATGGGAACACGGTAAACCGTGATTGAAAATTTCCAAACCGGCCGAGCAAGCAGTTGAAAGCAATCATAATATTCTGAAAGTGGTGCACCCGACTGGATTCGAACCAGTGACCTCTGCCTTCGGAGGGCAGCGCTCTATCCAGCTGAGCTACGGGTGCGCCGGATGAGCGTTCTATAACCGCTCGCGCAGTCCCCTGCAATGGGCCGCGCACCGGCGGAGGCAATTTTCATCCCCCCGCCATGCATTTACCCAAAGAGCTCGTGGCAGAGTTCCAGCGCCGAGACCAAAGCGTCCACTTCACCCGTGGTGTTGTACATGCCAAACGAGGCGCGGGCCGACGCACTGATGCCCAGATGCTGCATCAGCGGCATCGCGCAATGCGTGCCCGCCCGCACCGCAATGCCCCGCTTGTCCAGCACGGTCGAGATGTCATGCGCATGCGCCTGTCCCGCAATCGCGAGGGAGAAAATCGCGCCTTTTCCAGCGGCTTGACCGTGAACGTTCAACCAGTTCAACCCCGCGAAACGGGCCTGCGCATAGTCACGCAGCATTGCCTCATGCGCGGCAATCTTATCCATGCCAATCGACATCAGATAGTCGAGCGCCACACCCAGACCGATCTGCTGCACGATGCCCGGCGTTCCCGCCTCAAACCGCAGCGGCGGCTCGGCATAGGTCACGACATCGCGGCTGACTTCGCGGATCATGTCGCCGCCGCCGAGGAAGGGGCGCATCTCCTGCATCCGCTCGCGCCGGATGTAGATCGCGCCCGACCCCGAGGGACCATAGAGTTTATGCCCGGTGATGGCATAGAAATCGCAGCCAATGGCGGCCACGTCCACCGGACCATGCACGGCGGCCTGGCTGCCGTCAATCAGCACCGCGACCCCTGCGGCGCGCGCAGCTTTGCAGATGGTGGTCACATCAACTTTGGTGCCCAACACGTTGGACATATGGGTGATTGCGATCAGCTTGGTCCTCGGGCCAATGGCCGCCAGAACCTTTTGCGGATCAAGACTGCCGTCATCTTCAGGCTCGATCCATTTCAGCACGACGCCCTGACGCTCGCGCAGGAAATGCCAGGGCACGATATTGGCGTGATGCTCAAGCACCGACAGGATGATCTCGTCCCCCGCCTGCAAGCGCGGCGCGGCCCAGGCGTAAGAGATCAGATTGATCCCCTCGGTCGCACCGGTGGTAAAGACAATCTCTTCCTCATCCGGCGCGTTCAGAAAGCGCGCGATGACCGCACGGGTGCTCTCATACTTCTCCGTCGCAAGGTTCGAAAGATAGTGCAAGCCACGGTGAACATTCGCATATTCATGCTCATACGCGCGGGTCATCGCGTCGATCACCACCCGCGGTTTTTGCGCCGAGGCGCCATTGTCGAGATAGACCAGCGGCTTGCCGTTCACCTCGCGCGACAGGATCGGAAAGTCGGCGCGGATCGCATCAATGTCATACATGTCACATCTCCAGCGCCGGGAAACCCAGCAAGGACAGAAGGAAACTCAGCGCCAGCGCACTGATGAAAATCGTGCCCAGAATGCCCAGAAAAATCAGCGGCAGCTTTTTGAACCCGTGCAGCACCGCCACCACCTGCGTCAGCAACCAAAAGAACAGCCCCACCGAGGCGATGCCGGCCAGCGTCGCCACCAACGGAAACAGCACCATCATCACCAGCTGGACGGCTTGCAGGATCAGCAGGATGAACTCGATCCAAACGACCAGCAACAGCGCGTCGGCTGCCTTGCCCGTCCCGCGAAACATGCGGCCGACGACGGTGACGGCAGCCACCGTGTAGCAGATCATAAGCCCTTGAATCAGCAAGAGCCTGAGCGGTGATGTCGTCGCCCAGGTGAAGGCTGACTCCATGGGAACCGGAAACAGGATATTGGCCAGATGCCCGATCAGCGCCGACAGAACGGTGACCGCCGCCGCCGCCAGAACCCGCGCTTCCAGGCTGGGCGCCAGCGCCAGGATCTGCGCAAAGGTCACCTTCGGCGCGCGGAAACTCTCGCGGACCAAGGGCATCAATGATGCAAAACTAAGCTCCATCCACGTGCTCCCCGCCCAATGCCGATAGTCGCAAACCGCTGATCCAAAACCAGGCGAAAACGCAAAAAACCAAGGCCCCGGTCAGGGTCAACTGCGGCCCGCCACCGATGAAGCCCGACACCAGGCCCTGCAAAAGCATCAAGGGCGATGCCGCCAGCAAGGCCCAGAACAAAGCCACGCGGGCGCCGTAGAAATCCAGCCGTCCCCAAATGAGCTTTGCCACATAAGCACTTGCCCCGGCGAGCAAATAGAAAACCGGCACCAGGACCAGCATCCCCAGGGCCGCGCCCAGCATGCGCTGACCAAGCGGCACCTCGGGGGCGAAATGCGCGTCCCGCGCCATCCCGGGCCAGAGGGCGATAAAGCCGACGATCAGCGCCGCGATCAGATAGCCGAGCGGCCGATCCTCGCGCCGCGGTGCCGCAAGGATCCGCGCCAGAACCCGGCGCGGACCCCGATAGGAGGCCAGAATATCATCGCTGACCGCCATTACCGTCTCCGGGCCAGCCAGCCTTCCAGACGGTCGACAATCTCGGCCTGCAACGCCTCATCCTCGATCTCGGCGATCGTATCGGCGAGGAAGGACAGCACCAAAAGCGAAATCGCCTCTTCCTGCGGCACGCCGCGCGAGCGCAGGTAGAACAGCGCCGTCTCGTCGATCGCGCCGGTGGTCGAACCATGCGAGCATTTCACGTCATCGGCATAGATCTCAAGCTCCGGCTTGGCGAGGAACTGGCTGTCCTCATCAAGCAAAAGCGCTTGGCTGATCTGATAACCATCGGTCTTTTGCGCGCCCTGTTTGACCCAGATCTTACCTTGGAAAACGCCGGTAGCGCCATGTTTCAACACCTTTTTAAAGACCTGACGGCTTTCGCCGCGCAGACCCGCATGGGTGATGAAAACCGTATCGTCATGGTGGAAGCTGCCCGAATGGCCATCGCCCAGAGCCGCCCCCGCGATATGCGCCACCGCATCATCGCCGAGCATGTCGATCACCGCTTCGTTGCGGGTCATCACGCCATTGGCAGTCAGCGTAAAGCTCTTGAACAGCGCGCCGGTGCCGATCCGTGCAAAGATATGCGTGGCGGCCTGACGCTCGCGGTCGCGGCCCTGGCTGCGGATATGGTGGAACTTGCCGCCCTCAGCCACATCCACTTCCAGCACATGGTTCCAGCGCGCGGCGGCGGCACCCGTCTCGATCAGCGTCAGCTCGGCCCCGGCTTCAATCTTGACGCAGTGGTGGAGATAGCTGTCAGAGGTACCTGAAATATGGTTGTAAATCAGATGCACCGGCTTGGTGACCACACGCGTCACGCGCAGCAAAACGCCCTCTTGCGCGACAGCGGTGTTCAGCGCGGCCAAGGGCCGGTCCACCGGTTTTTGCCCCGAGGCTTCCAGCACCCCGTAAAGGCCCTGCGCCCAATGCAGATCCAGCGCCTGCACCGAAGACAGGAGCTCAACCCCGCTGCCCGCCAGCGCATCCGAAGCTTCCGCATCGAAAACGCCGTCGTTGAACACCAGACGCAACGCCGCGATCTCGGCGAAGAGCGGCGCCTCATCCTGCGTGTCATGCGGCGATGCCGCTGTGGCCGCGGGCGCGGTCAACAAGCTCGGGTCGGTGTAGCGCCAGTATTCATCGCGCTTGCCCGGCAGGCCCATCGCCTGCAGACGCGCCATGGCCTGCGCCCGTGCGGGGGCGGTAAAGCCACCCTCCGGCAGGCTCAGCCCCGTCAGCCGCGCGGCCAGCGCCGCGGCCTTCACCTCGGCCGGTTTCACGGCACCCGCCATCAGAGCACCCCTTCCAGCCCGTTTTCGGCCAGAATCGCGGCATAGCCGTTCTTTTCAACCTCCAGCGCCAGCTCGGGGCCGCCGGTTTTCAGAATGCGGCCATCGGCCATGATGTGCACAACATCCGGTGCGATATGATCCAGGAGACGCTGGTAATGGGTGATGACGAGGAAGGAGCGCCCGGCATCGCGCAAAGCGTTCACGCCATCGGCCACCAGTTTCATCGCATCAACGTCGAGGCCCGAATCCGTCTCGTCCAACACGCACATCTTCGGCTCAAGCATGGCCATCTGCAGGATTTCGTTGCGCTTTTTCTCGCCGCCCGAGAAGCCCACATTGACCGGACGCTTGAGCATATCGGCGTCGATCTTGAGCGCCTTGGCCTTTTCACGCACGACTTTCAGGAATTCACCCGCCGTCAGCTCTTCCTCACCGCGCGCCTTGCGCTGTGCATTCACCGCGGTGCGCAGGAAGGTCATGTTGCCAACCCCCGGAATTTCCACCGGATATTGGAAAGCGAGGAAGAGGCCGAGCGCCGCGCGCTCCTCCGGTTCCATCTCCAAGAGCTCTTCGCCGAGCAGCGTCGCCGAGCCCTCGGTCACCTCATAGCCATCGCGGCCCGAGAGCACATAGGAAAGCGTCGATTTCCCCGAGCCGTTCGGCCCCATGATCGCATGCACTTCGCCCGGGTTGATGGTCAGGTTGACCCCTTTCAGGATCACCTTGTCTTCATCTTCAAGTTTGACGTGCAGGTTCTTGATTTCCAGCATTTTTCTTCCTCAGTCGATCGTGACGGCAGTGCCGGATGCGCTCACCATGAGCATCGAATTGCCGACCACTTCGTAATCCAGGTCCACGCCGATCACGGCGTTTGCGCCCAAGGCCAGGGCGCGCTCTTCCAACTCGCGCAGCGCGGTTTCGCGTGCGTCTTTCAGCTTTGACTCGTAAGCCCCCGAGCGGCCGCCGACGATATCGGTGATCGAGGCGAACAGATCGCGCACCACATTGGCGCCCATGATCGCTTCGCCGGTCACGATGCCGTGGTAGCGGGTGACCGGATGGCCTTCAACGCGGTCGGTGGTGGTAACGATCATCCGACCGACCCTTCCAAAGAAATCGCCACAAGTGCCTGAGCTTCCATGGCAAATTCCATCGGCAGCGCCTGCAGCACCTCACGGCAGAAGCCGTTCACCACCAGCGCCACGGCCTCTTCCTCATCCATGCCGCGGGCGCGGCAATAGAAGAGCTGATCGTCGTCCACCTTCGAGGTGGTCGCCTCATGCTCGACGCGGGAGGATGTGTTTTTCACCTCGATATAGGGCACGGTATGCGCGCCGCATTGATCACCGATCAACAGGCTGTCGCATTGCGTATAGTTGCGGCTGTTGGTCGCCTTCGGGTGCATCGAGACCTGACCGCGATAGGTATTCTGCGCATGTCCGGCAGAAATCCCTTTGGAAACAATGCGTGAGCGGGTGTTCTTGCCAAGGTGGATCATCTTGGTGCCGGTGTCGGCCTGCTGATGATTGTTGGCGATGGCGATCGAGTAGAACTCGCCCTGGCTCTCATTGCCGCGCAGAATGCAGGAGGGGTATTTCCAGGTGATCGCCGAGCCGGTCTCCACCTGCGTCCACATCACTTTCGCCCGGTCACCGCGGCAATCGGCGCGCTTGGTCACGAAGTTATAGATACCGCCCAGACCGTTTTCATCGCCCGGATACCAGTTCTGCACGGTCGAATATTTCACTTCGGCATCTTCGAGGATCACAATCTCGACCACCGCCGCATGCAGCTGATGCGTGTCGCGTTTCGGCGCCGTGCAGCCTTCGAGGTAGCTGACATACGAGCCTTTTTCGGCAATGATCAGCGTGCGCTCAAACTGGCCGGTGTTCTCGGCATTTATGCGGAAATAGGTCGACAGCTCCATCGGGCATTTGGTGCCCTCGGGGATGTAGACGAAAGAACCATCGGAAAACACAGCGGAATTCAGCGTGGCAAAGAAGTTGTCCGACTGCGGCACGACCGAGCCGAGGTATTTCTTGACCAGCTCCGGATGCTCGCGCACGGCTTCCGAAATCGAGCAGAAAATGACGCCGGCCTTTTTCAGCTCTTCCTTGAAGGTGGTGCCCACGGAAACGCTGTCAAAGACCGCATCCACCGCCACTTTGCGCGGCGCGTCCAGCGCGGCCTCCGCCCCTTCGACGCCTGCCAGAATGGCCTGCTCTTTCAGCGGGATACCGAGCTTGGCATAGGTCGCCAACAGCTTGGGATCAACCTCATCCAGGCTTTTGGGCTTGTCGCCCATGCTTTTCGGTTTGGCGTAGTAATACTGGTCCTGATAATCGATCTCAGGGTAGTTCAGCATCGCCCAGCTGGGTTCGGTCATGGTCAGCCAGCGGCGATAGGCCTCAAGCCGCCAGTCGAGCATCCATGCCGGCTCGCCGTTCTTTTCGCTGATCAGCCGAACGATATCCTCGTTCAAACCCTTCGGCGCATATTCCGTCTCAATCTCGGTTTCCCAGCCATATTTATAGCTGCCCATGTTCTGGACGGTCTCGACCGTTTCACGATCTACGCCCTCGCGGACTTCAAGCTCGTCGTCCAATGCCATGTTCTTTTCCATCCTTGCCAGAGGCTTGCGCCCCGTCCTTAAACTATCTTGCCCCTGACGGGGCCCTTCAGGCCGCCCGGCCCCGGTGCTTGCCCCGGGCCGAAAGCCATGCATCCGCAAAGCGCTCCACATCCGCCAGGGTCGTCTGCAACCCCAGTGAGATGCGGATGGCCGAGCCCGCTTCCATCTCGTCATATCCCATCGCGCGCAGCACCCGGCTGGCGCGCACCTTCCCCGACGAACAGGCCGATCCGGCCGAAATCGCGAAGCCTGAGAGGTCAAGCCGCATCACTTGCGTCTCGCCTTTCCAGCCGGGGCTCAGGACATTGAGCGTGTTGGGTAGCCGACTGGCGTTCCTACCCGGAAAGATAACATCTTCCGCGCCAGCTTCCAGTGCCTTTTCTAGAATATTTCTAAGTTCGGCAACCTCGTCCCAGCGACCCGCCGCCAGATCCGCCGCCGCCGCCGCGGCCGCCGCCCCGAAGCCCGCGATTCCAATCAGGTTTTCGGTGCCCGCCCGGCGGCCCATCTCTTGCCCGCCGCCCTTCAGCTGCGCCGCAATTTCGGTGCCGCGCTTGACGATCAGCGCGCCGATCCCCTTCGGACCGCCGAGTTTATGCGCCGAGATCAGCGCCGTCTGACAGCCAAGCCAGTTGAAGGCCAGCGGCACCTTGCCAAAGGCCTGCGTCAGATCCGAGAGCCAGAGCCCCTCCGGCAGATCCTGCATCACCCCGGTTTCCGAATTGGCCAGCTGCAGCGCAGATTGCGCCGGATCCGTCACCGTCACCCGGCCATCGCGGTCCACCGGCAGGGCCGGGCGGCCCCAGCTCAGCACCGCGTCATGCTCGATCTCCGCCACCGCCAGATCACGCCCGGCCATCCCTAGCGCTGCCGCCTCAGTGGCCGAGGAGGTAAAGATGATATCGGCACCATCCGCACCAAGCGCAGCGGAAATCTGCGCCCGCGCCGTCTCGATCAGCCCCTTGGCCGCACGGCCCTCGGCATGGACCGAAGAGGGATTGCCGAACAGATCCATCGCCGCCAGCATCGCCGCCCGCGCCTCAGGCCGCAAAGGCGTGGTGGCGTTATGGTCGAGATAGGTCCGGCTCATTCATCCACCACATGAAACAGGGTCGGCACCGCCGGGCACGGTTTCAGCCCGTTTTTCACCACATCGGCCAGCGTCGTCTGGTGCAAAAACACATAGACCTGCGCCGAGAGGCTCTCCCACAGCCGGTTCGACAGGCTCTGCGCGCGGCTGCCCGAGACGCCACCGGTCGCCCCTGCCCCCATATGCATGGCGGAAACGGTCTCATCCACCGCCTCGAAAATCTCGCTCACCCGGATCTCGGCGGGCAGCCGCGCCAGACGGTAGCCGCCGCCGGGACCGCGCACCGAGGTCACCAGCCCCGCCCGCCGCAGCCGCACGAAGAGCTGCTCCAGATAGGGCAGCGACAGATCCTGCCGTTTGGAAATCCCGGCAAGCGAGGTCAGCTCGCCATCCTTGGCGATCGCCAGATCCACCAGCGCCACCATCGCATAACGGCCTTTGGTCGACAATTTCATCGCATTTCTCCCAAACAGCAGGCCAGATGGCCCCGCATTTGCCCCTTGCTTCCGCGTCCAGCATTGACGTGGCACGGAAGGCCGCTTAACTCAGATCACAATCGGCAGACTGCCCCAACGCAGTGCTGCCCCCTACTAGGGGAGCCCAGCGAACCCGTCAACTTTTCCGACGGTGCTGCGAAAGCCCCCACAGCTACAGGCGAGGCTCATGCCCGAAGTTATTTTCCCCGGCCCCGAAGGCCGTCTGGAAGGCCGCTACCACCCCCAGCAGATGCCGGATGCACCGATCGCGATCATTCTGCATCCCGATCCGCAATTTGGCGGCACGATGAACAACCGCGTCGTCTACAACCTGCACTACGCTTTCCATAAGTTGGGGTTCACCGTGCTGCGGTTCAACTTCCGCGGTGTCGGGCGCAGCCAGGGCGAATACGATCAGGGCATTGGCGAGCTGTCGGATGCCGCCTCGGCGCTGGATTACCTGCAGGCGATGAACCCGAATTCCAAGCATTGCTGGGTGGCGGGTTTCTCCTTTGGGGCCTGGATCGGCATGCAGCTTCTGATGCGGCGTCCCGAGATCACCGGCTTCATCTCGGTCGCCCCGCCGGCAAACATGTATGATTTCAGCTTCCTCGCACCCTGCCCGGCCTCGGGTCTGATCATCAACGGCGCCGCCGACCGCATCGCGCCGCCGAAAGATACCCAGACCCTCGTCGGCAAATTGCGCGAGCAGAAGGGCATCACCATCACCCATGAAGAGGTCGAAGGGGCCGACCACTTCTTCAAGGATGACGAGGCGCATATGAAACCGATGATTTCGAGCGTGCAGACCTATGTCCGCCGCCGTCTGACCGAAGGCAGCAGATGAGCTTTATTGACGAGCTGGGGGACGCATTGGCCCGCGACACGCTGGCCGCCGTCGCTGAAACCGGCGATGCCTCGCTGGTCAATGAAGTCTCCAAAGTGCTGGGGGCCGCCTCGCAAACCATGCAGGAGGCCTTCATGACCTCGATCCGGGTGCGGATGGCTGAGGTCAAGGCGCGCGAATATCTGGCCGCGCGCCTCGCCACGGCGCGGGCAGAGGCCGAAACCATCGACCGGGAATTCATCTCGCCCGAAAGCGACGCATGAGCATCGTGCAGACCCCGCCGCCGAACGATGCAGCGCAGAGCCGCCTCGATCAGCAATTCGCCTTCCTGATGGAGGCGGACCGGCTGAAACAGGTGCTGCGCGCGACGACTTTGGCCGATGGCTCGCGCCGGGAAAACTCGGGCGAGCACAGCTGGCATCTGACGCTTTATGCGCTGGTGCTGGCCGATCAGGCGGGCCCCGGGGTGGACATCTCGCGCGTGGTGAAAATGCTGATCCTGCATGATCTTGTCGAGATTGATGCGGGCGACACACCGATCCACGGCGCGCATGACGCGGCCCTGCAAGCCGCCAAGGAAGCCGCCGCCGCTGACCGTATTTTCGGATTACTTCCCAAGGATCTGGAGGCTGAACTTCGCGCGATCTGGGAAGAGTTTGAGGCGGCCGAGACCCCGGATGCGGTCTTTGCCAAATCGCTCGACCGGGTGCAGCCGGTGCTGCACAACATCGCCTCCGGCGGTGGCACCTGGATCGAATACAACGTGACCGCAGCGCAGCTGGAATCCCGCGTTGGCGCCAAGGTTGCCCGCGGCGCGCCGCGCCTCTGGCCCTATGTTCAGGCGAAAACCGCCGCATTTTTCAAAGGCAGATAGACATGGCCGCCCGCATTTACAAACCGACGCTGACCAATGCCGAAGTGAAGACCTTGCTGGAGGACGGCCCAGTGAAAGTGGCCAGCCTCGATGATCTGGAGCATCTGGCGCCCCGCCTCGAAAAGCTCGATGAATGGGTGCATACGATGGAGGTCTGGGAGCTGCGCGAGGACCGCGAAATCGGTCAGATCGACGTGGCGATCATGGGCCTCGATGGCGAGGACGATTGGGAAATTCCGATGGAACCCAAGCGGATGCGGCTCATTCTGCTCGATAAGATCGCCAAGATGCGCGCCACTGGCAAAGCCTATCGGATGGAGCTGTGGATGGGCGAATATTCCAGCTGAGTGCTCCGGCCCTGCGGGGCCGCAAAGGCGCGGTCGGGCCAATCTGGCCCGCCGCATTCCCCGCTCCGGCGCGATTTACGGCAGGCTTTTGCCCGCCCGCAGCTGCGCCCAGGCCTCGGGCGCGCCGCGCCCCTGATCCATCCAATTCAACACCGCACAGGCCGAGCGGGTGTAAACCGGCCCTGCCCCTTTTGGTTTCGACAAAGCCACGAATTCCGCCCGGGTTTTCGGCAGCGCCATCTGCGCCACGGCGGCGCAATCTGCACGGCGGTTCTTAGGATAGCCCACCGATCTCGAGATCACCGTCGCCAGCCCCTCATCAAACCAGTTCGGCAGGCGCCGCGCCCCGCCCAGTTGCAACCCCAAGGCCGCGGCCATCTGCGTGTGCACATGCTCATGCAGATAGGTTTTGTCATCGGCAAAGGCCTTGGAGGAGATCTGCGTCAGCAAGGGGCCATAGGTCAGCGCCCGACTGGTGATCCGGTTCGCCGCGTCACAGGCGGGCGTCACGCAGACCTGCCACATCGGCGCCACCCGCAGCGCGCCGAAATGCTGCGCCACGCCGGCCTCGGCAGCGGCAATCCGCCGACGGATCGCCGTGCGCTGGGCGGAACTCGCCGCCGCATCGACATAGACCCGCTGCGACAGCGCCACCATGCCGCGCGGAATTCCCTGAGATGCTGCCGGAATCGGCAAAAAACCGATGGAAGACAGCGCGATTATGGTGATGATCCTGTTCATGCGACTGATCTAGTGCATCCCCGCGCGAAAAACAGCGCCAATACAGTATACATCTGCATACCGCACTTCCCAATACGCCGGATTTCCGCTATGCACGCGGCAATCGACTCCAACATCAAGAGGGCCTCATGTCGAAGATCAAGGTAGCCAACCCCGTCGTCGAACTCGACGGCGATGAAATGACCCGGATCATCTGGGATTTCATCAAACAAAAGCTGATCCTGCCCTACCTCGACATTGACCTGAAATATTACGATCTGGGCATCGAAGAGCGCGACCGCACCAACGACCAGATCACCATCGACTCGGCCGAGGCGATCAAGAAATACGGCGTCGGCGTCAAATGTGCGACGATCACCCCGGATGAGCAGCGCGTTGAGGAATTCGGCCTCAAGCAGATGTGGAAATCGCCGAACGGCACCATCCGCAACATCCTCGGCGGCGTGATCTTCCGCGAGCCGATCATCTGCAAGAACGTCCCGCGTCTGGTGCCGGGCTGGACCCAGCCGATCGTGGTGGGCCGTCATGCCTTTGGCGACCAATACCGCGCCACCGATTTCCGCTTCCCGGGCAAAGGCACCGTGACGCTGAAATTCGTCGGCGACGACGGCGAAGTGATCGAGCGCGAAGTGTTCAAAGCACCGGGCGCCGGCGTCACCATGGCGATGTACAACCTGGACGAGTCGATCATCGACTTTGCCCGCGCCTCGATGAACTATGGTCTGGTCAAGGGCTGGCCGGTCTATCTCTCGACCAAGAACACCATCCTGAAAGCCTATGACGGCCGCTTCAAGGATCTGTTCGCCAAGGTCTATGCCGAAGAATTTGAAGACAAATTCAAAGCTGCGGGCATCCATTACGAGCACCGCCTGATCGACGATATGGTCGCCTCGGCGATGAAATGGTCGGGCGGCTATGTCTGGGCCTGCAAAAACTACGATGGCGACGTGCAGTCGGACACCGTGGCGCAGGGCTTTGGCTCGCTCGGGCTGATGACCTCGGTGCTGATGACGCCGGATGGCAAGACGGTGGAAGCGGAAGCGGCACATGGCACCGTGACCCGTCACTACCGCCAGCACCAGGCGGGCAAACAGACCTCGACCAACTCCATCGCCTCGATCTACGCCTGGTCCGGCGGGTTGAAGCACCGCGCAAAACTCGACGACAACGCGCAGCTGCTGCGCTTTGCCGAGACGTTGGAAAAGGTCACCGTGGCCACCGTCGAAGACGGCTTCATGACCAAGGATCTGGCGCTGCTGGTCGGCCCGGATCAAAAATGGCTCTCGACCATGGGTTACCTCGAGAAAGTCGATGAATATCTGAACAAAGCGCTGGTGGGCTGATCCCACCCCGCCATCAGATGTCAAAGGGCCAGCAGAGATGCTGGCCCTTTTTCATGGGGTTATGCCTCAGGCGCGCCCTCTGCACTTTGCCTGATGACAAATATCCCCCGCGGAGCGTCCGGCGGTCACAATAAGCGCGCCGGTCAGTGGGACGCGTCAACGCCCCCAATTCACCCCCAGATCAGGGGCCCCGCATCAGGGCCACTGCCGCAGCCGCAGGTCGCGGCTATCGGCGGGGGGTGCCGCACTGCGCGGCAGGCCGATGTCGCGCCGCAGGTGATCGGGCAGCGCCACCAGTGCTTTTTCGGGATCGCCCTGCCCGCGCAGCAACGCCAGCAGTGCCGCGCGCAGCACCTTGCCCGCACCATGTGCGGCAAGCACGCTTTCGATACTCGGAATGGTCGGCAGCACGGGGGCAGCCCCCCGCATGAGATGGGAGTCGGTCATTTGGTATCCGGGCGCCACGCGCACCGGCCTTTCTGATAAAATGAACCCCAGATTCCGGACGCGAAAGCCCGGACAGAGGTCAGCTGTGGTTGAGAAGAAGGGCCCTCAGGCCCGGGGCTTTCAGCCGCGTTGGTTTCGCGGTGAAACGGCGCGCAGAGCATCCCGACGCGGGGTGGCCGATCGCAGGGTGGCGGATCGCGGGGTGCCCGGTCGCGGGTTTACCGACGGGGCAGCGCCCTGACCTGAGCCCGCGGTCCGGGCTTTGCCCTGAACCATGGCCTGACCGGCGGCAGCGGCGGGCTGTGCAAAATACGTGGTCATGATGCGCCCTCCGATGCTGGTGCTGATGCGACAATGTGCGGCAAGATGCCACGGGTTCTCCCTTCTGCCAAGCCTGTTTGTGCGCAAATTCCCACCGGGGTGCGGCGGGGCATCTGCGGGAGCCTCCGGCGGGGATATTTCACCCGAAGCAAGCCCCCTGTCTGGCCCCTTTACGCCCGGGGGCGGGGCTGGCATGTAGGGCGGATGAGCGAACCCCAGAACCACAGCCTGATCGACGATGCCCAGGGCCTTGTCTTTGGCGCCACAATGGCCAGTTTCGGCATCCTGATCCTCACCCATCTCGGCTTTGTCACCGGGCAGACGGCGGGGGCGGCGGTGCTGATCTCCTATGCCACCGGCTGGGGTTTCGGGCCGGTCTTCTTCGTGATCAACCTGCCTTTCTACTGGCTGGGCTACAAACGCATGGGGCTGCGGTTCACCATCAAGACCTTTGTCGCCGTTGGGATCCTGTCTGTGCTGACCACGGTCATGCCCGGATGGGTCAGCTTTGCGCATCTGGCGCCGGGCATGGGGGCGGTGCTGTTTGGTTTCATCTCGGGGGCGGCGCTGATGGCGCTGTTCCGGCATGGCGCGAGCCTGGGCGGGATCGGGATCGTGGCGCTCTATCTGCAGGACAAGACCGGGTTTCGCGCGGGCTACACGCAGCTGATCTTTGACGTCTGCCTGTTTGCCGTGGCCCTGATGCTGCGCGAGCCGGTGACCGTGGCCTGGTCATTTCTCGGCGCGCTGGTCCTGAACCTTGTGATCGCGATCAACCACCGCAAGGACCGCTATATCGTCACCTGAGCCGGACCGTCACCTGAGCCGTGGCCGGAGCCACCCCGCGCCGTCGCGCGCCGGAGCCATGCGTTTGGCGCAGTGGCGCCATGCAGCGCGAGCATTGGACCGGCGGGCTGCGCCGTGCGAAAATAGGTCATGCAAGCTGACCTTACTCATACCGCCATCACCGCCACGCCCGCCCGCCGCTATACGCTGCTGGAGGATGCGCAGGGTCTGGCCATATCCACCGTGCAATGCGCGCTGGGGATCCATCTTCTGCGCGCGGCGGGGCTGGTCACCGGCGGCACGGCGGGGCTTGCCCTTCTGATCGCCTATGCGACCAGTTGGAATTTCGGCAGTGTGTTCTTTCTGGTCAACCTGCCCTTCTATGCCCTCGCCTGGATGCGCAAAGGGCCGGTCTTTGCGGTCAAAAGCTTTGCCAGCGTCACGCTGGTCTCGACCCTGGCCGAGGCCCTGCCGCATTGGCTGGTGATCGACCATCTCAACCCGGCGATTGCGGCGGTGTTGTTCGGGGTCTGCGCGGGCGTCGGGCTGCTGGGTCTGTTCCGGCATGGCTCCAGCCTCGGCGGCGTCTCCATCGTGGCGGTGATCGTGCAGGACCGCTGGGGGATCCGGGCGGGCTGGGTGCAGATCGGCTATGATGCGGTGCTGTTCGTGATCTCGCTCGCGGTTCTGGCCCCGGAAAAGGTGGTCTGGTCGCTTTTGGGGGCAATGATCCTCAATCTTGTCATCGCGCTGAATCATCGGCGGGATTGGTATGTCGTCAGCTGAGGCAGAATCGGCTATGAGCAGCCCGAACCCTGCCGCCGGAGGCGCACCATGCTGAAGACTTATATCTACCTGCTCGTGGCGGTGCTGTTTGAGACCTTTGGCTCAACCTGCCTGCAGGCCAGCCAGCAATTCACCCGGCTTTGGCCGTCACTGGGGGTGATCGTTGGTTTTGCGGGCGCCTTCTATTGCTTTACCCATGTGTTGAAAGTACTGCCTCTCGGCATCACTTACGCGCTGTGGTCGGGCATCGGCATTCTGCTGATCACCGCCTCCGGGCGGCTCTTCTTTGGACAAAAACTGGATCTGGCGGCCATGGTGGGCCTTGGTTTCATCATCGCCGGTATCCTTATCATCAACCTTCTGTCGAAATCCTCGGTGCATTAGCCCCTATAAGGCTGGCCAAACGGGGCGTTTTCGACTATGCGCGGCAGCGCAGCATAAAACGGCGGATAAAATGGACCTTCGCAATATCGCGATCATCGCACACGTTGACCACGGCAAGACGACTCTGGTGGACGAGCTTCTCAAGCAATCGGGCACCTACCGGGAGAATCAGGCCACGGCGGAACGCGCCATGGACAGCAACGACATTGAGCGTGAACGCGGGATCACCATCCTGGCGAAATGTACCAGCGTCGAATGGAAAGGCATCCGCGTGAACATCGTGGATACGCCGGGCCACGCCGATTTCGGCGGTGAGGTCGAGCGCATCCTGTCGATGGTCGATGGCGTTTGCCTTCTGGTCGATGCTGCCGAAGGCCCGATGCCGCAAACAAAATTCGTGCTGTCGAAAGCGCTCGCCCTCGGGCTGAAGCCGATCGTGGTGCTGAACAAGGTCGACAAACCCGCCGCCGACCCGGAAAACGCGCTGAACGAAGTGTTCGATCTCTTCGCCAACCTCGGCGCCAGCGACGAACAGCTCGACTTCCCGCATGTCTATGCCTCGGGCATCGGCGGCTGGGCCGACCGCGAACTGGACGGCCCGCGCAAGGATCTCTCGGCCTTGTTCGACCTGATCGTTGAGCATGTGGAAACCCCGAAACAGGTGGCGCAGTCGGGCGAAGCCTTCTCGATGCTGGCCACCACGCTTGGCGCTGACCCGTTCATCGGCCGTCTGCTGACCGGCCGCGTTGAAACCGGCACGCTGAAAGTCGGCGACAGCCTGAAAGCGTTGAGCCGCACCGGCGAGCGTCTCGAGCAGTTCCGCGTCACCAAGATCCTGGCTTTCCGTGGTCTGAGCCAACAGCCGATCGACGAAGCGGTGGCGGGCGATATCGTCTCCATCGCCGGGATGACCAAAGCCACCGTCGCCGATACGCTTTGCGATCTGACGCTGGATGCGGCCCTGCCCTCGCAGCCGATCGATCCGCCGACCATCTCGGTCACCTTCGGGATCAACGACAGCCCGCTGGCCGGCAAAGACGGCAACAAGGTGCAGTCGCGCGTCATCCGCGAGCGTCTGATGAAGGAAGCCGAATCGAACGTCGCGATCCGCGTGGAAGACACGCCGGGTGGTGAAGCGTTCATCGTCTCGGGCCGCGGCGAATTGCAGATGGGCGTTCTGATCGAGAACATGCGCCGCGAAGGCTTTGAGCTGTCGATCTCGCGTCCGCGCGTGATCTACAAGGACGAAGGCGGCCAGCGCATGGAGCCGATCGAAGAAGTCATCGTCGATGTGGATGATGAATATTCGGGCGTCGTGATCGAGAAACTGACCGGGCCGCGCAAAGGCGATCTGGTCGAGATGCGCCCGGCGGGCCATGGCAAGACCCGGGTGGTCGCGCATGTGCCCTCGCGCGGTCTGATCGGCTATCATGGCGAGTTCATGACCGACACCCGCGGCAACGGCGTGCTGAACCGGATTTTCCACAGCTGGGCCCCCTATAAAGGCCCGATCCAGGGCCGTCGTCAGGGCGTGCTGATCTCGATGGAGAACGGTACCACCGTGGCCTTCGCCCTGTGGAACCTGGAAGACCGCGGCAAGCTGTTCCTCGGCGCGCAGGAAACCGTCTATGAGGGCATGATCATTGGCGAGCATTCGCGCGACAACGATCTGGAAGTGAACCCGCTGAAGGGCAAGAAGCTGACCAACATGCGCGCCTCGGGCACGGATGAAGCGGTGCGGCTGACCACCCCCACCCGGATGTCGCTGGAAGAAGCCATCGCCTATATCGACGACGACGAGCTGGTGGAGGTGACGCCGAAGAACGTGCGTCTGCGCAAGCGCTTCCTCGACCCGCATGAGCGCAAACGTCAGGCGAAATCGGCCTGATCTGAGGGCGGAACCGGGGGCTCTGCCCCCGGACCCCCGGGATATTTCAGACGAAGCAATGTGAAAGGGCGCCTCCTGTTGGGGGCGCCCTTTTCGTTTGAGAGGGTGGCAGCTGGCTCAGGCGGCGGCTTGCGCCAGCGCGCCGGGGGCAAAGGGCACGCTGGTGACCTTCTTGCCTTCAAAGGTGTAAAAGGCGTTCTGAGCGAGTTCTTCCCAGCCGCCCTCTTCGGTTTCCAAGGGTTCCGAGACCACGGCGCGGCCGCGACGGCTGTCGGACCAGCGGTGATAGAGCGAAGGCGCCTGATTGTCGGAGGCATAGCGCACCGCGTAAAGGCGGGTGCCGTCGGACAGGGCACAGGTCAGGCGCAGATGCGGCCCGGCGCCGCGCAGGCGGCTCAGCGCTTCCATCTTGGCGCAGGCGCGCTCCATTGCGGCTTTGGGATCGGCCTCGAGCCCCTCGCCGAGGGCAACGAGGAACAAGGCCTCGCTGTCGGTGGCGCCTTTGCGATGGGGATAATAGGTGTCGGGGATCAGCATCTCGGCATCGCGGCGGAAGGCCTCATAGCCGCCGATCTGGCCGTTGTGCATGAAGCTCCAGCGGCCCACCGCGAATGGATGGCAATTGTTGCGGCTGGTGGCGGTGCCGGTCGAGGCACGGACATGCGCCAGAAACAGGCCGGATTTCACCTGGGCGGTCAGCGATTTCAGATTGGGGTCGGACCAGGCGGGCATCACATCGCGGTAAAGCCCCGGCTCGGCCCGCTCGCCATACCAGGCGAGGCCGAAGCCATCGGCATTGATCGCCGTGTGGCATTGGGTGGCGCAATGGCTTTGATGGATCAGTGAATGGCCCGGACGGCTGATGATTTCATCCAGAAAGATCGCTTGCCCGATATAGGCCGCCCAACGACACATGGTTCTCTGCCCCCTTCGGGATTGACGCTGCCCCGAATGCTACGCTTGTCACGTTAACGACATGATAGCGCCCGTCAGCGTCCTCCGGAAGGCGGCATCTGCAGCATCCGGCGGCAATCACGCGGATTTTCACCGGGCGCGCAAGAAAAAGGCCCGCCGAAGCGGGCCTTGTCCGTCGCGCGGGCAGTGCGGCGCTCAGGCGTTCTCTTCCACGATCACCAGATCGCGTTCCGCCGCACCGATCGCATGGCTGAGCGCCGCCTGATACTCGGCGCTGTGGTAGCAGGCTTCTGCGGCTTCAAGGCTGGGGAAGCGCGCGACGACATTGCGCGCGCGCTCATTGCCCTCCAGCTGTACATAGCGGGATGCGCGGGCGAGAAAGGCACCGCCATGGGCGGCAATCGCCGGACCGGCAAGCGCTGCATAGCGGCCATAGGCCTCGGCATCGGTCACCGTAACATGGGCGATCCAGAGAGCGGTGGGCGTGGTCATGCGGGAACTCCTTCCATCAGAACGGCTTCGGCAGCGGCAATCGCCTCTGCAGATTTCGAGGCATCGGCACCCCCGGCCTGCGCCATATCGGGACGGCCACCGCCGCCCTTGCCGCCAAGCGCTTCGGCTGCGGCCTTGACCAGCGCCACAGCCGAGATGCGGGCGGTGAGGTCTGCGGTAACGCCCGCGGCCACCGCCGCCTTGCCGCCGGTATCGGCAACGACCAGCACGGCGCCGGACCCGATGCGGGATTTCAGCTCATCGACCAGCGCGGGCAGATCCTTGCCCGAGACACCGGAAACCACCTGCGCCATGAACTTCACGCCGTTGATTTCCTTGGCTTCTGCCGCCGTGCCGCCCGCGCCGCCCATCGCCAGTTCGCGGCGCAGTTGCGCCACTTCATTGGCGAGCGCCTTGCGCTCTTCCACCAGCGCCCGCACACGCTCGACCGCCTCCGGCACCGCGGTCTTCAGCAGACCCGCCACCTCGGCCAGACGCTGCGCCTGCCCGTTGAGATAGGCGAGCGCCCCGGTGCCGGTCAGCGCCTCGATCCGCCGCACGCCGGCCGAAGAGGCACTGTCGCCCAAAAGGACAAAGGCGCCGATGTCGCCGGTGCGCGCCACATGGGTGCCACCGCAGAGCTCCAGGCTGTAGGTGGCGCGATCCGCACCCTTGCCCGAGCCTTCAAGACGGCCCATCGAGACCACGCGGACCTCATCACCGTATTTCTCTCCAAACAGCGCCTGCGCGCCGAGGCCACGGGCGTCATCCGGGGTCATGATCCGGGTGTCGACCGCAGTGTTCTGGCGGATGAATTCATTCACCTCCAGCTCGACCTGCGCCAGCTCTTCGGGCGAGAGGCCCTTGGAATGGCTGAAGTCAAAGCGCAGACGGTCCTCGGCGTTGAGCGAGCCCTTTTGCGCGACGTGATCGCCGAGCGCCCGGCGGAGCGCCTCATGCAATAGGTGGGTGGCCGAGTGATTGGCGCGGATGGCCGAGCGGCGGGCATGATCCACCACCAGTTTCGCCGCCTGTCCCTTGGCAATCTCGCCCATGGTCACCGTGGCGATGTGGATAAAGACGCCCGCCACCTTCTTGGTGTCGGTGATCTGCGCCATCCCGGTCTCGGTCTGGATCGTGCCGGTGTCACCCACCTGCCCGCCCGACTCGCCGTAGAACGGCGTCTGGTTGACGACGATCTGCACCGTGTCACCGGCTTTGGCGACCTCGGCCCCGTCTTTCACCAGCGCCAGCACCTGCGCCTCGGCGGTCTCGGTGTCATAGCCGAGGAATTCGGTGGCGCCATGCGTCTCGGCCAGCTCAAACCAGATCTTGGCATCCGAGGCCTCGCCCGAACCCGACCAGGCCGCGCGTGCCTTGGCCTTTTGCTCGGCCATGGCGGCGTCAAAGCCCTGGGTTTCGACTTCGCGGCCCTTCTCGCGCAAAGCATCCTGCGTCAGGTCGAGCGGGAAGCCATAGGTGTCATAGAGTTTGAACGCGGCAGCGCCGGGCAGCGGCGCGCCCTCGGGCAGGTCTGCCAGCTCGTCATCGAGGAGTTTCAGACCACGGTCCAGCGTTTGCTTGAAGCGGGTCTCCTCCAGCTTCAGCGTCTCTTCGATCAGGCTCTGCGCCCGGCCCAGCTCCGGATAGGCACCGCCCATCTGCCGCACCAGTTCCGAGACCAGTTTGAACATCACCGGATCTTTCGCGCCCAGCATATGCGCATGCCGCATCGCGCGGCGCATGATCCGGCGCAGGACATAGCCGCGGCCCTCGTTCGAGGGCGTCACGCCATCGGCGATCAGGAAAGAGGTCGAGCGCAGGTGATCGGCGATCACCCGGTGATGCACCTTGCCCGGACCATCGGGATCGTTCGAGGTGGCATGGGCCGAAGCCTCGATCAGGCTGCGCATCAGATCGGTGTCGTAGTTGTCATGCTTGCCCTGCAACAGCGCGCCGATCCGCTCCAGCCCCATGCCGGTGTCGATCGACTGCATGTCGAGGTCGCGTTTGGTGCCGTCTTCGAATTGCTCGTATTGCATGAAGACGAGGTTCCAGATCTCGATGAAACGGTCGCCATCTTCCTCGGCCGAGCCCGGAGGGCCGCCCCAGATCTTGTCGCCGTGATCATAGAAAATCTCGGTGCAGGGGCCGCAGGGGCCGGTGGGGCCCATCATCCAGAAGTTGTCATTCGTCGGGATGCGGATGATCCGGTCATCCGAGAGGCCCGCGACCTTTTTCCAGATGTTCGCCGCCTCATCATCGGTGTGATAAACGGTGACCAGCAGCTTGTCCTTCGGGATGCCGAATTCCTGTGTCAGCAGGTTCCAGGCAAAGGGGATCGCCTCGGTCTTGAAATAATCGCCAAAGCTGAAATTGCCCAGCATTTCAAAGAACGTGTGGTGGCGCGCGGTATAGCCCACATTGTCCAGATCGTTGTGCTTGCCGCCCGCGCGGACACATTTCTGCGCGGTGGTGGCGCGTTTGTAATCGCGGGTCTCGACGCCGGTGAAGCAGTTCTTGAACTGCACCATGCCGGAATTGGCGAACATCAGGGTCGGGTCATTGCGCGGGACGAGGGGGCTCGAGTCGACCACGCGGTGGCCGTTTTTCTCGAAATAGCCGAGGTAGGTCGATCGGATGTCGTTCAAGCTGGGCATGTCTGGGGCCTTTATGGGCAATTTCGCCTTTCCGTTTAGCGCCCGGCCCGGTCGCTGTCCAGAAAGTCCCGCAAATCAGGTGCATCTTGCGGGGTTTCTGCGGTGTCACGCCGCCGGGCAGCACCTGGTGATGCCGCACCTGCGGCCACCTTGCCCCGCCGCACCGTTCCGCCATCGCATCTTCCGCCATCCGATCTTCCGCCCCAGGCCCTTCGGACACCGAATTTTGGGCACCGCATGTCCGGCTACTGTAATTTCCGGCACCGTATCTCCTGCCACCGCAGATTCCGACACAGCGTTTCCGGGCTCTCTGATCAGCCTCCGCCTGACCGGCGGCGAGGATCACAGAGCGTCGCACACGGTCTGTGACCACCACGACACGCCACGAAAACATGAAAAAGGGCCGCGCTGACGCCAGCGCGGCCCGATCCATCATCGCAACACAGCGGTGCTTATTCTTCCATCACGGCTTCATCGCCATCCGTCGCCGTGAAATCAAGCCCGTGGCTCGCGCGGATCTTCTCTTCGATGATTGCCGCCGTTTCCGGGTGATCGCGCAGGAATTGCTTGGCATTCTCACGCCCCTGCCCGATCCGCTCATCGCCAAAGGAATACCAGGCGCCGGATTTATCCACGACACCGGCCTTGACCCCAAGATCGACCAATTCGCCGACCTTCGAGATGCCCTCGCCATACATGATGTCAAATTCCACCACTTTGAACGGCGGTGCCACCTTGTTCTTCACCACCTTCACCTTGGTCGAGTTGCCCACCACCTCGTCCCGATCCTTGATCGAGCCGGTGCGGCGGATGTCCAGACGCACGGAGGCGTAGAATTTCAGCGCATTGCCGCCGGTCGTGGTTTCCGGTGAGCCGAACATGACGCCGATCTTCATCCGGATCTGGTTGATGAAGATCACCATGCAGTTCGAGCGGCCGATCGAGGCGGTCAGCTTGCGCATCGCCTGGCTCATCAGACGCGCCTGGCTGCCCATCTGCATGTCACCCATATCGCCTTCGATCTCGGCTTTCGGCGTCAGAGCCGCCACCGAGTCCACGACCACGAGGCTGACGGCACCGGAGCGCACCAGCGTGTCGACGATCTCCAAAGCCTGCTCGCCCGTATCGGGCTGCGAGATCAGGAGTTCGTTCAGATCGACGCCCAGCTTCTTGGCATATTGCGGGTCGAGCGCATGCTCGGCATCCACAAAGGCGCAAACGCCGCCCTTTTTCTGCTCTTCCGCCACCACATGCAGCGTCAGCGTGGTTTTACCCGAGCTTTCCGGCCCGTAGATCTCGATGATCCGGCCCTTGGGCAGACCGCCGATCCCGAGCGCGATGTCGAGGCCAAGCGACCCCGTCGAGGTCGCCTCGATGTCCATCACGGCATTATCCGCACCGAGCTTCATGATCGAGCCCTTGCCGAATTGCCGCTCAATCTGTGCCAAGGCCGAGTCGAGGGCCTTTTGCTTGTCCGCGTTTTTTTTATCGTTCATGTCAAAAAGGCTCGCCGTTGCCATGCTTTCTATCCTTATTCCACAGCCAAGCAGCGGGGGCAATCTTTGCTTGGCCTTCAGAATGTTCCCGTCCCGTTCTCACCTCTATGAGGCCAAAACAGGAACATTGCAACTGCTTTCGCACGGGCGTAGCCCTTGCCATGCTTTTGCCGCAGGAACCCGGCATTGACCCTGCGGCAGGAAGGCGGTTCCCCCGGCACCGATTTCCGTATAGCCACTCCCTACGGGCCCTTTGGGCCAAAGCCTGCGCGAGGATTGAGCACCAATGCTTATTTTCTGGGACCAAAAACTGGTCTTTCTGGCCACGCCAAAAGCGGGATCGACCGCCATTGAAATGGCGCTTGAATCACTGGCCAGCGTTGCTTTGCAACGCCCCGCCCCCCTCAAACATCTGACGGCAGCGGCCTATCATGCACATATGGCACCGCTGCTGGCGCAAAGCGGGGGCACGTCCTTCACCACCGTGGCGCTGATCCGCGAGCCCCTGGGCTGGCTGCGCAGCTGGTACCGCTTCCGCCAGCGCGACGATTTCGAGGATCCGGATCACGCGGTGCAGGGCGTCAGCTTTGAGCAATTCGCCCGCGATTACATGGCCGAGACACCGCCCCCCCATGCCGCGATCGGCACCCAGGCCGCCTATCTGACCGATGCCGAGGGGCGGCGGAATGTCGATCAGATCTTCCGCTATGAAGAGATCGAGAATTTCGTGCATTTTCTGGAGGACCGGCTGGATTGCGCGATCACCCTGCCCTGGGTCAACGTGCCGCCCAAGGCCGATGTGGCGCTGAGCGCCGAGACGGAAGCCGCGCTGCGGCGGCACATGGCACGGGATTTCGCGCTTTACGACGCGGTCGGCTGATCAGAGCCCGTCGAGCCGGTTCTGCACCGTCGCCGTCAGCTCGCTCAGCGAAAATGGCTTTGGCAGGAACACCGCATTCGGCACCGGCTCGCGCCCATCCGAGAACACATCCTCGGCATAGCCCGAGACAAAGACCACCGCCGTGCCGGGGCGCTGTTTCAGCGCTTCGCGCACCCAGCTCGGTCCGTCGAGGCCCGGCATGATGACATCGGTCACAAAGATGTCGATGTGCAGCGCATCATCCTGCAACAGCTCCAGCGCATCCTCGGCGCATTCCGCCTCAAACACCGTGTAGCCGCGCAGTTTCAGCGCCCGGCTGGCGAAGGCCCGCACCGGCGCCTCATCCTCCACCAGAAGCACGGTGGCGGCGGTGCTTTGCGCGGGGGCCGCAGGCAGGCTGCGCCGCGCGCTGTCCTCATCCACATCCGGCTCGGCCAGGAGGTCATGCGAGGGGATGTAGAGCGTGAAGCAGCTGCCCGACCCCACCACCGAATCGCAGAAAATATAGCCGCCGGTCTGTTTGACGATGCCATAAGCCGTCGAGAGGCCCAGCCCGGTGCCCTCGCCCGTGCGTTTGGTGGTGTAGAAGGGTTCGAAAATCTTGGTCAGCTTGTCGGGCGCGATGCCGACACCTTCGTCGATCACCCGCACCACGACGTAATCACCGGGCTGCACCGCCGCGCGGTCGCGCTTCAGCTCATCGGTCAGATGCAGGTTCTGCGTCTCGATCCGGATCTCGCCGCCCTGCGGCATCGCATCGCGCGCATTCACCACGAGGTTCATGATCACCTGCTCCAGCTGCCGCTTGTCGGCGCGGATCAGCCGCAGATCGGGGTCATGTTTGAGCGAGAGCCGCACCCGCTCGCCCACCAGACGGTTCAGCAGATGCGTCAGATCGGACATGGTGTCGCGCAGATCAATGATCCGCGGCTTCAGCGTTTGCTTGCGCGAAAAGGCCAACAGCTGCCCGACAAGGCTGGCCGCGCGGTTGGCATTCTGGCTGATCTGGTCAAGGTCGGCAAAATCCGGATCGCCCTTGTCATGCCGCAGCATCAACAGGTCGCAATGGCCCGAGATCGCGGTCAGCAGATTGTTGAAATCATGCGCCACGCCCCCCGCCAGCTGGCCAATCGCCTGCATCTTCTGGCTTTGGACAAACTGCGCTTCCAGGGTTTTCAGCTGCGTCGCATCCGAGAGCACCGCCACCAGACCCGGCCGCCCCTCATCGACCACGCGTGCGAGGGTGACCTGCAAGAACACCTCCTGATCGCCCCGATGCGCGCGCAGCACTTCCGGCCGCCGCTCGGCACGGCCCGCGATGGCATCTGCCAGCCAATCGCTGACCGGACGCCCCAGCCCTTCCATCAGCTCGACAAAATTCGCCTCGGGGCCGAGGTCGCCCAAGAGGCCGCGTGCCGCGCGGTTGGCGGCCAGAATCCGGCCATCCGCCGTCAGCCGCAGCAAGGCCACCGGCAGCGCGTCGAACGAGGACGGATCCGTCGCCGTCGCGCGCCCGGTCACCATCGGCAAGAGGTACACCTCCTGCCGCCCGCCCGAGGCGTCGATCTCGGCGATCACGCAGCGGACCGAGCCGTTGACCGTGGTCACCTCATGCTCCTCGCCTGAGCGCAGCGGCAGATCGGTAAAGATCCGGTCCAGCGTGCGCACCCGCTCGCCCACCAGACGCCGCAAGGCCTCGTTCATGAAGAGGATGGTGCCGTTCTTCGAGGCGGTCAGCATCGGCAGGCTGATGGTTTCCGCCCCCTTGCCGCCCGAGGGCCGCTCGGCCATATCCTCGAGCCGCCACAAAAAGCCCTCGTCGCCGATCTGATGCACCGAGAGGCGGACATGGCCGCGCCGCGTCACCAGATCTTCGCGCGCATTGCCCAAGGTGGCCGCCTTGTTCTGCAGCCGGTAAAGCACCGCGCCGGGGTTGGCGAAAATCTCGCCCAAAGCGCGGGTCAGCGACTGCCCCCCGCGCGAGCCGAACCGCTCGACCGCGGCGCGGTTCTGAAAGCCGATGCCGCCGTCGCTGTCGGTGGTGAAACTCGGCGCCGCGTCATTGGCGATAAAGGCCGACAGCTGATCCTGAAACGCCGCCCGGGCGCGCGCGTGACGGGCCGACAGCCCGCGCAGCATCGCCGCCAGTGTGAGAAAGGTCCCGGCGAGCGACAGCGCCACGAACATCAGCACCTCAGCCTCGGAAACCAAGGCTATCGCCAGCGAAACGACCGCCGCGACCACCAGCCAGATCGCCCCCGAAGAGGTGGCAAGGGCCGTGCGGGTCATCGGTTGCGGAGACAGCGCCGGATGCGTCACTCATAGCCCTCCTTCAGAATCGAGCCTCTGCATTCGGCCGAAAAATGCTTAAGAGCCTCTTAACGATAGTTGATGGACCGCTAAAAACCCCAAGAAAATTTTAACCATGCTGCAAAATGGCGCCAAAGAACCCGTCGCCCCCTTGCAATGGCGTCAGCGCGCGGCGGCTGACCTCGGTCCAGCCGGGGTGGCGCGCGAGGAAAGCGTCAACCTGATCGCCATTCTCGGCGCCGATCAGCGAGCAGGTCATATAGGCCAGATGACCGCCGCGTTTGACGCGTTTCGCCGCCAGATCCAGCACCTCGGTTTGAATCGCCTGCAGCTCGGCCAGCCGGTCCGGCGTCAGCCGCCATTTCGCCTCCGGCGTGCGCCGCCAGGTGCCCGAGCCGCTGCAGGGCGCATCGACCAGCACCAGATCGCAGGGCTGCACGCCTTCGCGCGCCAAAGCCTCCGGCGTCAGGATCTCGATCTTCGTTCCCGCCCGCGCCGCGCGCACCGGCAGATCGCGCATCCGTGCGGGGTCAATGTCATGCGCGATCACCTCAACCTTGCAGCGCGCCGCCACCGCCAGCGCCTTGCCACCGCCGCCCGCGCAATAGTCGAGCACCCGCATGCCCGGGGCCAGCGGCAGGTCCTCGACCATGGCCTGGCTGGCGGCATCCTGCAGCTCGACCAGACCATGCTGATAGGAATTCGTCTGCGCGATCTTGCGGGCGTTCAGCGTCACCTCCAGCGCGGTGCTGGCCAAGGAATGCGGGAAGACCTCGATCTGCTCGGCGGTCAGCGCGGCAATGATCTCGGGCGCGCTGGCCTTGGTCAGGTTCATCCGCAAGAACACCGGCGCCCGGGCACGTTGCGCCTGCATCACCGCCGCAAAATCATCGCCGAGATCCGCGCGCAGGATCGGCTCCAGCCAATCGGGCAGATCCAGCGCCTCATTGCCCTCGGGCGCGCGACCCGCCGCCAGTTCCGCCTCCGAGAGTGCCTCGGGGGCGTAGCGCAGGCCGGTGAAATATTCCGCCGGATCAATGCCCTGCGCCCGGCAATGGCCCAATATCAACCCCCGCGCCGTCAGCGCGCCCCCCAGCGCCGCATAAGAACGCTGGCAGCGCAGCACCGCATAGACCAGATCACGGATCGCCGCGCGGTCGCCCGAGCCCGCGAAACGGTTGCCGCGCGCCCATTGGGTCAGCGCCGCCTCCGCCGGTTGCCCCGCGAGCCAGAGGCCCAAAATCTCGATCGCGGCCGCAGCGCGGGCGGGAGGGGTCATGAGCGCACCTCGGGTTTTGCATGAGCAATGAACGACAACATGTTCTCAGACCTATCTTATTTCATTTTCACCTGCCAATTCTCGCTGGCAGTCCCGCCTCTTTACCCCGCTTCGGGCATCGGGAAAAGCCATCCGCCCGCGAAAGCCAACCGCCCGTCCGCGCCGGGCAGGGGGCACCCCGCCCGGCAGAGCGCAGATCACCCGGGCCAGAGGATCTGCAGATCGGCGACATTGGTCCCCGTGGCGCCAATGACGATCAGATCGCCCGAGGCCGCCAGCGCGGGATTGCTGTCATTCTCGGCCAGGGCCGCGACCGGGTCCACCCCCGCGGCCCGCATCCGCGCCAGCGTGCCGGAATCCACCAGCGCGCCCGCCGCCTCCGTCGGGCCGTCGCGCCCGTCGGTGCCCGCCGAGAGGAACACCCAGCCCTCCGGCACCCCCGCCGCTTCGGCCAAGAGCGCCAGCCGCAGGGCCAGCTCCTGATTGCGGCCGCCAAGGCCCTTGCCCTGCAGCTGCACCGTGGTTTCCCCGCCATAGGCGCGCACCACCGGCCCCGCTTCGAGATCGCCCAGCAGACGCAGCGCCGCCGCCCCCACATCGCCCACCAGCGGCAGGGGTTCCGCCATGGCGGGCGGCAGCGCCTCGACCATCGCCGCGAGGGATTGGCTGTTCGAGCCGATCAACTGGTTCTGCACCGGCGGCAGCGGCGGCGGCGTCACGTTCCGCTCCAGATGTTTGACGACCGAGGTGGGCAGATGCGCCCAGAGACCCAGATCCTGCAAGAGATCGCGCGCCGCCGCCGCATCGCCCAGAGGGGCCACGGTGGGGCCCGAGCCGATGGCGCTCAGATCATCGCCGATCACATCCGACAGGATCAGCGCCCGGATCTGGGCCGGGGCCGCCGCCCGCGCCAGCCCGCCACCCTTCAGCCGCGACAGGTTCTGGCGCACGAGGTTCATCTGATTGATCTCCGCCCCCGAGGCCAAGAGCGCGCGGGTGACCGCGATCTTGTCCGCGAGCGTGACGCCCTCGACCGGGGCGGGCAACAGCGCCGAGGCCCCACCCGAGATCAGCACAAGGAGCTGATCCGCCGCCGTCAGCGAGACGGCCAGCGCCAGCACCGCTTCGGCCGCCGCCGCCCCCTCTGGGCCCGGCACCGGATGCGAGCCATAGAGGACCCGCGCGCCAGGGACTTCGGTCCGGTTCTCGGGATGGGTTACCACCAGCACCTCGGCCCCCGGCCAGGCCAGCCGCGCCGCCAGCGCCATCGCCGGTGCCGCCTTGCCCAGCGCCAGGATCACCCGGCGGCCATTGCCAATCGCCATCGGCTCGGCCGCCAGCGCCCGGGTGACGGCTGCCCCCGGATCGGCGGCCGCCACCCCCGCCAAAAACGCCTCCAAAGCCGCCGCGCGGCAGGCCGGAATGCCCATCACTTCAACCGCGTCAGCAGCGAGGAAGTGTCCCAGCGCCCGCCGCCCGCCTTTTGCACATCGCCGTAGAACTGATCGACCAGCGCGGTCACCGGCAGGCTCGCGCCGTTGCGCTGCGCCTCGGACAGAACAATCCCCAGATCCTTGCGCATCCAGTCCACGGCAAAACCGAAATCGAATTTCCCGGCATTCATCGTCTTGCCGCGGTTTTCCATCTGCCAGCTGCCCGCCGCACCCTTGGAGATCACCTCCAGCAGCGCCTCGACATCAAGGCCCGCCTTTTGCGCGAAATGCACCCCCTCCGAGAGGCCTTGGACCAGACCCGCGATGCAGATCTGATTGACCATCTTGACCAGCTGCCCCGAGCCCACCGGCCCCAGCAGACGGCAGGCGCGGGCATAGGCCATGATCACCGGTTCCGCCGTCGCATAGACCGCCGCATCGCCACCGCACATCACCGTAAGCACGCCGTTCTCGGCCCCCGCCTGCCCGCCCGAGACCGGGGCATCGATGAAGGTCAGGCCCAGATCCTCGGCCACCGCCGCCAATTCGCGCGCCACTTCGGCGGAAGCGGTGGTGTGATCGACAAAGAGGCTGCCCGGCTCCATCCCGGCAAAGGCACCGCTTTCGCCCAGAACCACCGAGCGGAGATCATTGTCATTGCCGACGCAGCAAAAGACGATCTCGGCGCCCTGTGCCGCGGCCCGCGGGGTCGAGGCCGCCCGGCCCCCATGCTGTGCCACCCAGGCCTCGGCCTTGGCGGCGGTGCGGTTGTAAACGGTGACTTCATGCCCCTTGGCGGCAAGATGGCCCGCCATCGGATAGCCCATCACCCCAAGACCCAGAAATGCTACCTTTGCCATGCCAATTCCCCTGTTCAAACGCGTTGCGCCTAGAGACCGCGTGCGGGGGGGAAAGGTCAAGACCAACCGGCATCAAAAAGCCGCAGGGGGCGTGCATTGCCGGGGACAGCGACGGCCGCGCCCGGCAGCGGCCTCGGCGGCACCGACGGTGACGGCAATGACGCTAAGGGCAATCTTGAAGATGCAATCTCGGTGCGGGCAATCTCGGCGGCGGCAACAGCAGCCGGGGTCACGACGGCGGGAGCAACAACGGGAGCAACAGCGGCACAGGGATCAGGCCGCCATCAGCACCGCAACCTCGTGACGCTTGAGGCTAAGGCGGGCGGCATCATAGCGTTGACGCCCCGCCAGAACCTCGGCCAGGCGCGGGAAGAGCGTGAGCAACTCCGCCCGCTGCGCGCTGTCCATGCCGCTCAGAACCAACTCACCGGGGTGAAAGCTCTCGGTCCAGGCGCCTTCGGCCAGAATGATCTCATGCTGATCAAAGAGCACATGCAGATAGCTGACCTGCTGCACCCTATGCCGTGTCACGCCCGGCTGGCCGATCAGATGCACCGCCGCGGCCAGAACCTCCGGCTCGCCGAACAGCAATTCAGACCGCCGCCGCGTCACCAACATCCGGTGCTGCGGCGAGACGATCAGATCGCGCGTTGGCAACCCGCGCCCCATCGCGCCCGCGGCAATCCGCACCGGCAACAGCTCGGGTGCCGCCGCGAGGTCCGCCGCCGTGAGATCGCGCTGCCCGACCCAGCGCACCGGCTGATAGCCATTGTCACGCGTCAGCACCCGCTGACCGATCTGCAGCTCCTCCACCGGGGTCGGGCCGTCGATGGTCTCGATCAGCGCCCCGGGCGTGAAACAGGGCACGACATTCACCCGCTCGATATTGGTGAAATAGGTGATGTCACCATTGGCCCAGCGGATATAGCCGTTCTCGGGGTCTCCGGCGGTGCTGACAACCTTGGCCCGGCCGATGATGTTGAGCACATCGACATCGGTATCGCCCGCATCCTCGGCCCCGACGATCGTATCACCGCCGCTTTCCCCCTCGCGCAGGGTGATCGTGTCCGACCCGGCACCGCCCTCGATCAGGTCCGCGCCCGCGCCGCCATCGATATAGTCATTGCCCGATCCGCCATAGATCGTGTCATTGCCCTCGCCGCCATAGAGGCTGTCATCACCGCCCGCGCCGTCGATGTAATCATCGCCCGCGCCGCCGTAGAAGATGTTTGTGTAGGTGTCCGAAGCCGAGGTGGAGGAGCCGTCAAAGCCGATCAGCGTGTCGTTATAGGCCGAGCCATAGACCCCATCGACGCCGGTCAGCGTGTCGCCCGCCGCATCGCCCCCCGACCCGGCGCCCGTGTTCAGATTGACATTCACCCCGGCGCCCGAGGCAGAATAATCGGCAAAATCCATGCCGGTGCCGCCGTTCAGGTAGTCGGCCCCCGCACCGCCGATCAGCGTGTCATTGCCCACGCCACCGTTCAGCGTGTCATTCCCCGCCCCGCCGTTCAGCAGATCATTGCCGTCATCGCCGCTCAGGCTGTCGGCGCCGTCGCCCCCGTCGAGCGTGTCATCGCCCGTCCCGCCGGAGAGTGTGTCATTGCCCGCGCCGCCGATCAGACTGTCATTGCCGTCATTGCCCTGCAGGTTGTCATTCTCGGTGCCGCCATCCAGCGTGTCATTCCCGGTGCCGCCGATCAGCGTATCCGCCCCGGCACCGCCCGTCAGATAGTCATCCCCGTCATTGCCCGAGAGCGAGTCATTGTCGGCACCGCCATCCAGCGTGTCGTTGCCGGTGCCGCCGTTCAGCGTGTCGGACCCGGCATCGCCCATCAACAGGTCATTGCCGTCATCGCCGTTCAGCAGATCGGTGCCATCGCCCCCCGAGAGCGTGTCATCATCCGCCCCGCCCGAGAGCGTGTCATTGCCGGTGCCGCCGATCAGGCTGTCGTTGCCCGCATTGCCCTGAAGGTTGTCATTGTCCGCGCCGCCATCCAGCGTGTCATTGCCATCGCCGCCGAGCAGACTGTCGCGCCCGGCATTGCCCTCGATGTAATCGTCGCCGCCAAAGCCGTAGATCGTGTCATTGCCGCCATTGCCATAGGCGGTGTCGGCGCCGTTGGTGCCGTAGATGACGTTGCTGGAATTGTTACCATTGTAGGTGGCCAAGTCGAATCTCCTCGGGGCGGGGCATGTCCCACCGTCTGAGATGCCCGGCAATCGGGGCAGATTCATGGCTGGTTAATGACAGGTTAAAGTCGCGCCGAGGGGTCATCCTGCCGGTGACGGCAGCTTTTGTGGCGGGTGCTGCCTGCGCCAGCGCTGCGGGACAGCGCCCCGGCGCGCGCACAGCCGGCTCAGGCGACCGAGGCCTGGCCCAGATCATCGCCGTCTTCACGGCGGTCCTGATCCCATTCGGCGATCGGGTTCATATGCGGCCGCGCGCTGGCATAGGCCGGAGCGGCACATCCCGCCTCATCCGGCATAAATTCAGGATTATGCGCGAGAAAATCGGCCAGGCCCTCTTCGCCCAGTGCCAGCAACCGAAGCGCATCGGGTTGGAAACTCTCGCTCCAGATGCCTTCGCCCAGCAAGAGTTCGTGCCGCGCGAACAACAATTGCACATAGCTGACCTCCGGCACCGCCGCGCGGGTGATGCCGGGCTGGCCCACCATCGCCCGGGCCTCGATCAGCCGCTCGCCGCCTTCGTCATGGCCCGCCTCGGGCGCACGCGTCAGCAGGCGGTGGTTCGGCGAGACCAGCACTTTGCGCAACGGCAGACCGGGCGCAAGTGCCCCGGCCGCAATCTCGATCGGGCGCAATACCGGGTTCATCCCCAGCATCCGCCAATCAAATCTCCGGCGTCCGGACCAGAGCAACGGTTGCAGGCCATTGTCGCGGGTGACCAACTGGTCGCCGGGCTGCAGATCTTCCACCGCGATCATCCCGCGCTGGCTGGCCAGGGTGGTGCCGGGCGTGAAACAGGGAATCGCGGCCATCAGCAGCGCGCAATCGCCCTGCCAGAGCGCGGCCCCGCCCTCGGCTTCCGAATGGACCTGCAGCGGGCCAGCGTCCAGGTCGCCGATCAGCCGGGTGACCGGCGCCGGACTGGCGTCAAACACCCCGCCCAAACGGTCACGGGCCTCCTGCAACCCCGCCGTCTGCATCCGCATGTCCCCCAGCGTCATCGGCCACGTCCTTGTTCTGTCACACCTGCCTGCCCGATTTGGTCCAGCGCTTTGTTCCGGTATCTTGCCCCAACCGGACCTCCGCCCGGGGCAGTGGGAAATCCCTGCCTCCAAGCTTTACCGGAGCACCCTTAGTGATTGGTAAACATGAGCAAAACGAAGAACCGCCACCCCCGTTTCCGGGTGCGGCGGCTTATTTTTCAGGCCTTTTGTCATGTCCCCTAGCCATACACCCCGGGGCAGACCCCGAAATCCGGCCAGCTCCCCCCGTGCAGAACGGCGCGGGGCCGCAGGGCTCAGCCGATCTTCAGCAAGGCCGCTTCATGCAGCTTCAGCGTGCGGCGGGCCGCGCTGTAGCCATCAATGCCTTCGCGGGTTTTCAGCTCGGGGAAGAGCTCGAAAATCTCGCTGCGCTGGGCATTGCCCATGCCGCCGAGCGTCATGTCGCCGGGCTGGAAGCTTTCGGTCCAGGCGCCGTTGCCCAACACAACCTCGTGGTTGTCGAACATCATGTGCACATAGCTGGTGCCCAGGGTTTCGACGGCGCGCACGCCCTTGTGGTCCACCAGATGCTTGGCCGCCGCCAGAACCTCATGCTCTTCGAAATAGAGCGAAGTGCGGTCATTGGCGACCAGCATGCGGTGGTTCGGCGAGACCATCATGTCGCGCTCGGGCAGACCATTGCCCAGCGCACCCGCGCGGATCAGGATCGGCTTGAGATGCGGCGCCAGTTCCAGCTCTGCCCGGGTCAGATCCCGGCGGCCCAGCCAGCGGATTTCCTGAATGCCGTTGTCGCGGGTGATCACCCGGTCGCCGACGCGAAGCTCTTCCACCAGCTTTTCGCCCTTCGGCGTCGCGATCAGCGTGCCCGGGGTAAAGCAGGGCACGATGTTCTCGATATTGGTGAAGGTCAGCGTGTTGGTGATGTTGTGATCCGCGTCATAGAAGTTGACCACACCATTTTCCGGGTTGTTCGCATCATAAACGATGCGCAGCGGCCCGGCACCGGTCAGATCCAGCGTGTCGTAATCGTCGCCGCCTTCGCTGCCGTCGATGACATCACCCGCCCCCGCCGATTGCGACCCGACGATGAACAGATCGCGGTCATCGCCGCCGACCAGGCTGTCCACGCCGTCGCCGCCAATGATCGTGTCATTGCCCGCATCGCCGTAGATCGTGTCATTGTCGATGCCGCCGTCAATGTAATCATTGCCCGCGCCGCCGTGGATCAGGTCGTTGTCGTCCTGACCATAGATGTGGTCATTGCCAGCCCCGCCGTTGATCGTGTCACGGCCGTTGTTCGGCACCAGATCGGTGGCATCCGGCACGTTCAGCGCATCCGGATAGCCCGGTGCCAGACCGCCATAGATGGTGTCGTCGCCGTCGCCGCCGTCGATGCTGTCCGAGCCTTCGCCGCCGACGATGTAATCATTGCCCGCGCCGCCAAAGACGGTATCGGCGTCCACGCCCGCATCAATGCTGTCATTGCCGTCGCCGCCGTCGATGTAATCGCGGTCGTCACCGGTGATGATCGTGTCATTGCCCGCGCCACCATAGACGGTGTCCATGTCGTCGGTGGTGTTGGTGTCGCCGGGGAACAGACCCGGATAGCCAAGGTCCGGCCGCTCCAGCGTCGAGGAGGTGTTGATGTAATCGTTGCCGCTGCCGCCATCGACGGAATCCCGGCCGTTGCCGCCCAGAATGCTGTCGTCGCCGCCGCCGCCCAGGATGACGTCATTGCCGTCACCACCGATCAGCGTGTCATTGCCAGCCCCTGCCTCGGGTGCGGTCGAGGTATAATCGTAATGCGCATTGTCGAAGGTGGCGCCGGAAGTGCCCAGATCCACCCGGACCTCAACATCGTTGAAGTCGCGGTCGCCGAGGCCCTTGATGTCTTCAAAGCCAATGTCAACGGCACCGGAAGCGGTGGTGCCGAGACCGGCCGTATGCGCCAGGCCGTCGCCATTCAAGCCAACGTTCGAACCATAGCCCGAGCTGTAATAGGTTTTGCCCTCTGGGGTGATGATCCCCACGCCCACCGTCGCGCCGGGCGCGGCGTTGTAGGTATAGGTGTTGCCTTCGCTGCACGAGGCATCGTTGGTCAGGATCTGCACATTGGTGATCGCGCCGGTGTCCGGATCGATCGTGTAGGCGAAAAGCTTGTTGTGATAGCTCGCGTCCGACCCGGCCAGCACGGTGATCTTCACGGGCGAGCCCGCCACGTCACCGTCGCCGATCAGCGTGTCATTGCCCGCGCCGCCATCAATGTAATCATTGCCCGCGCCGCCGATCAGGCTGTCGTTGCCGGTGCCGCCAATGATCGTGTCATCGCCCGCGCCGCCATCGATCGTGTCATTGTCGGCACCACCGTCAAGGTAGTCATTGCCGCCAGCGCCCGACATCAGATCGTTGCCGCCATTGCCATAGAAAACATTGGTGAAAGTGTCGCTGGGGGCGGTCGAGGACTGGTCGAAACCGGTCATCGTGTCGTTATAGGCCGAGCCGAAGATGCCATCGGTGCCGGTATAGGTGTCACCCGCCGCATCGCCGCCCGAGCCGACGCCCGTCGCGAGGTTGACGTTCACGCCAGCGCCCGAGTCGCGGTAATCGACATAGTCCATACCGGTGCCGCCGTCGAAGCTGTCAGCGCCCGAGCCGCCATGCATCGTGTCATCGCCGCTGCCGCCGAATAATTTGTCATTGCCGCTGCCGCCATCGAGGGAATCATTGCCGGACTCGCCATAGAGCACGTCATTGCCGGATTCGCCGTGGACTTCGTCATTGCCCGCGCCGGCATAGACGGTGTCATTGCCATATCCGGCATAAACGATGTCATCATTCGGCGCTTCACCAGCCAGGATCGCATCACTGTGGTCGATCCGGTCCCCGTCGGGGTCCTTGGTGTAATAGTAATTGATCAGATCGCTGCCCGACGTGCCCTCGACAATCCCGTCCAGTTTATCATCCGAGCAGTCATTATATGACGTCGTCATCATTACACCTCTTTAATCCGCAGCAGCGCACCGTGCCACACGTTGATAATCAGCGCGTAGAAACGGCGCCTCGACCCATTCATCCCGGTCACAAGACCGGACAAAATCGCGAGAGGGCACCAAGGCCGGATCAGAGATGTCAGCCGCCATCGGGCGCCGAAAGGCACCAAAAGACTTATGCAAATGTATCGTATTGAGAGGACAAGCAGTTTGCCCTCGAAACAACGGCAGCAGCAGACATTACACAACCCGGCGCCGAAAGGCGCCACACTCACAACCGGCCACCCCCATGGCCGTACTTTTGCCCCCCAGTCGGGCCGTTAAAGATGTACCCTGTGACGCGGTGCGGAAAAAGCAAAAAATGTCGTTAACAGGGCAGATTAACGACGATAGTCGCCACCGCCTTAAGCGTATGTTCATAAATTTGGCATCTTTTGGACGGCTACTGTTTCCGCAGCTGCATCTTTCAGGACGCGGGAAAACCGGCTGAACCCGCGCCCCGGCCGCGCAAAAGTATGGCCGATGCCCTCGAATGCTTCAACAATTCCCAGCAAATGCTGCACTTGCAAAAGGCGGCGGCGGCAATGCGCCCGGGCTGCCCAGCAGATCGCCCTGCCCGGTCCCGGTGTCAAATTGGAAACAATCAGGGGCGGCGCCTGCCTTGATTTCACCGCAAGGCGCCGCCAAAGCCGCGTCGGGGCTCTGTCCCTGAATTGACGCTAAAATCCGCAATTCCACGACTTTGTGCGAAATTGTGAACAATCAAAATCGAATCAATTCGGGCAGCTTCCGGTTGCCGCCGCCAAACGGCCACCGGGTGTCTGTCACCCCGCTGCCGCCAGGCCGAACCCCGCCTGCCCCCGCCGCCCTGCCCGGATCCGCAGGATCAGGCGCGCCGCGATGATCACCATGACAGCATCGGCCAGCGGAAACGCACTCCAGAGACCAGCGCCCCCGCGAAACCCGGCGCAGAGCACGATCAGCAGCGGCGACAGCACGAAGGGCTTGGTCAGCGTGAGCAGCGCCGCGCGTCCCGGCTGCCCGATCGCCTGAAAGTAGAGGGCGAGCACCAGCACCGGCCCGGTGAAGAGATAGAGCAACAGCATATGCCGCAGGATCAGGGCGACCTGCGCCGCGACCGCCGGATCGGCAACAAAACCGGGGCCGACGCGGGCAGCGGCCCCGGCAAGCAGCCCCTCACAGGCGAGGCAATAGAGAAAGCTTGCCACAAGCGCCCAGCGCAGCGCCGCATCTGAGCGCGGATACAAACGCCCGCCAAGGTTGTGCCCGGCGATGCTCTGGGTGGCGAGCGCGATGGCCATGATCGGCATGAAGGTCAGGCCGAGAATGCGCGTGACGATGCCGTAAGCCGCGATGGCGTCGGCGTATCCGGCGGGAAGCGTTCGTTTCAAGGTGACAATCACCATGGCCGAGACCAGCGCCATGCCGATGAAGCTCAGGCAGAGCGGCAGCCCCAGCAGGATCATCGGACGCCAGCCGTCGCGCCAAAGCTTACCCCCGCGGCGCGGCCAGTGGCGGGGGGCCAGCACCGAGAGGGCCAAAAGCCGCCTGTCGCGCAGCCGCAGCCCGATCAGCAGCCCAAGGCCCAGAGCCTGCGCCAGCAGCGTGCCCAGCGCCGATCCCGCCACCCCCAGATCCAGCGCGACAATCAGCAGGTAATTCAGCCCCAGATTGGCCAAGGTCACCCCGGCCGACATCAGGGCCATCAACCCTGCCCGCCCTTCGGTGCGCAGGGCATCCGCCTGCACCCCCAGCCAGAATTGCAGCGGCGTGCCGATCACCAGGATCAGCATGTATTGATGCGCCATCCGCGCGGTTTCCCCGTCATCCGCGGTGATCAGCCGCAGGATTCCGGCTCCCCCGGCCCCAAAAGCCAGGAAGAGACAAAGGGAAAGGCACAAGGCCAGCCCATGCGCGCGGGCGAACACAACGCCCGCGGCCCGGCGCTCCCCCGCCCCCAGATGCCGCGCCAACAGGCTCGCCATGCCGCCGCTGACCAGTGTTGAGAGCGCCAGGGTGAGCATCACCAGCGGAAAGCAGATGCTCACGGCCGCCAGCGCTTGCGGGCCGACAAAATGCCCCAGAAACGCGGCATCGGCCAGATTGAGCAGCCCGCCCATCGACATCAGCACGATCATGGGCAGGGCATTGGACAGGAACAACCGCCCGATGGGGGCGGTCAGAAAACGGTTATCAGATGCGGTTCCGGACGACATCGCTCATTCCTCAAAGAGGCATTTCGATCGGGATGGGGACCTGCATTGCCCAGCTGCGAAATGCGCTTTGGGAAAGAGAAGAACGTCGTGTCGGGCTTCACCGTGATTTTCATCCGCAGGCGGCAGGTGCACGAAACCTTGACGCCGGGATAGCGGGCGATGGGGCGCCCTGTCAATGCCGCACGCCCGCCCTGACGGAGGATGCGGCGCAGCGGTACCGGAGCGTTACCCGTGCGGTGCGGCGCGCGTGGGCCAAAGCCGGCTGCGCTGCCTCCAACAGGTCAGGCGCTAAACAACGGGTCCCCAACAGGTGTGGCCACCAACAGGTCTGGCCCTCACCAAATCAGGCCCGCAACGGGCCAGGCCCTCAACAGGCCAGCGGCTCGGGGCGCGCAGCATCCCCACCGGGGACCTGCCGCCACCGCGGCAGATCCTCCGCGACCGGTCTGATCCAGGCCTCAGCGCCCTGCCCCCGGAGCAGCGATGCCGTCTCGCGCCGGTTCAGGCAGCGGCGCGCCATCGGGCCATAGGCCGCGGGCAGCGCCGCCCCCGCAAGGCCGCCGCGGGCCAGCAAATCATCGCGCACCGCCTCACTCAGCGCGGCCAGCGCCTCGGGTCCGGGATAGAGGCTCTCCGCCCAGAGCCCCTCGGCGCAGACCAACGCATGGCGCGGCAGCAGGAAATGCACATAGGTCAGCAACCGTCCCGTGGTCAGCCGCGCGATCCGGCCGTCTCGGGCCTGGCCCAGATGTTTGATGGCAGCAAGATAGCCGCTGTCCCTGCCCTGCGCCGCTGCCGGAGCCAGAAACAGCCGGTGCTGCGCCGACAGCATCAGCGTGCCATGCGCCCCGAAGGCGCCTGCCCGCACCATCCAGGGCGCATGCCGTCCCCGGGCGAAGACTTGCCGCCGCCCGGTCCAGAGGATCTCCTGCACCCCATCATCCCGCGTCACGACCCTGTCACCCACCGCAAGCGCATCGGCGCGCAGCCATCCGCGCTCGGTCGCGATCCGGGTTTGCGCCGCAAAGCAGACAAAGGGATTGTCCACATTCGCGGTATACACCCCATCATATTCCACACCATTCCAGGTGCCGAGCGTCACCTGCTCCACATTCATGTGATGCGTCCCGGGCGGGATCGAACTGTCCATCAGACGCGCCCCCCAGGAACCGTCCTCAAACAGTGTCACTTCAATATTGAGGTTGGTGTAGGTGACACCGCCGATCACCATGGTCGAGCCGGTATACAGCGCGATTTCCTGCGGATGCAGCGTCAGTGTCGGGCCCAGGATATATTCGGCGTAATCGGCAGGCTGCACATCATCCGTGTCATGGTCATAGATGATGCCATCGCCATTGCTGTCGCGCATCACAAACTCGACATAGCCTGCCGGATTGACGGCAAGGCCGTTCCCGCTGGCGTCGAGATTGTCCTGATCAGAGATGGAAAACCCGGGCCATGGGCTGGGTGAATACCATCCCCAGGTGGTGGTGTCTGTCATCGCGCGGGCCCCTTCCTCGGGGCGCAGCATAGCCGTCAGCCCTTACCGTGCGGTAAACCACGCCCCCCGCACAGTCACTACCCGCGCCACGGCCAGCCTCGCGGCATTTTCCGACAAAAACACTCTTGATCTTTCCGCTGCCGCCGCCTACCAGCAACCGACTTTTTTTGTCGGAAATGGATGGATCACATGCGCACCACTGGCCTTGCGGCGCTGAGCGGCCTCACCGCGGCACTTTTTTGCACCGCCGCGCAGGCGGAGCGGACGAGCTACCCCCTCACCATCGAGAATTGCGGTGAACAGGTCACCTTCACCAAGGCGCCCGAGCGGACGGTCGCGCTGGGGCAAAACAGCGCTGAGATCCTGTTCCTTCTGGGGCTTGAGGACCGGATGGCCGCCACTGCTTTCTGGCCGAACAAGGTTCTGCCGGAGCTGGAGGCCGCCAACAGCAAGGTGGAGGTGCTGACCGTCGAATTCCCGACGCTGGAAGCGGTGCTGTCGAAACAGCCCGATTTCGTGCCCGCGATGTTGCTCACCCTGATGGGGCCCGACAGCAAGGTCGCCAAGCGTGCGGATTTCGAAAAGCTCGGCATCCCCACCTATCTCTCGCCCAGTGCCTGCTCCACCGCGCAGACGGGCAAGGATGCCTATGGCAGCCGCGGCAGCCTCTGGACCATGGATCTGCTCTACCAAGAGATCGAAGATATGGCGCGCATCTATGACGTGGCGGACCGGGGCGACGCGCTGATCGCGGATTTCAAGGCGCGCGAAGCCAAGCTCCGCGCCGAATTCGCCCAGAATGACAAGCTGAGCTTCCTGTTCTGGTTCTCCAGCCCCTCGCCGGCGGATGATGCCTATCTGGGCGGCGGCAATGGCCCCTCGGGCTATATCGCCGACATCCTTGGCGGCACCAACGCCGTGAAAACCGAGGCCGAATGGCCAACGCTCGGCTGGGAGGGCATCATGGCCGCCAACCCGACCGTCTTTGTGGCGGCACAGGTCGACCGCAACCGCTGGGATCTGGACACGGCGGCGGCCAAGATCGCCTTTCTGACCTCGGACCCGACGGTCAGCCAGATGGAGGCGGTGAAATCCGGCCGGATCGTCGAGATGAGCGGGGCCGCGATGAACCCGAGCATCCGCACCCTTTACGGCGCCGAGGAAGTGGCGGCACAGCTCAGGACGCTTGAGCTGCCGTGATCGCGCCGATGGATGACACACGCGACCAGACACGCAGGCTGGTTCTTGTTCTCGTGCTGGCACTGGTCATTCTGGTGATGGCGGTCGCATCGGCGACCGCCATTGGCGATTACACCATCGGGCTGCGCACGGTATTTCTGGCGGTCAGCAACAGTCTGGGCCTGACCCACGCCGACATTCCGCCGATCCAGCAAAGCGTGGTCTGGGACCTGCGGCTGAGCCGCGCCCTGGTCGCGGCCCTTGCCGGGGCCGGGCTGGCGCTCTGCGGCGCGATCCTGCAGGCCCTGTTGCGCAACGCACTGGCCGAACCCTTTGTGCTCGGCGTTTCGGCGGGGGCCTCGACGGGGGCGGTCTGCGTGATTGTGCTGGGCATCGGCGCTGGCGGGCTCTCGCTCTCGATGGGGGCTTTTGCCGGGGCCTTTGCCGCTTTCGCGCTGGTGGCCCTCCTGTCGAATGGCGCCACGAGCGGGCCGAACCACACCATTCTGGCCGGGGTGGCCGCCTCGCAGCTTTTCAACGCGCTGACCTCTTATATCGTTACCACCTCGGGCAATGCACAGCAGGCGCGCGATGTGATGTTCTGGCTGCTCGGCAGCTTCGGCGGCGTGCGCTGGCCCGATGCGCAACTGCTGTTTTTCGTGGTGGTGCTGGGGTTTGCGGTCTGTCTCTGGATGGCCCGCTCGCTCGATGCCTTCACCTTCGGCGATGAAGATGCGGCGGCGCTGGGCGTGCCGGTGGGCCGGATCCGGCTGATCCTGTTCGGTGTGACCGCGATGGTGACGGCGACCATTGTCAGCATGGTGGGGGCGATCGGCTTTGTCGGCCTGGTGGTACCCCATGCGGCGCGCGCCATCGTCGGGCCGATGCATCTGCGGCTGCTGCCCGCCTGCGCGGCGGCGGGCGCGGTCTTCATGGTGCTGGCCGACATCGCCTCACGCGTGATCGTGACGCAGCAGACCATCCCGATCGGTGTGGTCACCGCGCTGGTCGGCGTGCCCTTCTTTGCCATCATCCTCTACCGTTCGAGGCCGCAGATATGAGTGTCATCGCCCGTAATCTGGTCTGGGGCGTCCGCCGCCGGACCATCGTTTCGGATGTCTCGCTGGCGGTGGAACCGGGGGAAACGCTGGGCCTGATCGGGCCGAACGGCTCGGGGAAATCCTCACTCCTGCGGCTGCTGGCGGGGCTGCGGACACCGCAATCCGGGCAGGTCGAGATCAACGGTCAGAACATTGCACATGTACCGCGCCGGGTGCTGGCGCGGCAGGTGGCCTTTGTGCAGCAAAGCGCCGCGACCGACACCAATGTCTCGGTGCGCGATGTGGTGCGGCTGGGGCGGACCCCGCACCGCTCGGCGCTGGCGGGCTGGTCGGCGCAGGATGAGGCCGCGGTGGCCGACGCTTTGGCGCGGGTGGACATGACCAGCCGCCGGACCCAGCCCTGGCAGACCCTGTCTGGGGGCGAGCGGCAGCGGGTTCACATTGCCCGCGCGCTGGCGCAGGCCCCCCGCGTGATGTTTCTGGATGAGCCGACGAACCATCTCGACATCCACCACCAGATCGAGATCCTGCGGATGGTCCGCGACCTTGAGCAGACCAGCATCGTCGCCCTGCACGACCTTAATCTGGCCGCGATGTTCTGCGACCGGATCGTGGTGCTGCAAGACGGCGCCGTGGTGGCCTTTGGCCCGCCCGAGACCGTGCTGACCGAGAGGCTTTTGCGCGATGTCTTCCGGGTTGAGGCCGAGATCAGCGCCTCGGCCGTGCCGGGACAACCGCATATCCGCTTCAAGGTCGCGTAGCGCCGCCGCCCGTCCCCACCCACCAGCCATAGGGGCCGGACGACAGATAGCGGCAACGATATGGCCGCCTGAGGCACCGGTGCGCGGACCCTCGCCGCCTGTCGGGCGGGACTGGCCAGCGCGAAACATACCAAAGGCCAGAGTTTCAGGGACGACCCTGCTCTGCCGCGCCGCATCAGCCCTTCGGGCGCAAGGCCGCCGGTCGATCTAGCCTTCGATCTTCATCGGCAAGATCAGTCCCCACGGGGTTTCCTGCGCGGGACCAAAGACTTCAAAGCCGATTTTCCGGTAGACGGCAATCGCGCGTGCGTTCTCAGGATGCGGATCGGTCGCAACGACGGGCGCACCGGCCGCGAACAGATCTCGCACCCTTTGCCGGATGAAGGCCGTGCCGTGGCCGAGGCCGATCATCTCAGCCGCGCCGATATATTGGTCGATCCCCCGTGACCCCGCCGGAAGAGGGGCGAAATGATGCGTCTCCCAACCATGGACCGTGTAATCCTGCATGAAGGCAAAGGGTTTGCCCGCCGTCTCGACGATCCATCTGGCAACGCGTGGGTCAGCGCGGTTCTCTGCACCATCGGGCTGATCTTCGCCCCACCAGGCACGGACATGCGGCTGTGCCCGCCACCCCGACAGCAGGGCCAGATCACCCGTAGTCACTTTGCGAAAGAGATACTGTCCGGTCGCTGTCATCCGCCGAGATTAGCAGGATTTTCCCGGGCGGCGAAGGGTTCAAAGCGGACGTGCGGCGGCGCGGCCCGCCCATCTTGCGGCCCAGCTGTCTTGCTTCCATGCTCCGCGCGTAAAATTCTTCGCTCTGACTGCAAGAGACCTGTTCTGCCCCTGCCAAAGCCTGCGGCCGCGGATCTCTCGATGAGGCCGCGTGACTGTGCCCCCGTGACTGTTGCCCCCTTCGGGTGCGGGGCAAGAGGGTATTGCGCCGCCGCGCGGGGAGTTCTCCGCCTGAGGCGAACCTTTTCGCCCCCGCGACACAAAGGACCACAAATACCGTCACCGCGATCATGGACCAGGCCACGGGCTCGCCCAGCAGCAGTGCCGCCAGCGCCAGCCCGAAGAAGGGCTGCAGCAGTTGCAACTGGCCCACCCCCGCGATCCCGCCACGCGCCAGACCGCGATACCAGAAGACAAACCCCACCAGCATGCTGAACACCGAGACATAGCCAAGGCTCAGCCATTGCGACGGCGTGATCTCCGCGAAACCCGCAGGCCAGGTTGCCAGCATCAGCGCGGCCATCATCGGCAGTCACAGCACCAGCGCCCACGAGATCACCTGCCAGCCCCCGAGCCGGCGCGACAATACCGCGCCCTCGGCAAAGCCCGCGACCGCCAGACTGCCCGCGCCGGAAAACAGCCAAAAGACCGGACCGGGCCGCTCGCCGCCGCGCAGCACGGCGAAAAGCGCCGTGGCCAGCGGCAAAAGCCCGATGAACACGATGGAATGGGCCGAGGTCATCTGCCGCAGCGCCAGCGCCGTCAGCAGCGGAAAGCCGATCACCACCCCGGCGGCCGTAAAGCCCAGCGATGCCAGATCACGGCGCACCGGCCGCGCCTGCCGCAGCGCGATCAAGAGGTCGAGGCCCAGCAATGCCGGGATCACCGCCCGCGCTGAGGTCAGAAACAGCGGCGAAAATCCCGCACCGCCACCCGCGTCGCAGGCAGCGATCCGCTGAAGATGATGACCCCTAAGAGCCCGCTGCCCCAGCCTGCCCCAAACCGCTTCATTGGCCACCTGATCGCTTTTGCGCCGGGATAATGCCCTGGCGCTGGCGCGGACAGGGACGGACCGATACGATTGCGCCAAACTGTACGGCTCCAGTCAGGGATACAATTCACTGCAATGACCCGATCCCCCCGCACGAACGATGTCATGGAGGCGATCCGACGCAAGCTCGCCGCGCGCGCTGGTGCCGGGAGAGCGCCTGCCCTCGATCCGGCGCTTTGCCGGGATGATGGGGGTGTCGCCCTCGACGGTGGTCGAGGCTTATGACCGGCTGGTCGCCGAAGGTCTGATCCGCTCGCGCGCCGGATCCAGCTTTTATGTCGCGGGCAGCTCGCCGTCGCTGGACCTGCGCGGGCCCGGACCCGCGCCTGCACGCGACATGGATCCTTTCTGGGTGTCGCGCCAGTCGCTGGATGCAGAGCCTGACGTGCTGAAACCCGACTGTGGCTGGCTGCCCCCGGACTGGATGCCGCAGGCGGAGATGCGGCGGGCCTTGCGGCAACTGGCGCGGGGACCGGATGCCGATCTGACCGACTACGGCAGCAGCCTCGGGTCGCAGAACCTGCGCCGGATTCTGGCGCGGCAATTTGCAGATGAGGGGCTGGCGATCCGCCCCGAGACGATCCTGCTGACCAGTTCAGGCTCGCAAGCCCTTGATCTGATTTGTCGCTATCTGCTGCGGCCGGGCGATACGGTGCTGGTGGACGACCCCTGTTTCTTCAATTTCCAGGCGCTGCTCCGGGTGTACAAGGAAAGGATCGTGTCGGTTCCCTTCACGCCCTCCGGGCCGGATCTGCCCGCCTTCACGGCGGCGCTGGCCGATCACGCCCCACGCCTCTACATCACCAATTCCGCACTGCGCAACCCGACCGGCGGCACGATCAGCCCGAAAACCGCGCACCGGCTGCTGACACGCGCCGCTTCGCATGACCTGAACATTGTCGAGGATGACACTTTCGCGGTGCTCGAACCCGATCTGTCGCCACGGCTGGCCACCCTGGACGGGCTGGAGCGGGTTATCCGCATCGGCAGCTTTTCCAAGACGCTCTCGGCCGCGCTCCGGTGCGGCTATATCGCGGGACCGCCCGATATGATCGCGGCGCTGACCGATCTGCAGGTGGCAACGCATTTCGGGGGGCCCGGTCCGGTGGCGGCGGCGATCGTCCATGCAACGCTGATCGACGGCAGCTATCGCAAACATGTCGGGGGTGTGCGGCGCAGGCTGGCGCGCGCGCAAGGACTGTGCCGCCCGGCTGGCGCACCTGGGCATCGAACCCTGGCTGATGCCGCGCGGCGGGTTCTAACTGTGGTGCAGGCTGCCCGATGGCCGGGATGCGGCAGCGAGCGCGCAGGCGGCGATGCGTCAGAACGTGGTGCTGGCGCCGGGCAATATCTTCAGCCCGGCGCAGGCGGCGGCGGAGTTCATGCGGTTCAACGTCAGCCAAATGAATGAGCGCTTCTGGGAGGTGCTGGCGCAGGTGATGGCGGGCCCTGCGGAGCGGTCGGACTGAAAGGCGCCGGTACGCCTTTTCGGGTCAAACCCGGCCCTGGCGTATCTGTCGGCTGCTGTTCGCAACTGAGACTTTGGCACGACTTCGGAAATCACGCATAGGTATCCGGCCTGTTGATCGGCGCGCGGGCCGTGGCCTTGATGGGGTTACGCACGCGCCTTGGTCTCATTGGCGGCAAGGTCCTTGCTGACCCTGAGGACCGTCAGACTCTGGGGGCGTATGTTCTCCTTTCCATGCTGACCTCCATGTCGCCCCCCCCTGTTGACCGTGGAAAGCGTCAGATGGTGTCCACGGCCATGTCTCTTCGAGCGCTGAATCGGATCCCGTTGCGCAGAACGCTCCCTGCGTTTCGGGCGAGCTTGTTGGCCAGCGCAACGGTTGCCAAGATGATGCTGGTTCCATGCAATGCCGATGTGCCCGTCTCACTGGGGTGCTTCGTGTTGCGGGCAGCAATCCTGACCACGGCCTCATCGGAACCGCGTCCCGGGGGGACCGCGAAAGCCTGCGTTTCGGCAGGAAACAGTTGGGAACGCGAGTCGTCAGGCCGAATGGGGCCTGCGATGCCGGACCGGAAGGCGGTGTCCTCACCCCCCGTTCGGTGAAGGATCACCCCGACGCGTCTGGCCAGGGCAACCATGGCGCGCGTTGCGACACGGCGGCGCGCAACCCCGTGCTGCCCCTGTTCGCGGATCACGCCAATGGCGGTGTTTGCCAGCGACACATTCAATCCGGTAAACAGTCTCATCCCGCAGTCCTCCCTAGGGATCCGATACGGGAATGACGCCAAATTACCCTCCATTTTGCAACGGTAACGAACGGATCGCGACGCAGGCCCCGTTGCGGCATCTCGTTCTCGCGTCATGGCCAGAAGATGACGGTTGCGGCGAGGGTGATGGCTGAAAGGAAGACCTTTGGGGACCTATCGTATCGGGTGGCGACCCTGCGCCAGTCTTTTAAGCGACCGAATATAATCTCGATCCTGTAACGGCGCTTGTCGTGCCTGATTGGCTTGCCGCGTGACTTCCGACCTGGGATGCATGGCTTTGTTTCAACGCTACCCTGAACCAGTCTGGCCCACGCGAAAGGTCCAAAGATGAAGGGCAGCAGGTTTACCGAAGACCAGATCATCTGCATTTTAAAGCAGCATGAGGCAAGCGTTTGCGTCGCCGATCTGTGCCGCAAGCACGGCGTCAGCGATGCGACCGTCTACACGTGGAACGCCAAGTTTGGCGGGATGGATGTCAGCGATGCCAAACGCCTGATGGGGCTCGAAGACGAAAATGCCCGTCTGAAACGGCTGCTGGCGGATGCGATGGTCGACAATGCCGGGTTGAAGGATCTCTTGGGAAAAAAGTGGGGACGCCCGTCGCGACGCGGCAAGCGGTCGCGCATCTGGCGGCAAATCTCGGGATGAGCGAACGGCGGGCGTGCCGGGTGATCGGCTGTTGCCGGATGACCATGCGCTATGAGGTGGTTCGACAGGATGAGCTGCTGCCGGTTTCGTGGACAGCAGGTTAAGCTAGCATAGCGCGGGCCTCGAACTCCATCGGGCTGAGGTAG